>JAZODI010000075.1:0-3552 GCA_045596965.1 Eubacteriales bacterium | reverse complement strand
CAAAAATCTCCGCCGTTTTCCGGGGCAGGGCGGAGGTGGTGATATCATAATCATGGGGCGGGATGCCCATATACCAATCCCGCACGCATCCACCAACCAGATACCCTTCCTCCCCCGCTTGGGCAAGGCGAAAAAGAATTTCGGCGACTCCCGCAGGAATTTGCAATTTTTTTCGGTTCATGGGCTCCCTCCTTTTCTGATTTATAATTTTATGATAGCATTTACGCCAAAAGTTGTCAATTTTTCTTGCATTCTTCTTTTTTCTTCTATATAATGATAGGAAAGAGGTGAATATCATGCCCTACGAAATCGAACGTAAATTTTTGATTTCTCGCCCCGATCTATTGAATTTAGCCAATCTTTGCAAAATCAAGAAGATTTCCCAGACCTATCTGGTATCGGCAGAGGGGTCTCTCCGCGTGCGCCGCACCGAGGAGAAGGGGAAGGTAACCTATGTTGAAACCTCCAAGCGGAGCATCTCCGCCATGAAGCGGCTGGAGCTGGAGCAGCAGCTCACCGAGGAAGAATATAACCGTCGCTTAGAATCCCGCGACCCTCGCCGCCGCACCATTCAGAAGACCCGCTATTGCCTGCCCTACGGAGGTCACACCTATGAGATCGATATCTATCCCTTCTGGAAGAATCAAGCGATCATGGAGGTGGAGCTTTCGGAGGAAGATGAAACCTTTACTCCCCCGCCCTTCATTCGTATTATAAAAGAAGTAACCGGCGATCCCCGCTATTCCAACCACTCTTTGGCGCGGGAGATCCCCGAAGAAGAAACATAAAAAATAATCCGCTCGGCAAATGCCGAGCGGATTTTATTTATCGCCCGAAGGAACCTTGAAAACCGCTTTGCTGGGTGGTTTGGGCATCGGCAACGGTGGGAACATACTCGCTCAGGGTAAGGGTGATGGATTGCTCCTTACCGTTGCGTTTAACAACGATGGTAACGGTCTCGCCCGCTTTCTTCTGATCGATGATGGCGTTGGCCTCGGCTTCGGTGGAAACCTCTTTGCCCTCCACCGAGACAACATAGTCGCCCGACTTAAAGCCCGCCTCGGCGGCATCAGAGCCCGCCTCCACGCCGGAGATATAAAGCCCCAGCTCATTGACGCGATACATCATGGCGTTCATCATATCGTTGATCTCAACAAAGGTGAATCCGGGGTTGACCCGCCCGGTAACATATCCATGGCCGATCAGATCCTCGATCACCGACTCGGCGGTATCGATGGGGATGGCAAAGCCCAAGCCCTCGATCTCCTCGCCTGCGGATTTCGCGTTGACAACGCCCACCAACTGACCACTGGTATTAAACATTCCGCCGCCGGAATTACCGGGGTTGATGGCGGTATCGGTCTGGAGCAGGCGCATGGTGGTTTTATCGACGGTGATCTCCCGATCCAAAGCGCTGATGATGCCTTGGGTAACGGTTCCGCCCAGCTCGCCCAAGGGGTTGCCGACCGCGACCACCGTTTCACCCACCTGCAGTTCTGCGGAACTGCCGAAGGCGGCGGGGGTAAGGTCGGCGGCCTCTACCTTGATGACCGCCAGATCGGATTTCTGATCGCTGCCGATCAGCTTAGCCTCATATTCGGTGCCGTCCGCCAGGCGAACGTTGATGTTGGTCGCCCCTTCGATAACATGATGGTTGGTCACCATATAGCCATCGGCGGTGATGATCACGCCGCTGCCCGCGCCTTCGCTGACATATTGCTGCATAAAGGAGCCGGTAACGATCTGCTCGGTGGTGATCTCAACAACGCTATCCTTCACCAGCTCCGCCACCTGGGGAACGGTGAGAACATCCTTAACGGTATCGCCCTCTGCGTCTTTCAATTTGGTGGTCTTATAGATCACCGCCGCGCCCTCGGCGATAACGGTATCCCCTGCGGCAAGTCTTGCGCCCGCAAAACCGCCGATCAGCCCCAGCACCAGCGCCAGCACCGCCACCCCCGCAACAACGGGGATAAATACCTTGGCGGTAATGGGCTTGGGTTCTTTCTTGGGCGGGGCAATGGGGGGCTGATAGGCCGCCTCGGCATAAACAGGCTCTTCCCTCGGAAGATCCTGCTCGGGGCGGACGTAATGATAGACCGGCTGTTCGGCGGTGGGCGCGCCCTCTACCGCCTGCTCCTCGATGGGTTGCTCGTAAACAGGCGGTTGGTAAGCAGGCTGCTCCACCGGTTGCTCCGGTTTGGGGATGGGTTCACCGGTCATGGGATCAAAATTATATTCATTCATGGGGATAAAACCTCCTTGGTTTTCCTAAACTACCCCTATTATAACCCATTCTTATGAAAAAAGTGTGAAGAATTTTGAAAAAATCCGCATATTTTTGAAAAGACTTGCTTTTTTCCGTTCTTTCGCATATAATATTCCAAGATGAAGATTCATTTCCTGCGGAAATAGTAAGGCAACTGCCCTTTTCAGAGAATCGGTGCCATAGGCTGAAAGCCCGATAAGATGCGGTTTCCCCAAGTGTGCGCTCCGCAGCGTATCCCCCTTGCATGAGTGAGGGGCGGGCTTCTCCTCCGTTAGCGGGAGCATGAGTGATAAACCGGAGTGGAACCGCGTGGAATTTTTAACGCCTTCGTTGCAGATGCAGCGAAGGCTTTTTTATTGGAGGTTTTTATGTTATTCAAGAAAGTTCGGGAGGATCTCAACGCTTTTAAAGAGCGGGATCCCGCCGCAAGAAGCAAGGCCGAGATCTTCTTTTTATATAACGGCTTTCATGCGGTGCTTTTTTACCGCCTTTCCCATTGGCTCTATCGCCGTAAATGTTATTTTTTAGCGCGCTGGGTCTCCCAATACGCCAAATTTCGCACCGGGGTGGAGATCCATCCCGCCGCCACCATCGGCAAAGGCCTTTGCATCGACCACGGCACCGGGATCGTCATCGGCGAAACGACCGTGATCGGTGATTATTGCCTGCTCTATCAGGGCGTTACCTTAGGCGGTACCGGCAAGGATACCGGCAAACGCCACCCTACCTTAGAGGATCATGTTATGGTGGGGTGCGGCGCTAAGATCTTAGGCCCCTTCACCATCGGCAGCCATAGCAAGATCGCCGCCAACGCGGTGGTTCTGGAAGAGATCCCGCCCCATTCCACGGCGGTGGGCGTTCCCGCCAAGGTGATCCGGCAAAACGGCAAGCGGGTGGAGAGCGACCTGATGGATCAGGTGCATATCCCCGACCCCGTTGCCCAGGAGCTGGCAAGGCTCGCCGCCCGCATCGAAGAATTAGAGAAAAAATTGGAGGATCAATAAATTATGAAACTTTATAATACTTTAACACGTCAAAAGGAAGAATTTGTTCCCATCACCCCCGGCAAGGTGCTGATGTATGCCTGCGGGCCCACCGTTTATAACTTTTTCCATATCGGTAACGCCCGCCCCTTTATCACCTTTGATGTTCTGCGCCGTTATTTTGAATATCGGGGCTATAAGGTCAAGTTTGTTCAGAACTTCACCGATGTGGACGATAAGATGATCAAAAAGTCCAACGAAGAGGGCATCACCCTCGCCGAGCTGGGCGACCGCTATATC
>JAZODI010000074.1:0-38049 GCA_045596965.1 Eubacteriales bacterium | reverse complement strand
GCGCTATGGCGAAGCTTGGCAACCTCTTCCTCATTGAGGGGGAGCATAACCTTGCTCTGAACGCCGTTTTTGCCCACAATGCAGGGCAGGGAAAGGCAAACATCCTCGATGCCGTATTCCCCATGAAGCGGGGTGGAGATGGTTAAAGAGGTTTCAATACCGTTGAGCAGGCAACGGCAGATATGTACCACCGACATGGAAACAGCATAGAAGGTTGCGCCCTTTCTGCCGATGACTCGAGCACCGGATTTGCGCACATATTCTTCAATCTCATCGGGCTTGAATTCGGGGAAAGCCACCTTGGTTTCAACAGCGGAACGATATTGATCGATGGGAACACCGACAATGCTGGAAAGGGACCAGGGTACGAAGGAAGAATCACCGTGTTCACCCAAGACATAGGCATGGATGTTGTTTTGATTGATGGAGAAATACTCCGAAAGTCTTGCACGCAGACGGGCGGTATCCAAAACCGTACCCGAGCCGATGATCTGCTCTTCAGGCAGGCCGGAGATCTTGGCGAAAACATGAGTCAGGACATCGACGGGATTGCTGACCAAAACATATTTTGCCTTCGGCGCATGAGGCAGGATCTGGGCGGTAACTGCCTTGAGGATATTGACATTGGTTTGGGCAAGCTCCAGGCGGGTCTGGCCGGGCTTGCGGGCAACGCCCGAGGTGATAACAACAATGTCGGATTCAGCAGCATCATAATAGGAACCTGCATAAACCGAGCAGGAAGCGAAAAAGGAGGTGCCTTGCTTAATGTCCAGGGCTTCGCCCATCGCCTTTTCGCCGTTGATATCAATCATAACAATTTCGGAAGCAACGCCCGAAACCGCCAATGTGTACGCAATAGTGGAACCAACGCTTCCGGTTCCGATAACGGTGATCTTTTTCATAATTTATTCCCTCTCTATTTTTTTAATATTTAATACTGAAACAGCGTCTTCGATATTTTTTTCAAAGGCTTCTTTGCCATACTTATCAACTTCGGCTTTATTCTTTTCGCCATGGGTCAGACAACCGGCACCGCCGATGCAGCCTTGCACGCAGGCCATACCTTCGATGAAGTTGGCATCCAACACATTTTTGCTCTTAAGCATCAGCGCCTTGCGGCATTCTTCGATCCCATCGCAGGCGACGGCCTTGAGATCAAATTCCAGGTTTTGCTCCTTAAGCCCCTGGGCTACCGCATCGCTCAAACCGCCCGAACGGGCAAAGATCCGCCCGAAATAAGATGCGTTATCCAAAACATCCTCCGGCAGGGTGGTGATATCCAGATCTTTGCTGTCAAACAGTGCTTGCAACTCTTCAAAGGTCATAACCGCATCCACATAGGGTTTCACCTTATCCAATTGGGCTTCCGCCTTTTTGGCGGTGCAGGGTCCGATGAAAACAACTTTGGCTTTGGGATCAATGGTTTTGATATATTTTGCCAGAGTGGTCATGGGGGAAAGGTTATGGGAAACGTGGGGCAAAAGCTGGGGAAAAGCAGTTTCGATATAACGGACAAAGGCGGGGCAGCAAGAGCTGGTCAAAAAGCCTTTTTCTACCAATTCCTTGGATTCTGCCTGGGCAACCATGTCGGCCCCGAGAGCCGCTTCAACTACGGTGAAGAACCCTAACTCCTTCAGCCCGGCGATGACCTGCCCCAATTTGGCGTAGGTAAACTGGCTGGAAATGGAGGGGGCAACCATGGCGTAGACCTTGAAGTTTTTATTCTGATCGCTGTTGCGGATCATTTCGATGACGTTCAGGATATAGGATTTATCGCTGATGGCGCCGAAGGGGCATTGATAGACGCAGGCTCCGCACTGAATGCACTTATCGTTATCGATGGCGGCGGCGTTTTCCTCTGTAATGGAAATTGCCTTTACCTTGCAGGCATTCTGGCAGGGGCGTTTGCGGTTAACGATGGCAAAATAGGGGCAAACCTTGGCGCATTGGCCGCATTCAACGCATTTGCTTTTATCGATATGGGCCACATGGTTTTGATCAAAGGAAATGGCGCCTTTTTTGCAAACGTCTTCGCAACGATGCGCCAAGCATCCGCGGCAGGAATCGGTTACTTCATAGCCCGCAGAAGAGCATTCATCGCAAGCGATATCGATAACCTCGATAATATTGGGATTTTCGGGATCGCCGCCCATGGCGATCTTTACCCGCTCGCCCAGGATCGCCCGCTCTTTATAAACGCAGCAGCGGGTGGTGGATACCTTCCCGGGTGCGATGGTTTTGGGGATCTCCAGAATGTTTTGCAAAAGGGTATCATTCCAGGCTTGGCGGGCAACTTCCCGCAATACTTTATATTTCAGATGCTGAACTTTGGTATCAAATTTTCTCATAGGTAGAGATACTCCTTAAAAATAACTGACCTTGATCCGCTTGCCCATCATTTTGAGGCATTTGGAAAGCTCTTCCACCAAATTCATTTTGATATTGAAATTGATGGGCAGGTCGGGGTTTTGGTGGGCAGGGTTGACCGCCCTGCCAACATAGAAGTTGATATCGGTCGCCTCTTCAAAAAGAAGTCTGCAGATGCAGGAGGCGCCGTCTTTTTTAAAGCTCCAATGCTCATAGCATTTGTTTTCACCCAGATAATCCTTGGCATATTCCAAAACGCGATTGACGGTGATAACTCCTTCGGTTACCAGGTCGACGCCCTCCAATTCGGCAATGGGCGGAAGATCGCTCTGCTCGAAATTCAGGCTGGCGCGCAGGGGTTTATTGAGGAATTTGGATGCAATGGAGGAGGTGGTTCCGCCGCAGATGATATGCTTGCCTTCTTTGGAGAAGAAAAGAGACATCATTCGATCCCCATCGTCGCGGTTAAAGGGCGGGCCGAAGAGCATATTCATCGGCTCCCGCTTGCGGATGCGGATAACGCAGGCGGTGGCATCATCCCCCGGCAGGTGATTATAGAGCCGATCGCATTCATCGATCAGCATAGTGGAAAGATTTTTTGCGGTATAGCCGGCGCAGGATAAGGTTTCCATGAACTCGGCGATATCCTCCCGCTTCCAGCCAAAATTATAGGCTGTTCCGATTCCGGCGTGGGGGCAACCGTCGCTCATCATAACGAAGATATCGTTTTCCTGCAACCGGATATTGGACCGAAAGATCTTTTTGCCGCCGATCACCATCTCGGTTTTGGGATAGTCCCAAGATTTATCGTCCCGAATAATGATGGCGTGGGGGTTATCGTATTGGATCAGCTCAGCCACTTCGTTATTTTTGAGATGGATAATGGTAAAGGTGGAATAGGCCACTCCCCGCACCGAGCAGACCGGCAAGGTGGCGGCAATGGTTTCCACGCATTCTTCCAGGCTCAGCCCCTCGGCCATCATAGTGGAGATGATCTTAGAGGTGAGGGTGGAGAGGATGCTGGCCTTTACGCCGCTTCCCAGCCCATCGGAAAGAACGATAACGGTGGAATCTTCGTTGGGCTCAACGATATCGATATGATCGCCGCAAAGCTGCTCCCCGAAATGGTTGATGCTTTTGAAGCCGATATCAGCGCATAAATTATTCATCGGCAATCGACTCCTTCAGCTTCGCAAGAGCAATTTTGGTTTCGGCCGCAGTTTCGCCCAGCAGAGAGGCGATTTCCTGAACGATCCGCATCTGCTTATCCACTACTTTATCGGCAACCTCAACGGTTTGATTGCGGATGTTTTCTTTTTTCTCCCGCTGCAATTCCTCGTTGGTAATATCACGCATAATAGCAATCAGCAGATGGGAGTTGCGGTCGTGAACTACCGTTTGCTCCACATAGCGGTTATATTCCGCCAGATAGGTATTCTCGCAGATGATATCCGCACCCTGCAAAACCCGCATGAAGATATCGGGATTGAGAATGCGAACAACTTGATCACCCAAAATATCGGAGGCGGTGCGGATATTCATAATCTTTTGAGCCGCCTGGTTGATCTGCTGAACCTCCAACTGCTCGTTGAGAACCAGGATGCCGTTGGGGGTGTTATTAACGATGGTATCGGAAAAGTTTTCCGCTTTTTCTTTGAGGAAGGGGAGGCACATGGAGATCTCCGCCTTACCTTGGCAGATGGCGATTGCCTTTTCGCGGCAGGTATTATAGCCGCAGGAACCGCAGTTGAGCTCTTGGGAGGGCTTGAATTTGCCCATCTGGCGTAAAACGTTGAAGATCTCGGTTTCCGAAGGCATGGCCGCATTGGGCTGGATGAAAGAAAATTCCTTTTTCAGATCCACAGCCTGGGGCTGCTCAACAGGGAAATCCTTCTCGCCCGCATAATCGGCGATGGTAATGTAGTCTTCCAAATTATAGTGGCGATGGTATTTTTCCATAACAGGCCCGCCGACGCAGCTTCCTGCGCAGGCCGACATTTCAATAAAGCACTTATGAACCTTGCCCTGCTCGATTTCTTTGAGGGCGGCAATACAGTTTTCAACGCCGTCCAACGCGACGTATTTAAAGTTTGGATCTAAGTCCATGGTCTTTAAAACACCGCCGGTGGTGGGGAAGAAACGGGCGCGGCTATGCTCTTCATGATCGCAGGAGGACTCAAGAGTGATATTTTCTGCCCGCAACCATTCGCTCAGTTCTTCGAAGGTAAGTACGGCATCGACAATGCCGCTATAGTGCTCAGCTTCGTCCTTTTTGGCAACGCAGGGCCCGATGAAAACCGTTTTGGCGTTCGGGATCCGCTTTTTGATCTCCCTGCAATGGGCCTGCATGGGGGAAACAACGTCTGCCAGGTATTCCAACGCTGAGGGGAAGTGCTTTTGGATCAGAAGGTTGATGGAATGGCAGCAGGAGGAGATGATAATATCCCGCTCCTCTTCCTTCATCATCCGTTGATATTCGTTTTTAACAATGGTTGCGCCGAGAGCGGTCTCTTCCGCATCGGCAAAGCCCAATTTTTTCAGCGCGTCGCGCAGGCTTTCGATGCCGATTCCCTCATAGTTTGCAATAAAGGAGGGGGCAACGCTGGCGATAACGGGCTCGCCGCTTTGGATCAGAACCTTGACCTTTTCGGTCTCGTTGACGATCTCTTTGGCATTTTGGGGGCAGACGACAAAGCATTGCCCGCAAAGGATGCATTCGTTGGAAATGATATGAGCCTGGTTGCCCGAAAAGCGGATGGCTTTAACCGGGCAGTGGCGAATGCATTTATAGCAGTTTTTGCAATTGGATTTTTTTAAGGTTAAGCAACTTCCCATTGGGATCAGCCCCTTTCAAATTGGCTCAGAACGTGGTTTTGGAAAAATTCCTTGAAGTTTTCTTTGGTGATGCCGATATGAATTTCATCATCCACCTGAATAGTAACGCCCGAGCGGTTGCATTTGCCGATGCAAAAACTTCCTGCAAGGGTGATCTCCTGCTCCAGGCGATGCTCAGCAATGCTTTTTTTGAGCAGTTCAACGATTTCGGGCGAACCTTTTAAATGGCAAGAACTGCCAACGCAAATTTGGATGATCATATTATAAAGCGGCCTTAACGGCAGTTTCAAAGAAAGAATCTACCGTTTCGGGAGTGACTGAATGGAAGGTATCGTCGACCATAACGCAAACGCCCTGCTGGCATTTGCCCAGGCAGAAGGTTCCGCCCAGCTCGACCTTGCTCTCCAGCCCGTTTTCGGAAACTAAACTTTGCAGTCTTTCAACAACAAGGCGGGAGCCTTTAATGTGGCAGGAACTGCCGATGCATACAGTAACTTTCATAATCGTTCTCCTTTGGACGTGTTATTTATAAAGTTTTGCTTTTTCCAGCAATATTTCATAGGTTCGGCCGCTGCTTTTTCCCAGGCGGGAGGCGGCAATGATGGGGATCCAACGCAGGATCTTTTCCCGATCGGTCTCGCTCTTTTGGCAATAGAGCGCTAAGTATTTTTCGGCAGTTTCTTCATCGCTTTCGGTCAAAAAGAAGAGATAGGTGCCCGCGGCATCGGCCGCGCTATCGCCATGAGCGGCACGCGCCCAATCAACAAGGTAGGGGGTGCCGTCTTCGGTGATGATAACATTGGAGGGGCTCAGGTCCCCGTGGCATACCGTTTTGCTCTCGGGCAGTTCCCTCAGGCGGGTATGGAGAGCGAACCGCTCGGTGGCGCAAAGGCCGCAAGTACGGATCTTATGGTGCAGCCGATCTTTCAGTTCCTCCAGCAAAGGTTCGGTGATGGAATGAACCTGCACCTGAAGGGCGGCGAGGATCTCCAGATATTCCTCTTTCTTTTCGGGGTTCTCTTTCATAAGATCGCTTAAGGATTTTCCTTTGATATAGTCGGTGGCGATCGCCCAGCATCCATCGATTTTAGCCACCTCGATCAGGGAAGGAACGTTCAATACGGTCTGCTCGATACGAACGAGATTTAATGCCTCATGGAAAACATGGGCTTTGCTATGGGCAGAGCCGAATATTTTAACAAATCGCGTATCGTTTTCGATACGAACGGTAATTTTATCGGATTTCAAGGGCTGATACCTCCGTTTTAATGTTACTGAAGGATAGGGACAATCCCTATCCTTATCATTCTAACAAAGACAATATAAAAAATCAATATTAATTATATATAAGTAGGTAATAACTTAGATGTGAAAATTTTTTGGCGTTATCTCCTTCCGGTGGAGCCGAAGCCGCCTTCGCCGCGGGCGGTATCCTCCAATTCCTCGCAGAGGGTAAATTCCGCTTGGGGGCAGGGGAGCAGAACCAACTGAGCGATCCGCTCGCCCTTCAAGATGGTTTGATCTTCCTTGCTTTGGTTATAAAGAGCAACCATGATTTCCCCACGATAATCCGCATCGATCACCCCCACTTTATTGGCGGGAGCAAGCCCCCGCTTGGTGGCCAGCCCGCTGCGGGCAAAGATAAATCCGCCGTAGCCTTGGGGGATGGCCATGGAAAGGCCGGTATGGATCAGCTTGGTCTCCCCCGGGGCGAGGGTGGCCTCTTCGATGCTGAAAAGATCCGCCCCCGCCGCATCGGCAGAGCCGTAGCGGGGGAGGATGGCATCGGGATGCAGCTTTTTAATGTTAATATTCATGGGATCGATCCTTTCAAAGCCGCCGATACAGGGCGGTTTTTTATTTAAAGTTTTGAGGATATTTTTCGCAATAGGCAATAATGCCTTGGGTGATCGCCTCGGCAATGGCATCGCGGTTATTGATGATCCAACGGGCGCGATCAGGATTATCGTGGAAATCCACTTCGATATAAGCCATCTCTGCTTTGGGTACGCGGATCTCGTGGAAGGGGGTAGAGGCTTTGGAATCATCTTTGAGATGGTTACTATCGGCCGTGGTTTGGGTCAGAGCACCAAGGCGAGAAAAGATTTCGGTGGAGAGTTCTTTGGAACCGTTGATCTTTCCGTTATAAAAGATGATGGTTCCCGATCCGCCGCCGGCGTTGGAATGGAGGGGGATATGAATATCGGCCCCCACCTCATTGCTCAGCGCCGCCCGCTCCTGAAAGGTGGTATCGGAGGAGGGGAGATAAACGCGGTAGCCTGCCGCCTCCAATTTTATCTTGATCACCTCGGCCAGCAGGTTCATCTGGATGCCTTCGGTGGTGTTGCCGGCGGCATATCGATTATCAAATTGGCTGGAGGGGGATAGGAAAATCAACGGCTTTTCGGAAGGCGCGGGTTCGGGCTCGGGCTTGGGCTGGGGGCGCTCCATTACCGGAGGATTTTCCCAAGTATAATCGGCTAAAAACAAACGCTGAAAAATGGTGGCGCATTCGGCGCGGGAGATGGCATCTTGAGGATGAAGATAGCCGTTTTCGTCTCCGCGCAGAATATTTCCGAGGGCCAGTGCCATGGCGCCCTTGGCATAATCATTGGTCTGATCAAAATCCTTGGGGGAAAGTCCGCTTTCTGCAATGGTTTTGGAAATGTTTACCTTTGATAATTCCTCATCGCTATGGCTGATGCGCATCATCATCAGGATGGCATCCTGGCGGGAGATGGGGGCATCGGGATCAAAATGAGAATCGTCTACGCCCCGAATCAGCCCCGCCTTGCGGCAGGCTTCCACATCCTCATAATACCAACTCTCCGCCTCAACATCCTTAAAGGGCTTAGCGGCTCCTTCTTTTTCGGCTAAAACCAAAAAATCGTTTTTATAAGCGCGGTGGAGCAGGGCGGCCATTTCGGCGCGGGTGATGGAGGCATAGGGGCGAAGGGTCCCTTCGGCATCCCCTGTTATAAACCCTGCCTTCATGGTGATACCGAAGGCGGTGAAGCACCAATCGTCGGAATAAATATCCTGCATGGCGGCGATGGGCTCGTCCTTGCGCAAAACAATAATGTCAAAATATGCTTTGGGGCTATCGAGCGTTACCGAAACGGTAACGATCTTGCGCCCGGGAAGGGCGGTTTCCAATCCGGAGCAATTGGCATCGGAAAGGGAAAATTGATAGCCGGAATAGTTTACGCTGCCGCCGGTGTAATCGGGCGTATCGCCGACGTAATAGATTCGCCTGGTCGGCGGTGTAAAGGAAAAAACCTGATCACCTTCGGCCGCCGCAGCAAAGGGCAAAGAACAAAGCAGAATAAAAATAAGAGCCAGGGAGAGTAACTTTTTCATAAAAAAACCTTTCTTACATATGTATCGCAAAGGAACGGGGGAGAATGGAAAAATCGCAATCGGCCATATCGCAGATCTCGCCGTCGATATTTACCCGAAAGCTTTGACCGTTTTGCAGAGGCTTCACCTCAACGCGGTCGGCCCTGCAATGGACAACGGTATCTTCAAACCCCAAGATCTTGCCCTGCATCAATCCCGGCAGGTAGCAGAATATCATCTTGAGGCGGGAACAAGCTTTAATGACGATCAACTGCAGTTTTCCGCTCTGAACATCGGCTTCGGGGCTGATATGGATCCCGCCGCCGATATAGGAGCCGTTGGCAACGGAGAAGACCAGGCAATCGCCGCTGAAGACCTCCTTACCGTCGGCAAAGATGGCCATGGGGGAGGATCTATAACTGAAAATGGAACGGATAACGCCTATCAGATAGGGGGCAAGACCATGGAGAACCTTTTTATATTGGTTCGCGTAATCCAAAACCGCCACATCAAAGCCTGCCCCGCATTCGTTGGCAAAGAGCATATGATTGATCTTGCCGATATCGATCTTCCGAACAGTTGCGTTCAGGATATGCTCTAAGGCCGCCATCGAATCGGCGGGAACCTTCAGGCTTTTAAGGAAATCGTTGCCTGTCCCTGCGGGGATGCTGGCAACGGGCAGATCATGGCCCAGCGCGCCCTGCACCACTTCCAGGAAGGTGCCGTCGCCCCCGATGGAGAGGAGCATATCTCCCTCATTGGGGGCATCTTCATGCTCCAAGGCCGCCTTTTCGGCTAATACCTTGGCATTGCCGGGGGCGGTGGTTTCCCAGATGCGATGGGGGAGCCCCAGTTCCTTTAACCGCTCGACAACAGAAATAACGACTTTTTTCGCTCTTCCGCTTCCCGCGGCGGGGTTCACTAAAAGGGTAATCATTTGCGCATTTCCTCCATTTTCCCCTAAAATTCTACATTAAATTATATCAAATCCCCGGCGGGATTGCAACCCCAAATGATGTTCGCCGGTGTACGCCGATTTTTGCGTATAATGGGTGCAGAAGGTTTGTCGACACACTTTCGAATCGGAGGTGAAAATACCAATGAATTTTACAGAATGCCTCAGCCGAGAGGTTGCCCGCGCCGCCGCCATGACCCTTCCGGAATTGGAAGAGGCACTGGCTCAAAGCGAGGGGCGAACGGTGGGGGAACTTACCGCCCTCTCGCTGGCAAAAAAGGCGGCGGAAGGCGGAATGGATGCCTTAAAGCTGATTCGGGAACTCTCCAAAGGGGAGCAACCGAGCGGCGAACTGCCGCGGGTGGAGATTCGGGTGGTAGGAGCAGAGGATGGCTGATCCCTTTTCCTTGAAGGTTACGCCGCTGCAGTATCGCTTTATGACTGCGCCGGAGGATGAGATCCTTTTTGGCGGCGCGGCGGGCGGCGGTAAAAGCTACGGCCAGTTGGCGGATGCCCTATGGTATGCGTTGCGTTATCCCGGTTCCCGCCAGCTTTTACTGCGGCGTACCTTGCCGGAATTGGAAAACTCATTGATCCGTACCGCCTTGGCGATGTACCCCGGAACGCTTTATCATTATATCTCCTCGAAGCATACGGGGGTGTTTGTGAACGGTTCGCTTTTGGATTTCGGGTATTGCGACAGTGAGCGGGATGTCTATCGCTATCAATCGGCGGAATATGATGTTATTCGTTTTGATGAGCTGACTCATTTTACCGAATCGATGTATCTTTACCTGATGTCCCGCCTTAGAGGCGCAACCCCATACCCTCGGCAGATGAAGAGCACCACCAACCCCGGAGGCCTCGGCCATGATTGGGTCAAGCACAGGTTTGTGGAGCCCGCGCCGCCCAATACCCCCATCTCCGATCCTTTGGGGAGTCGGTTATTCATCCCCGCAAGGGTGCAGGATAACCGCTTTCTGATGGCAGGAGACCCTAATTATGTAAACCGATTGCAGCGGTTGCCCGAGCAGGAGCGCCGCGCTCTGCTGGAGGGGGATTGGGATCTTTGCGAAGGGCGGTTCTTTTCCGCCTGGGATCGGCAGCAGCATGTCTGCGAGCCCTTTGCGATCCCCGCCCATTGGCGCAGGTTTTTTGCCATGGACTACGGTCTGGATATGCTGGCGGGGCTCTTTATTGCAGAGGACGAGCAGGGTTTTTTCTATGTATACCAAGAGGTGTATGAATCGGGGCTGATCGTTTCCCGCGCGGCGGAGAAGATCTTAGCCGCATCGGCGGGGGAGTGCCCCAATTATGCACCGCCCGATCTTTGGAGCCGCCAAAAGGATAGCGGCCGTTCCATTGCCGATCTTTTTCGGGAAAGCGGCGTTCCCCTTACCAGGGTCAGCGCCGCGCGGGCGGCGGGCTGGGCGGTTTTGCAGGAATGGCTTCTGCCGCGGCCCGACCGCGACGGAAACCTGCGCCCACGCCTGAGGATCTTTTCCACCTGCCGCAATCTCATCCGTTGCCTGCCGATGCTTCAATGGGATTCATCCACGCCCGGCGATTGCCGCACCGAGCCCCATGAACTGACCCATGCGCCCGATGCTTTGCGTTATTTTGCCATGGGCCATCCCGGGGCGGTGCCCCAAACCAAAAATCAGCCCCCGCATTTTCTGGGGAGCAACAGAAAGGAAATAATCATATGACGATTTGGATGCTGATGCTGTCGATCGTATGGATGCTGCCGGCGGTGGGTGCCTATCGCCTGGGATTGGCCGATGGATTATCCGCCGCCCGCCATGGGCGGTTAGCCGGTTCCAAGGCGCCCAAGCAGGATGAACTGCTTCGCCGCATCGATGCCTACGACGGCAGAAAGGAGCCTTATGCAAAACAAAAGTGAACAGATCTGGAGGCAATATCAGGAGGGCTGCGCCCTGCTGACCCGCGCGGGGTTTTATGACCGCAGCGAGGAATGCCATACCTTTTATGCAGGGGATCAATGGCGGTATCTGCCCACCGATGGGGAGCGGCTGCCGGTTTATAACATGATCGAGCCGATCGTGAAATATAAGACCGCGGTGGTGGCGCAGAATAACCTGAGCGTCAATTATAGCTTTGATACCGCCGACCATCCCGCCTTATCCACTATGGCGCAGCAGGCGGCAAGCCTGCTCAACCGCAACGCCCGCCAATTATGGGAGCAAAACCAGATGGATCAGAAATGCTGGGAGGTGGTGGAGGACGGATGCGTTACCGGCGCTTCTTATCTCTACTTCTATGTTCAAAACGGCAGGGTGCAGAGCGAACTGCTGGACGGGGTCAACCTGATCTTCGGCGATGAGCAGGAGCAGGATATCAACGAACAGCCCTATATCCTGATCGTGCGCCGCCGCCAGGTGCGGCAGGTGCAGCAGGAGGCGCGGGCCAACGGTATTTCCGAAGAGGAGATTGCTCTGATCCGCCCCGATAACGACCTTCTTTGCCAAAGCGGGATGGATGCATTGCAGGAAAACGCTCTGGAAGAAAACCGCAAATGTATCTCGATCCTGAAATTTTATAAAAAGAACGGATTCGTTTGCTTCACCCAATCCACGCAAAACTGCCTCTATCACCCCGAAACGGTGCTGAACGGCCTCACCCGCTATCCCATTGCGCCCTTTATCTGGGCGCGCCGAAAAGGGAGCTGCCGCGGCCGCGGTGCGGTGGAGGGTCTGATCCCCAACCAGATCATTATCAATAAGAATCTGGCCCGCATGGATATTGCCATCCGCCGCTTTGCCTTCCCCAAGCTGGTCTATAATGCGCCCCGCATACAGAATGTGGAAGATATCGAGAAGGTGGGCGCATCCATTGCGGTGGATGATCCCAATGTTCGGATCGGGGACCTGATCTCCTATGTTCAGCCGGCAGGGATCAATTCCATGGCCTATAATTTCATGACCAGCATGATCACCACCAGCCGCGAGCTTTGCGGTGCGGGCGATGCGGTAACAGGTCAGATCAACCCTGAGCAGGCCAGCGGCGCCGCCATTGTTGCGGTGCGGGATGCGGCCACCCTCAACTTAAATTTTGCCGTTGCCCAATTGGCGCGGTTTGTGGAAGATGTGGCATTGATCTGGTATGATCTGCTCCGCGCCTACCATCCTGCCGGGCTGGCGGTGGAGGGACAGCAGATCCCCGGCAAGCTTTTGCAAGCCTTGGAGCCGCGGGTGCGGATCGATCTTTCCCCCGCAAACCCCTTCTCCAAATATGCGCAGGAGCAAACGCTCCAAAATCTGCTCAATGCCGGCTATATTTCTTTTGCCGAGTTTGTTGAGGCGTTGGAGGATGACTCCCATGCCCCCAAGGAAAAGCTGAGAAATATTCTGGCTGAGCGTACCCCTCTTCCTGTTTCGGAAGAATAATTTAAGTTTCATTCGCAGGTGAACAGCGCAAAAATCGCAAATTTTCGCAGGCGAAGAGCGTAAAAATCGCGAAAGGAGTTCCTATGAACGAAGTAACGGCTGTTGCCGAAACCACTCAACCGCAGGAAACTGCAGAGGTTGAAACCCCCGCCGCCGGCGGCGGGGAGGAAAACGGGGGCGGAATGCCCCTCGAAGAGAGAGCCAAGCAGGCATCCCGCCGCAGAGAACTGGAGCAGCGCGCCAAGGAATTGCGCGCCGATGCCCGGGAAAATCAGTTGCGGCAGGAGGTGCTCAAGCATCCTTTGGTGAGGGAAGCCATGACCCTGCTGGAGGAGACTCGATTTCATCAGGATCTGGAGCGGGTGCGGGAGGCGTATCCCGGCCTGACCGCCCAAAGCCCCAAAGAAGTAGGGGAAATCTATTGCCGATTAATGGCAAGCGGGCAGGTCGATCCGATTGTTGCCTATGAGGCGCAAGCCGCCGCCGACCGCCGCCGCAACCCGATCCCTCAAAACATGGTAAGCGCAAAATCGGCCGGAGGAGCCGCGCTTTATTATTCCTCCCAGGAGCTGGATCGCCTGACCGAGCAGGATCTCAAAGATCCCAATGTTTTTCGTAAGGCGATGCTCTCATTATCGAAATTAAGGAGTTAAAAAATGTCTTATTCGAATTTTAAACCGATTATCTGGAGCCGTTTTATTCAGACCGAGCTGGAAAAGAAATGTAAGCTGGTGGATGATTGTAACCGCCAGTTTGAAGGCGAAGCCCGCCTGGGCGGCAGAGTGAAGATTTTGGGCGCCGTTGCTCCCGAGATCTTTGATTATGATGCATCCACCGGCATGAACACCCCCCAGACTTTGGACGGTGTCAGCGTCTTTTTGGATGTGGACCAGGCCAAGGCCTTCAACTTTATGGTGGACGATCTGGACCGCTTGCAGTCCAATCCCGAGCTGATGCCCATCGTTTTGGAAGAGGCGGGCCGCAAGATGGCGGTTGCCAGAGATAGCTATGTTGCATCCCTGGCAAAGGATAGCGCCAATGCAACCGAATCCACCCAGGTTACCACCCCTGCTGAGGCGAAGGCTTTGGTAGACGAGGCGTTGCTGACGCTGCGGGAAAACGATGTGGATGTTTCGGATAATGTATCCATCACTCTCTCTCCCTTTTTCTATCAGCTTTTCCGCGATTCTCTCACCGAGATCAAGACCAATAATGATGAACTGATCGCCCGCGGTGTTGTCGGTATGTACGACTGCGCCAAGGTGGTGCTCAGCAACAATCTTTATAACGACGGCACCGACGACTACATGATGGTACGTACCAATAAGGCCATCGCCTTCGCTTCCGCCATTGATGAGACCGAAGCCTACCGCCCGGAAAAATACTTCTCCGATGCGGTCAAGGGTCTGAATGTTTTCGGCGGCAAGGTGGTTCGTCCCAAGGAACTTGTCGTTATCAAGGCTCATAAATAATAATAGGAGGAAAAAGATATGTCTACTTTAGCAAACGGTATTCATTTGAAAGAGGGTGTTCTCATTCCCGAGGCGGAAACCGTTACCCTTACCGAGGGGGTTGCATTTCCTGTTGATGAAAAGGCCTCTCATGCGATGCTCTGTTTCGATAGTTCCACATCCGCATTCGCTTATATCACCGCAAACACCGGTGTTTTTGGCGGTAAGGAGCTTAAGGTCTATGTCCCCAGCGGCAGATCTTATTGTCTGCTGGATCTGGGCCGTTATCAGCAGATTTCCGGCGAGGATAAGGGCAAGGTTGTTGTGAAATGCAGCAACGCCGGGGTGAAGGCGACCCTGATCACCCTTCGCTAATATTACATTTTTGGAGATTCAGCCATGACAATTCAAGCAATTTTAAAACGCGCAACCGTTCTTCTGGGCGTTCCCGAGGGGGCGCCGGAGCTGTTGCCCTCCAAAGGGCGGCTGTTGGCTGCGCTGGATAGCGCATTGGGGGAATTGGCTCGCTGTTTTCCGCTCCAGGCCCGATGCCGCATCACTATAAAAGACGGTATCGCCGACCTTCCCCCGAATGTGCTCACCCCCCGCGCCCTCCTTCGGGAGGGTGCGCGAGTGCCCTTGCAACTTTCCGATGGTCAGTTGCTGGGGGAGGATGGGGAGTATACCCTGGTTTATTACCGTATACCCCCTGCGGCCAGCGAGATGGAGGAAACGGAGATCCTTCCTTATCCCGAGGATATTCAGCGTGCATTGCCCTTTTATTGCGCCGCTCTTTATGTTTTGGGCGAGGACGATTCCCTCTATGCCCAGTTGATGGAGCAATATAATACCAAGCTGGCCTCAGCCTTGGGCTATCGGCCCGCGGCGGGCGTGGAAGCGAGGGGGAGCTTATGAGTTATCCTCTCCATTCTGTGCCCCGGGTATCTTCCTCTAAAAACGTCTATTCGGAAACCGGCTTCTGGGGCTTGGATCTGGCGGGCTGTGCTGAAAATCGGGCGGCCAATCGGGCAGAGGATACCGAAAACCTTATCTGGGAGGGGGATGCCCTCAAGGTTCGCGCGGGTTATCGGAAACTTTGGAATTTAGGCGGCCCCATCCACGGGATCTATTTCTACGGCAATCAGCAGATCATCCATGCGAGCGGTTTTTTATACCGCTATCAGCCGGGGGATGAGGCGCCGAAGATGATCTATTCGGAGATGTACGGAAAGCCGTCCCAAGGTATTGTTCGCCGCCAGACGATGGTTCGGCGGCGTTGCAATTCCGATTATGCCCATGGCTGGCGCAGAGAGAGTATCACCAAAGATTTTCTCTTCATCAACGACGGTAAGCATTATCTGTTCTATGATGGTACTACCGTCCGCCCGGTCTGCGATGCCCATTGGGGGGAGGATCTTCGTACCCTGGGGTTGATGGAAGGGGTGGAGTTTTATTCCGCCGTTCCCTTTGTTGCAACCGGCAAACTCCCCGATGGTACCCATGGGGATGCCGATCCGCGGGGAGATAACCGCCTCAGCCAGTTCCGATGCGAGAGTTTTTATGTGAACGGTCAGGAGGCGGTGGAGAGCTTTATTTTAAACTGCCCTTTTGATGTTTATAATACCTCCGCGCCGCCGGAGATCCAGATCCGCGATGAATACGGTGTCTGGCGGGGCGTAAGTTGCTCCGTTCGGGATGTCCCGGAAAATCATTTCGGGCGCACAATTTTAAATCTGAAAACCTCCGTTAAAGGCGGTCTTTCCATCACGTTGGATGCGGAGGGCCTCATCAGCAGTTTCGGCGTGGGGGATTTGAATATCGCCGACGACGGCATGGATAACCTCCGCATTACATATGCGGTTTTAAAAGAGGAGCCCAAGGCGCTCAACGGTGCAACGGTTCAGGGTGTTTTCGGTGCCGACGGATCGGATGATGTATTGTTTCTTGGCGGCAGTAATGCCGCACCCGGCGAAGATGCCTTCAGCGCACCCAATAATTTCTTTTGCTTTTATGAGACCTCCACCGAGCGATTGGGCAGCGCCCAATATCCCGTGACCGGTTATTGCCGACTCAATGACGGGCGATTGGCGGTGCTGAAAAATGAGCCGGACGGAGCGAATGTCTTTTTCCGTTCCCATCAGGTTCTCTCTGTTGGAACAACCCAAAGCGGCGAAGCCTTTCAGGTGGAGGCCTATCCCTCCAAAATGGGGGCGGCGGTGGAAGGATGCGTTTCCCATCTCTCGGTGGGCTTTGCGGGGAATGAGCCCTGCTTTTTGGCAGAGAGCGGTCTTTATAGCGTGCGGAGCGTTTCCGATGAACTGACCAATCTCAACGAAACGGTGCGGCGCAGTATTCCCATCGATCCCCTCCTGCGGGAGCAGGATCCCAATGCGGTGCGGTGCATCGGCTGGAAGGGATATTATCTGCTTACCTTCGGTAAGATCGGAGTTATTACCGACGGCCGTAAGGATAGCAAAGGTGCGCTTCGTTTTCTGAAATGGCGGTTCGGTCATGAGATCACCGCCCTTGCCAAAAAGGACGATGCCCTTTATCTGGGGGATCGGAACGGAAATGTCTTTCTTTTCGGGGAGGGCAGTACAAACGGGGATGAACCGATGGAGGCCTATTGGCAGTCCCGCCTGCCGGGGGATAAAAACGGCCGTCGCCAGATCTTAAAGCAGCTCTGGGCGGCGATCAGCCCTGCCTATCGGGCAAAGCTCAAAGCGGTGCTCTATTGCGGCCAATGCCCCGCGCCGCCCATTCGGCTCAATATCCATTGCCTGGATTTTTCCGATTGGGATTTTGGATCGGTTGCTTTTGACGGCACCCGCTCCATGCGGTGGCTTTCGTTAGTGCTTTGCCCCAAATCCGCGGAGCATTTTTCGGTTCGGTTCACTCTGGAACCGGGGGCGGAGCTCTTGCTCTGGGGATTGCGGATGATCTATGAAAAAGGAGGAAGAATGCGATGACACCCTGGTCCGACTTAAAATTTACCCAGCAAGAGCTGGATGCAAAGAACATCACCGATCTGGACGATCGGCCGAATTTATCGGCCGCTGAAATGAAGGAGCGTCTGGATAGCACCGACATTCGGGTGCGGCTCAACGCCCTTTTGGATCGGATGGATGCGATGTTCGCAAATCAAGAATAAAGGAATAAGAACAATGATTAGTACAGTGGATAAATTGTTGCTCAGCACCGACCAGCAGGCGGAGCTGGAGCGGCTTACCCGCGCTTATCAGCAGTCGGCGGCGATCGGCGATGCGGCAGGGATGGAAGATGCCCACGCCCGCGCTCAGGAGCTGCGGGCCTCGGCCGGTTATTCGGGCGGGGAGAGCGGAGATCGCTATGAACTGCTCAAAACCGCCGATACGCCTGCAGGCTATTCCGGCTATGAGGCGTTGATCAATAACTATGCCGGTAGTGGAATGAATGCCATTGCGGCAGGTTATGAGGATCGCCTTGCGGAACTGGCCAATCAGCGGGATGCAATCAAAGCGCAGGCGGAGCAAAATCAGGCGGGGGCCCGCTCGGCGGTTTGGAATGCCCAACGCCTGGCGGCCGACGGTCTGCTCAACCGCGGGCTGGAGAATACCGGCCTTGCCGATGTGATCACCGCCACCGCATTGAATCAGGCTTCGGCCAATGCCTATCAGGCTCTGCTGGACCGTCAGCAGGATCTGCAAGAAAATGATGCCGCGCGCTTATCCGCCCGCGCCGATGCGCTGGCCGATGCGGCTGATCTCCAAGGAGAGATCGGCGGAATGCTGGGAGATGCCTATCAATCTTTTTATGATGAGGATGCCGCCCGCAGCCAGCAGATCTTGCTTCAGCAACTGCAAAGCGATGCGGAAAGTCAGTTGCAGCAGCAAAAGGATGCGGCCGATCTTCAGTTGCAAAAGCAAAAAGATGCGGCTGCCAAAGAGCGTGCGGAAAAAGACTATTATTATACTCTGGCCCTTCAGCAACTCAAACGCAAGTGGGAACTGGAGGATCAGGCCAAGGGCTTATGATGCAAGAAGAAGGGATTTCCAAGGAATATTGTGCGGCGCGCAGCGGAGGGATCGAGCGGGTGCAGAAGATGGCGGAGCGAAGGCTCAACGGCCATGGCCAGAAGCTGGATGATCTCACCGCCGCCTGCATCCGCCTCACCGCCGCGGTGGAGCGGGTAACGCTGATCCTGGAGCGGCAGGATCAGCGGTTGGATCGCTTGGAAAACCGAGGAATCCTTGCGTTTTTGGAAAGTGCGGCCGGCAAGACCCTCGTTCGTTTTTTAGGGGTTGGCTTGCTGGTTTTACTCTCAGCCGCATTGGGAGTAAATGTGCTTCAATTATTAAAGGAGGTATTATAAATATGCATTGCAGTAAAGAAACGGTGATTCGTACCGTGGTTCTTCTGATCTCATTGATCAATCAGATCTTAACCGTGCTGGGCAAAAATCCTTTGCCGTTCAGCGATGCCGCGCTTTATGAAGGGCTTTCCCTGGCCTTCACCGCAGGCGCGAGTTTATGGGCATGGTGGAAAAATAATAGCTTTACCGCTGAGGCGGTGGAGGCCGATAAATACCTCCATGCCATCAAAGCGGTGAGTGCGGTGGCGGAGGCAGAGGAATGACCCGTCTGCCGATTACCGGCCCATTTCGGGTCACCGCCGTTTACGGCCAGCAGGGAACTTATTGGAAGAGTGGCCATAAGGGAATCGACCTGGTGTCCGATGATCACCGCATCTATTCCACCTGCGAGGGGACGGTCCGTACCGTTGCCTTTGATGCCGATGGATGGGGGCAATATATCACCATCGAGGATCAGGAGGGCAAGCGCCATTACTTCTGCCACTTGGTCAAGGGAAGCGCGAAGGTCAAGGTGGGGCAGAAGGTAACTCCCCTGACCGTGATCGGTACAATGGGTGCCACCGGCAATGTTACCGGCCTGCATCTGCATTATGAATTGCGGAGCGGTTCTCTGGTGTTGGACCCTGCCGCCTGGCTGGGCATTCCCAATCGGGTGGGAAATTATCATTCAAAAGATTATCAGATCAAGGAGGAGAAGTCGATGGCTTATCGCGATGAAGCGTCTATCCCCGCCTGGGCGAAGGAAGCGGTTGCAAAAGTGACCGAAAAAGGCTTGATGAAAGGCGACGATCAGGGCAACTTCCGCCCCAATGATCCCATCACCCGCGCCGAGATGGCGGTTCTTCTTTCTCGCCTTTAATAAAGAAACCGCTACGCTTCAAAAAGCGTAGCGGAAGATGCTAAATTTTACCGAGCAGAGCGGCGGCTTTGAGAATGGCGTTTTGGGTCTTTCCATCGGTGATCTCACCGGCAAGGACCATTGCCAATGCTTCATCGAAGGGCATGGTTACCACGTCCAGAAATTCATCCTCATCCAGTGCCGCCTTTTGCGGGATCAGATCTCTGCCGAGATAAAGATATGTGATCTCCCCGAGATAAGCGGGGGAAAGATACATATAGCCCAGAGAGGTTATCTCCTTCGGCAGAAAACCAACCTCCTCGGTTGCTTCCCGCTCTGCAGTCTTCATGGGATCCTCGCCCGGTTCTAATTTACCGGCGGGGATCTCCAGAAGCGTTTTATCAATACCGTAGCGGTATTGCTTCACTAAATAGATATTTCCCTTATCATCCAGGGGTAGGATGCCGGCACCGCCGCTATGAGCAATGCGGTCCCGCGGGGCGGTCTTGCCGTTTGGCAGGGAGACCACCCCTTGAAAAACCTGGAAGATAGGGCCATCATAAACAATTTTTTCATTTAATTTTTTTTCGACATTTGACATGGTTTTTTTCACCTCTTATCTCATATTTTAAAAGGGGTGTCGGTTTTTGTCAAACGATTTTTCTTTACTTTCCCAAAAGAATGTGGTTAGAATGGAATTACTCCTTCGACGAAAACCGACCCTGCTTCCGGATGTCGATCCCCGTTTTATATAGGAGTGAAAGTGATGTATAATTATCTTTATATGAGGCGTGTCTATAAGGGGCTGACGCAGCAGGCCCTGGCTGAGCGCGCCGGGATTTCGCGCCGCACTGTTTGTTCTTTGGAAAACGGGAGGGATTATCCCTCCATGCGCGTAGCAGTGCGGCTTTGCCGCGTGCTGGAATGTGATTTCGAGGAGGTGTTCCCCCTTGAACTATCATTGTAGAAATTGCGAATCTGATTTTATGCGTCCGGCCATAGCCGAGGAATGCTATGGCAACGAAGGGCCTTGGTATCAACGTTTTGAGATCTGCCCCTATTGCAGAGTGGCGGGGATGATGGAGGTGGCTGAGGATGCAGGTATCGCATATTAAGTACCTCCGCCGGGAATTGGAGGAATACCGCCTTTTGCTGGAAAATCTGCCCAACGGGGGCAGTTGGCAGGCCACCGCCTTTCGCCTGCGCCAGCAACGCGCCGCCGAACGGCTGGCAAACGCCCTATGGGATCTCTCCAAAACCATTGCAGAAATCGAAGATCCCGAGGTACGGCTGATCTTTACCCTGCGGTATTATCGGGGGCTGACCTGGGCAGAGGTTGCATCCGAACTGCCCACCGCCCTATCGCCCGACGGAGCGCGGTTAAAACATGACCGCTATCTGAAAAAAATTCATTCTTTAAATAAAAAAGTGGGATCGGTGGATTTATCGTTTTCCCAAAGCTCATAATGAAGATGGTCGGTTTCGCCGCATTCCAGGAGCATGGATTTTCCAACGGTTCCGACTACATCGCCTTTAGCTAAAACCTGACCTTCTTTCACCGCAACCTGCCCCAAAGAGGCGTAGCGGGAAACCTTGCCGTCGGTATGGCGAACAACCACCAGATTGCCCATCAGATCGTCCACCGTTACCGATTCCACCGCACCGTCGCAAACATTCAAAACCTCGGCCCCTTCCTCGGCGGCAACATCAATGCCGCAATGGGAACGCCAATCCTTCAGTGTATAGGAATAGACCGGCTGATCGGGGGAATAGGGGGCGATGACCTCTCCTTTGAGCGGAGCGGAATATTCTGCGGCCGCGGCCTCGGGCGCGGGGTCATCGGAGGTCGATTGCTGGTCGTTTCGATCGTCGGGAACGTTATCCTCCACCTTTTCAACCCCTTGGGAGTTTTCGGGGGTGAGGGGCGTTTCGGCAAGCTCTTTCTGGGATGCTCGATAGGAAAGATAACTTATCGTCCCCACTGTTAAAACGCATAAAGCCAGCACCATGTAGTAACCCTTTGTTTTAAATAAACGCAAAATTTTTTCTTTCATTTCGCAGTATCCTCTCATAATGGTTTTGCCTTTATTATGAGCAGATCACAGAAAATTTATTCATCAAAATAATATTCTTTCAGCGCTGTGCCGGGATAATAATAAGCCAAAATCTCCCGATAGGTATAGCCGCTTTGGGCTAAAACCGATGCGCCGTGCTGGCTCATCCCCACCTGATGGCCATAGCCCGAAACCCGGAAAACAGCTTCCTCCTCGGTGATGGAAAGGGTGAAGCGGGTGCTTCGCAATCCGAAAAGGGTGCGCAGCTCCCGTCCGCCGAAACTGCGGTCCCCCAAAACCATGGTGGCTACCGAGCCTCCTTCGGTGAGGGTGATGGCGCCGGGGGTGCAATCGGTCTGACCGAGCTTTTCCTTAAACTCTTCTAAAGGAAGGATCACCTCTGAATGAAATCCCTTGGCATCGGCATCCCAATAGGAATCCACCGATTGAAGGTAAGGAATTTCCGCTCCCCAAACGTCGGCGGCATCTTCGGTCTTGCCGCCCGAGATGGCGTGAAAAACCGTGTTGGCGGGCGCGCCCTCATAGAGAAGCGCCTGACCTAATACCGCATCCACTGCATCTTGTAATTTTTCTTGGGAACTTTCCAGCCATTCTTCTCCCCATCGAAACGAGGCTTCGGCGGGGGAGAGATAGGCCTTGCAATGGTCGGGGTTATCGCAAACATCTCCACCATGGCCGAAATCGCTGGCAGGGTGGCTTTCGATGGTGGATTTGCGATGCAAAAGATAGCTATAGGAGGCCACCGCCTGCGCCTTCAGCGCCTCTTCCGGATAGGAGGCCGGCATCTCTCCCGCCAAAACGCCCCATAGATATTCCCGCAAGGGGAGCGTCTGGGTGGCATCTGTTTCATGACGATAGAGGGTAACGGTATAGCCCTTGGGCTCTTCGGGGAGGGGCGATTGCTCCTCGAAAAAACCGATCTTCCCTAAAATCAGTATGGCCAAATAGGGCAAAAACAGCAATAAAAAATAAAAAGCGATCCATTTTCGTTTCATCTTTTTTTCCTCACTTCCTTAGTACAAGCCTATGAACGGGGGAGGAAAAAAATTACACCCGCATCCATTAAGATGCGGGTGTTTAAATCGGAAGTATTAAAGCAATTAAGCTTTATTGACAGAACCGAACAGTTCCATCTTTTCCTTAACGGTAGCCTTGATGGCTTCCACACCGGGAGCCAGAAGCTTTCTGGGGTCGAAGCCCTTGCCTTCCAGATCCTTGCCGGCTTCCACATACTTGCGGGTCTCGGCAGCAAATGCCAGCTGGCATTCGGTGTTAACATTGATCTTGGCAACGCCCAAAGAGATGGCCTTCTTAACCATATCGGCGGGGATACCGGTGCCGCCATGGAGAACGAGGGGCATACCGGCGGTAGCGTTCTGGATCTTCTCCAGAGCTTCGAAATCAAGGCCGGCCCAGTTGGCGGGATATTTGCCGTGGATGTTGCCGATGCCGGCAGCCAGGAAATCTACGCCCAGATCAGCGATCTTTTTGCACTCATCGGGATCGGCTACTTCACCGCGGCCGACAACACCGTCTTCTTCGCCACCGATGGCACCGACTTCGGCTTCAACGGACATGCCCTTAGCATTGGCCAGAGCGATGATCTCTTTGGTCTTTTCGATGTTTTCTTCGATCTCATAGTGAGAACCGTCGAACATAACGGAAGAGAAACCGTCTGCAATAACTTTCTTAGCACCTTCATAGGAACCATGGTCCAGATGAACGGCAACAGGAACAGTGATGTTCAGCTCCTCGATCATCCCCTTGACCATACCCATAACGGTCTTATAGCCGCACATATATTTGCCGGCGCCTTCGGAAACACCGAGGATAACAGGGGAGCGGTTTTCTTCAGCGGTCAGCAGGATCGCTTTGGTCCACTCCAGGTTGTTGATGTTGAACTGGCCAACAGCATAATGGCCTTCATAGGCCTTCTTGACCATTTCTTTTGCGGAAACGAGCATTGAAAAGTCCTCCTAATAAAAAAATTACTATCGCTATTATACGGCACTCTTTTTAAAAAATCAACATTTTCTTTGACTTTTTAGTGTAAATAAGGTATATTATATTCATGAAAATATGTATTTCGAAAGGAATGTCTGTTTGTTATGAGCAAAATTATTATTTCTGCCGACAGTACCTGCGATGCAGCTATATTGAAAGACCGTTATGATTTTAAAATTATCCCTCTTTATGTCAATTTGGGCGATGATTCTTTAAAGGATGGGGAAGAGATCAACCCCGATATGATCTATGATTTCGTTGCCGCCAACCATCAGCTTCCCAAGACCTCGGCGGCCACCATTCCCGATTATCAAGAGTGGTTTGAATCCTTTACCAAAGAAGGGTATGATGTTTTGCATTTTAACCTTTCCTCTACCATGTCCGTCACCCATAATAACGCCAGAATGGCCGCCGAAGAAGCTGAGGGCGAGGGCAAGGTCTATGTTATCGATAGCGGCAATTTATCCACCGGCATTGCCTTGCTGATGATCGATGCTTATGAGCTCAAAGAAGCAGGTAAATCCGCAGAGGAGATCCATCAGGAGATTTTGCGCCGCATTCCCTTGGTGCGCGCCAGCTTCGTTGTGGATACATTGGATTATTTGAAGATGGGCGGTCGTTGCTCTTCGGTTGCGGCTCTGGGCGCCAATCTTTTGAAATTGCATCCCCGCATCGCCGTTGTTGACGGCAAGATGGGCGTGGCGGAAAAATACCGTGGTGCCATTGATGGGGTCATGGTGCAATATGCCAAGCAAATGTTGGAGCAAAATAAAGATAAGCTGGTCAAAAATCGTTGCTTTGTTACCCATACCAAGTGCCGCCCCGAGACCGTTCAGGCGGTTTATGACGTTGTGAAAGAATCGGGTCTCTTTGATGAGGTGATCGATATCACCGCAGGCTGCGTTATCACCAGCCATTGCGGCCCCGGCACCTTGGGTGTCCTTTTTGAGGTTACTGAATGATCAAGGTTGCCGTTGGGCTGAGCGGTGGGGTAGATAGCGCTGTCAGTGTCCTTTTATTAAGGGAGGCAGGCTATGCTCCGATCGGTGTTTTCTTGCAGATGCATGGCGTAGGCAACGAGTTGGAAGCCGCCCGAAAAGCGGCGGAAGAGCTGGAAATTCCCTTCCATAGCGTGGATCTGACCGCCCTTTTTGAAGAAAAGGTATTGCGCCCTTTTGCATCCCTTTATAAGCGGGGAGAAACGCCCAATCCATGCCTTCTTTGCAATCCTGCGGTGAAATTTCGAGGATTGCTGGAAGCGGCGGATGCGCTGGGATGCGAAAAGATCGCCACCGGCCATTATGCCAAGGTGGAGCAGGCGGGTGACCGTTATCTGATTCGCCGATTGCCCGATTCCGCCAAGGATCAAAGCTATATGCTCTATGGCTTGGGGCAGGAGGTGCTCTCTCGCTTGATCTTGCCCCTGGGTGATTGGGGCGATAAGGCCGAAGTGCGCCGGAAAGCAACCGAAAAAGGTCTTTCTGCCGCGCAGAAAAAAGATTCTCTGGATATCTGCTTTTTGCGGCCCGGGGATTCCCATGCGGCATTTATCGAAAAATATACCGGCTCGCCTCCCAAGCCCGGCAAGATCCTGCGGGTGGATGGGCAGGTGCTGGGGGAGCATAGCGGAATCTGCCGTTATACGGTCGGTCAGCGTCGCGGCCTTGGAATTGCGGCGGAACAACGGCTATATGTAACCGACCTGGATCCCGAAAGCAATACCGTTACCCTCGGCCCGCGGGAAGACGTTCAGACAGATCAAGTTTATATTCACGACCTGATCCTTCACGCCCCCTTGCCTCAAGAAGGGCTTACTGCCAAGGTCCGCTACCGCGACCGGGATAGCGCGGTAAGGGTGGAACTTTTTGGGAATCGGGAGGCGGTGCTTTATTTTGATGCGCCCAAGCTTGCGGCCGCACCGGGCCAAAGTGCGGTGATCTATTGGCGCGATTATGTATTGGGCGGCGGAATCATTGGAAAGAACGATAAAAAAGTATAAAAAATAGTGAAATAGTACTTGCAATTTTGTATAATATATTGTAATATTATGTTATGTATATATCCTTATTTAGACGAGGAGGTCGCTTATGGCTGAAAATGAAAAGCTGGAAGGCTTGCAAATGGAAGATTTAGAAGCTCTGGCAGGGGAATTCACCCTGGATGATCTGGCTGAATTCGATGAAGAACTCGAATTCGATGCGTCCGATCTGGAGGAGATCAAACCGGAGTACACAAAGAAGGAAAAGCTGAGATTGCTCTTGATGAACAATAAGGTCTTTTCCATCATTAAATGGTGCTTTGCCGGTCTGGGCATCGTCGGCTTGATCCTTTATGTTCTGGCTATGATCGATCCCGCAATCAGCGAAGCGCTGACAACGACAGTTTCCAGCGCGGTTCGCGGTGGCTTGACTGCTGTTTCCAACCTGTTGCCCGTCTCCCTCTTTGAGATCGTGGTTTTGGCAGTTGCAGTTGGTCTCTTGGCCTATGCCGGTTTCCTGGTTTATAAATCCATTGTGGAAAAGGAAGGCATTAAGATCTGGGGCCATTGGGTGCAGTTTGCTTATGTTCTGCTGGCTGTATTCGGTACCGGTTTCCTGCTCTTCTCTATGTGCTACGGTGTTACCACCAATCGCCCCCGCATTTATACCAACGAGGGCCTGGAGGAGTATCGCCCCGCCCTTCCCGATGAGCAGGTAATGGACAGCAGCTTTATCTACTACATCAACGAAGTAAATGAAGCGGCAGTGGACGGTGTTAAGAACGAATCCATCTTCTTTACCAACAAAGGTCATACCCGCTATGCCCCCACCAAGACCTCTATGGATAAGATCAGCGCGGCGGTGAATGCCTGCTTTGATCTTGCGGCCGAAGATTATCCCTTCCTGGCCGGCGGGGAAGTGAAAGCGAAGAAAATGATCGCCACCCCCCTCTTCACCATGATGGGCATCGGCAGTATCTATAGCCCCTTCACCAGCGAGATCCTGATCAATACCGATTATTCCGAGGTTACTGTTCCCGTTCAGGTGGCCCGTGCCATTGCCAAGCAGCGCGGTATTACCAACGATGCAGATGCGAAGTTCATCGCTTATCTGGTCTGCACCGAGTATGCCGATCAGCTGAAGGACATGGGTTCTCAGTATAATCTCGATTATATTAAGTACGCTGCCGCTTTCGATGCATATCTGGAAGTTGGTAACTTGGTATTTAATGTTGATCAAAATATGCACCTTTATTTCTCCTCTGCCCTGAAAGAGACAGCCAAGAGAGAAGTTCTTGCTTATGTTAAGCATATTGATACGCTCTATAGCAATATTTCCAATACTTCCAAGTTGGAGTTCATTGCTTCTTCCCAAAGAACCAGCACCGAGGATTATTTGGTTCTTCCCAAGATCATGTATTATAACTTCAATGCAGATGTTGAGAGCGGAAAGTTGGATCTCACCTATGTTGGAAACAATCCCGTTCCTGCCAAGCAGGAGTCTCTGCGCTATAGCTTGTATTTGATTACATACTTCGCTAAAGAAAAGAAAGAAGACTATGTTGAGGCAGCCACCGAAGTTTATGAAGAATATAATCCCGAGCCTCTGCCCAACGACGGCACCGGCGGCGAACTTGTCTAATCTGTCTAAATATAAAACGGCTTCCCTTTGGAAGCCGTTTTTCTTTTATATAAAAAGGAAAAAAGCGGTCTTTTAAAAAGACCGCTTTAAATTTTGCTTAGGGTTTAATTAGTCCAAATCCATGGAATTGAGAAGATCACGCAGGGCTTTCAGTTCTTCGTCGGTAAAGGAGACACCCTTGTTCATCTTGGTGCCGTCCGGAGACCACTCGCGCAGATCGTATTTAGGCGCACGTTCCATCCAGCTGATTTTATTGAGCTGCTTAGACCAGCCGCTGGAATTCTCGGGAAGGTTGCCGAAATGCTCGGTGATTTCGTATTTAAACTCTGCCACTTAAACCACTCCTTATCAAATTTAATAGTACCCTATTATTACTACTATTATATAAGGAAGAAATCCTGCTTGTCAAGAGATTATTTACATTATATTCATGAAAAAATGAAAAATAGGTGTTGACAATGGGTTTAAAACATGATAAAGTATGGATATTAGCACTCGAAAGAAGAGAGTGCTAAAAAATAAGGCGGGTGTGAGAATGAAAGATCGTCTGAATTTAATATTAAAAGCCGCGATCGAAGCGTATGTTGATACAGGCGAACCTGTATCCTCCAAATTGATCTTGGCGCGTGCCGGTTTGACCGTTTCTTCCGCTACTGTCCGCAACGATCTTGCAGAGTTGGAGCGGGAAGGCTATCTGGAGCAACCTCATACCAGCGCAGGCAGAATTCCCACCGAAAAAGGTTATCGGTATTATGTGGATCACCTGCTATCATCAACCAGCCTTTCGGTAGAGCGGGCGGCGATCATTGAGGAAGCGGTGGAAGATCCCACCGGCAATGTGGATGAATTTTTGAAGCACGCATTGTCTCGCTTTTCGGAGATTACCGGCTATACCGCCGCGGCGGTCATCAGCCATTCCGATGAAGACCGAATCATTAAAGTGGAATTGGTCAAAACCGCCGATAATTGCCTGAATTTAGTGGCCATCACCCGCAGCGGAACGGTCAAGAATAGTTTTTGTCGTTTCTATTTTTTGGCGGATGATGAGGAGATCAAGGCGCTTTCCGAAATGCTCAACTCCTTTTTGGGGGATGTTAGTTTCACGCGCCTGACCGATGAGGATTTTGAATCCTTGGAAAACCAACTTTCCGCCTTGCATGAAAACTGGAATTTCCTGGCCGGGGTTGTAAAGAATATGGTGGATTCCATTCGCAATCCCAAGGTATTTGTTTCCGGCCAGAGTAATTTGCTTTCCCACCCCGAGTTTTATGAGGTGCATAAACTGCAGAATGTGATGCAGTTTTTAAGCCATGAGGATGAGATCCGCAGTTTACTGAGCGCCCAGGGCGGGGAAGAGCTTTCTATCGCGATCGGAAGCGAGATCGCGGGAATCAACTTCAGCGATATGGGTCTGATCGTTCGGAAATACGGCAGTAAGTCGGGATTCGGCGCGATCAGCCTGCTGGGTCCCAAGCGGATGAACTATGGGGCAAATGCTTCCCAAGTGGAGTATTTTGCAAAGTGTATTGAGCAATATTTGAAAGACAGAGAGGGTTCCTGATGGAAGAAACGAAAAAGACAACCGCTCCCGAAGAGGTAGAAACCGCCTCTGCGGAGCCGGTGGAAGAAAAGCCCAAGGCGGCGAAAAAGAAGAAAAAGAACGAATGGGAAGAAAAATTCAATGCGGAGCACGATCAATATCTGCGTCTTTACGCTGAATATGATAATTTCCGTAAGCGTACCGCAAGGGAAAAGGATCGCCTGGTAGGCGATGGCGTTGCCAAAGCGGTGGGAGCCATCCTACCCGCGATCGATAATCTGGAGCGGGCAATCGCCGCCGCAGGTGAGGCAGAAGGAAGCCTTAAGAGCGGAGTGGAAATGACCATGCGCCAGCTTTTGGATTCCTTGAAAAACATCGGGGTAACCCCCCTTGGCGAGGTGGGGGAGATTTTCGATCCCAACTGCCATGAAGCAATCATGCACATAGAAGACCCGGAGAAGAAAGACGGCGAGATCGTCGAAGTATTCCAGCGGGGCTATGTATATAAAGAAGAAACCATTATTCGACCCGCTGTTGTTAAGACAGCGAACTAAATCTCATTGAAGGAGGATAAATGAAATGAGTAAGATTATCGGTATCGACTTAGGTACAACCAACAGTTGCGTTGCAGTTATGGAAGGTGGCGAGCCCACCGTTATCACCAATAGTGAAGGTGCCCGCACCACTCCGTCTGTTGTTGCATTCAGCAAGACGGGCGAGCGTATGGTGGGTCAGCCTGCCAAACGTCAGGCGGTTACCAACCCCGACCGCACCATCGCATCCATCAAGCGTGATATGGGCAGTGCCCGCAGAATTAATATCGACGGTAAGGATTATTCCCCCGAAGAGATCTCTGCCTTCACCCTGATGAAGCTCAAGGCGGATGCCGAGGCCTTTTTGGGCGAGGCAGTTACCGAGGCGGTCATCACTGTTCCTGCCTATTTCAGCGACTCTCAGCGCCAGGCAACCAAGGATGCAGGCCGCATTGCGGGCTTGGAAGTAAAGAGAATCATCAATGAGCCCACCGCCGCCGCTTTGGCCTACGGTGTGGATAAAGAAGGCGATCAGAAGATCATGGTCTATGACCTGGGCGGCGGTACCTTCGACGTTTCCATCCTGGAGATCGGCGACGGTGTCTGCGAGGTTCTGGCAACTGCCGGTAACAACCGCCTGGGCGGTGATGACTTCGACCAGCGCATCATCGATTGGATGGCGGCGGATTTCAAAGCATCCAACGGTATTGATCTCAAGGCTGATAATATGGCCAATCAGCGCCTGAAGGAAGCCGCCGAGAAAGCCAAGATCGAGCTTTCCAGCGGTATGTCCACCAACATCAACCTGCCCTTTATCAGCGGCGGCCCTGCCGGCCCCCTGCATTTGGATATGACCTTGACCCGCGCCAAGTTCAACGAACTGACCGCCGATCTGGTGGAAGGCACTATGGGTCCTGTCCGTCAGGCCCTGCAGGATGCTGATCTGGCACCCTCTGAGATCAAAAAGGTTCTGCTGGTCGGCGGTTCCACCCGTATCCCCGCCGTTGCAGAAGCCATCAGCAAGTTTATGGGTCAGGAAGCCCATAAGGGTATCAACCCCGATGAGTGCGTTGCTTGCGGCGCCGCCATTCAGGGCGGTGTTCTGGGCGGCGATGTCAAGGGCGTTGTCCTTCTGGACGTAACCCCCTTGTCCTTGGGTCTGGAGACCCTCGGCGGTGTCTTCACCAAGCTGATCGAGCGCAACACCACCATCCCCACCAAGAAGAGCCAGATCTTCTCCACTGCGGCAGATAATCAGCCCAGCGTTGAGATCCATGTTCTGCAGGGTGAGCGCGAAATGGCGGCCGCTAATAAGACTCTTGGCAGATTCCAGCTCACCGGTATCGCGCCCGCTCCCCGCGGTGTACCTCAGATCGAGGTTACCTTCGATATCGATGCCAACGGTATCGTAAATGTTTCCGCAAAGGATCTGGGCACCGGTCAGGAGCAGAAGATCACCATCACCGCCTCCACCAACCTCTCCAAGGAAGAGATCGAAAAGGCTGTGAAGGATGCAGAAGCCTGCGCGGCAGAAGATAAGAAACTCAAGGAATCCATCGAGATCCGTAATAACGCCGATCAGCTCGTTTATCAGACTGAAAAGCTGATGAAGGAAGCCGGCGATAAGCTGGATGATGGCGATAAGGCCGGCGTTAATGCCGAGATCGATAAGCTCAAGGAAGCCCTGAAGGGTACCGATACCGAGGCCATCAAGGCGGCCACCGAGGCTCTGCAGAATAAGGTCTATGAGCTTTCCTCTAAGATCTATGCCCAGAACCCCGGTGCGGCAGGTGCCGCTCCCGGTGCGGATGCAGGCGCAGCCGGCAATGCCGACGGTGTCTACGATGCAGACTTTAAGGACGTAGAAGAATAAACCAACATGATATTCCGGGCAGAGGCTCTCTGCCCGGAATTCCCTGTGAAAGAGAAGAAATGTTATGGCAGATAAGAGAGATTATTATGAGGTCTTAGGTCTATCCAAAAGCGCCTCAGAGGATGAGATCAAAAAATCCTACCGAAAACTCGCCAAAAAGTACCATCCCGACCTGAACCCCGGCGATGCTTCCGCCGAGGAAAAGTTTAAGGAGGTCAATGAGGCCTATGGCATCCTTTCCGACCCCGAAAAGAAATCCCGCTACGATCAGTTCGGCCATGCAGGGGTAGACCCCTCCTATGGCGGTGGTGCAGGCGGATTCGGCGGTATGGGCGGCATGGGCGATTTCGGCGATGTTTTCAGTTCCTTCTTCGGCGGCGGATTCGGCGGTTTTGGCGGCGGCGGACGCCGCAGTAACGCCCCCCGCAAGGGCGAAGATATTGAAACGATGGTCACTATCTCTTTTGAAGAGGCGGCCTTCGGTTGCGAAAAGGAGATCTTTCTGCGGCGGCGCAAAAGCTGCAAGGAATGCAACGGAACCGGTGCGAAGGGCGGTGTTGAGCTGGAGACCTGCCCCCAATGTAAGGGGAGCGGTGTTGTAACCAGCGTTCAGCGTACCATTCTGGGCAATATCCAATCCCAGAGCACCTGCCCCACCTGCGGCGGGCGCGGCAAGAAGATCAAAACCCCCTGCCCCCATTGCCAGGGCGGTATTGTTACCGAAGATAAGAAGATCAAAGTTACCATCCCCGCAGGTATTGATAACGATCAGACCCTTACCATGCGTAATCAGGCCCATGCCGGTACCAACGGCGGCCCGGATGGGGATGTCTACATCGGCGTGCGGGTGCGCTCCCATCCCTTGTTTGAACGGCGGGGCACCGATCTTTATTGCAAGATCCCTGTTAGCTTCACCGACGCAACCTTGGGCGCCAAACTTCAGGTTCCCACCCTGGAAGGAAAGGTGGAGTATGATCTTCCTGAGGGAACTCAAACCGGAAGTACCTTCCGTTTTCGCGGCAAGGGTATTACCCGCATCAATTCCAAATCCAAGGGCGATCTTTATGTTACCGTTGAGGTGGAGATCCCCCGCGGCCTTTCCAAAAAGCAAAAGGAACTTCTAAAGGAGTTTTCCAAAACTCTGGATCATAAGAACTTCGAAAAAAGAAATACTTTTTTAGAAAAATTATCGAAATTATTCAAATAAAAAAAGCCGACAGTGATGTCGGCTTTTTTTATTTGTTTTTACGCATATTTTTCATCGTTTTATCCAAAATAGAAAGGAAATATTTCCTATTCGAAGGAGGAGCAAACGTTGAAACGTATTATTTCATGCATTTTTGTTTTGGTATTGCTGCTGGGCTGCCTTTCAGGCTGTGCCATGGGCGGTTCTAAAGAAGGCTCGGTTTATTTTCTGAACTTTAAGCCGGAGCAGGATCGCCAGTGGCAATCCTTGGCCAAGGCCTATACCGATGAAACCGGGGTCAAGGTAACGGTGGTTACCGCCGCCGCAGGCACCTATGAGGATACCCTCTCGGCCGAGATCGTGAAATCCAAAGCCCCCACCTTGTTTCAGGTCAACGGCCCTGTGGGCTTGGCGGGTTGGAAGGATTATTGCTATGATCTATCCAATAGCAAAGTCTATGCTCAGCTAACGGACGATGATTTTGTTTTGGAAGAAAACGATCAGGTTTTGGGCATCGCCTATGTTTTGGAAACCTACGGCATCATCTATAATAAAACCCTTTTAGACCGCTATTTTAAGCTCTCAGATGCGAAAGTAAAGGATCTCAATGAAGTAGACGGATTTGAGACTTTCCGCACCATGGTGGAGGATATTCAGGCGCATAAGAGCGAGCTGGGAATCGATGGTGCCTTCACCTCTGCGGGAATGGATTCCTCCTCTGATTGGCGGTTTAAGACCCACCTGGCCAATATCCCCATCTATTATGAATATGAGGATGAGGATATTTTGCAATCCTCTGCCATTAAGGGCACCTATTTGGATGAATATCGGCAAATTTGGGATCTCTATCTCAATAATTCCACCTGCGCGCCCGGTGAGATCGGGGCAAAAACGGGGGATGAGGCCTTGAGCGAGTTTAATAACGGTAAGGCCATTTTTTATCAAAACGGCACCTGGGCCTGGGGAGATACCATGAAGGAAAAGATCGGCGCAGAGAATGTGGGGATGCTCCCCATTTATATCGGTGCAGAGGGAGAAGAGGATCAGGGCCTTTGCACCGGCAGTGAAAACTATTGGTGCGTGAATAAGAATGCCAAAGAGGCCGATATTCAGGCAACTCTGGATTTTCTTTATTGGTTGGTAACCTCTGAAAAGGGCACCACCGCCTTGGCCGAGGAGATGGGCTTTTCCATCCCCTTTAAGGCGGCCAAGGAATCCACCAATCCCTTGATCATGGAGGCGCAAGCCTCGCTGGATGCGGGGAATACCCCCGTTTCCTGGAACTTTTCCACCATCCCTTCCGATCAATGGAAGGATGGAGTGGGCGCGGCCCTTTTGGCCTATGCACAAGGTGGAATGACCGATGCCCTTTGGCAAAAGGTAGAGACCGCCTTTGTGGAGGGCTGGAAGAAAGAATACAACGCGGCAAACGGCTGATAAAGGAAGGGAGAGCCCTATGAATAAAACATTGAAACGATGGTTTCCTCTTTTTCTACTGCCCACGCTGGCGGCGTTTCTGATCGGGTTTGTTGTACCCTTTTTCATGGGGCTTTACCTTTCCTTTTGCGAATATGCCACCATCGAGCAACCTACCTTTGTGGGCTTTGCCAACTATGCGCGGGTATTTACCTCCGATACGCAGTTTTGGTATTCCCTTGGGTTCACCACCTTGTTTACCGTTGTTTCGGTCCTGCTGATCAATGTTTTGGCCTTCGCGGTGGCGCTGGCGCTGACCCGCGGGATCAAGGGAACAAACCTTTTTCGCACCGTCTTTTTTATGCCCAACCTCATCGGCGGTATCGTTTTGGGCTATATTTGGAAGATGATTATCAATTATGGCGTTTTGATCCCCGCCTTCGGCAAGGATCTGAGCTATGATGCCACCTTTGGCTTTTGGAGCTTGGTGGTGGTGCTGGCCTGGCAACAGATCGGCTATATGATGATCATATATATTTCCGGGCTGCAGGCAGTGCCCGAGGAATTGATGGAAGCGGCCAAGATCGATGGTGCAGGCCGTTGGCAGACCCTGCGGCGGGTAACCATCCCCATGGTGATGCCCTCCATCACCATCTGCACTTTTTTGACCCTCACCAATTCCTTTAAGCTTTATGATCAGAACCTTGCCCTCACCGACGGCAAGCCCGGCCGACTTACCGAGATGCTGGCGATGGCCATCCGCAGTACCTACGGAACCACTCCAAAATCCCATGGTACCGCCCAGGCCATGGCGGTGATCTTCTTTCTGATCGTGGGGTTCATCGCGCTGTTGCAGCTTCGCAGTACCCATAGCAAGGAGGTTCAGCAGTAATGAATAAAACCAAAAACCATACCCTGACCATCTTCTTTACGGTTATCTGCGCATTTTATATCTTCCCCCTGGTGATCCTGCTCTTTAATTCCTTTAAGAATAAAGAAGCGATTACCAATCAGGTGTTTATGATCCCTACCAAGGAAACCTTTGTGGGGTTCGCCAACTATCTGCGGGGGATCGAGTCCATCGATTTTTTTCGGTCGGTGGGGTATAGTTTGATCATAACCCTGCTTTCGGTTGCGTTGATCTTGGTCTGCACCTCTATGTGCGCCTGGTATCTGAATCGGGTAGGGGGAAGGCTTTGCCGCGGGCTTTATTACCTCTTTGTCTTTTCCATGGCGGTGCCCTTCCAGATGGTGATGTTTACCTTGCCTTTTATCTCCGATCGGCTGGGGCTCACCAGCCCCTGGTCCATTCCCTTGGTGTATCTGGGCTTCGGTGCGGGTCTTTCGGTCTTTATGTTCAACGGTTTTGTTAAATCCATTCCCATCTCCATCGAAGAGGCGGCGATGATCGATGGATGCAACCCGCTTGCCACCTTCTTTCGGGTGGTATTGCCCGTTATGAAGCCCACCTATATCTCCGTTGCCATTTTGCAGACCATGTGGATCTGGAACGATTACCTTCTGCCCACCTTGGTGCTGGATAAGACGCAAGGGTATTATACCATCCCGATGGCCATCCAATCGGCGGTAACCGATAGCTACGGAACGGTGGACTACGGCGCTTTTATGGCTCTTTTGACCCTGGCGATCATCCCCATCGTCATCTTTTATGCCTTGGCGCAAAAACACATTATTAAGGGCGTTATATCAGGCGCGGTTAAAGGATAAAAAAAGACAGTTGCATCGCAACTGTCTTTTTTTTATATTTACTTTTGCAGAATGTAATCGATGAGGAAGGCTTTCTCTTCCGCATCCTGGAACCGCAGGAAGGTGGCATCCCCGGGCCCGAGGTTCACCGAGATAGTGTTCTTAATATCATCGGATTGGGTGAAATCGCCATCCAGAGTAGCAACCATCTTTTGCAGGATATTCTGCTCGCCGGTATGCTTGGAAACTTCATAGATACGGAACTTCTTTTTCAGCTCCAGCTGGAAGGTGCGGGTCTCGCGGTAGTCGCGGTTCTGAATGATCAGGTAGCGATTGCCTTCTTCGTCCGCCAGCTCACCGATGGAGCAGCGGAAGGGCAGATCCTTATCGGCCAGGATTTCGCTTTCGGCGGTGGTATTGTGCAGCTCTTTGAAGGTCTCATTGCCCGCCAAAACTTCGGGGGAATGGAAAACGAACTTGCTATCCAATGCCATCAGGGTGCGGCCCCAGTTGGCGCAGTATTTATTGAGCGTCTTGGTCTCCCAATAGAGGGGGCCGGGGGTGCCGTCCCAATTCAAAGCGCCGCAGAAGAGGTTATAGTTCTGCAAGCCCTTTGCGCCATAGAGCAGGCTCAGATATTGCTGAGAGCGCAGCTGGCTGGGGGTGAAATCATTGTATTCATAAGTATGAGGATTGCCCTGGGCCTGGAAATAGAACCACATAGGCATATTATTTTCCTTGGCAACCATCCGAATGGTAGCAAGATCCAAATAGATATTGCTGGAATCCAATTGATCGGGGGGCTCAGGCAGGCGGTATTGCTTGAAAGGATAGAAATCCATCGAAAGAACCGCAGGGCGGATCAGTTCTGCAAATTCGCGGATGTAATCGATATACTTTCCGTTCTCCCAGGTAGCGATCGCATTATAGCTGGGCAGGGCAACGGTAAAGCCATGGCGCTCGGGATCCAGCTTTTCGATGGCATCCACCTGCTTGCCGGCGGCAGCCAGGCGGTCGGTGCCGATGGGCTCATCCCAAACATAATAACCGGCAACGTTGCGGTATTTCTTGGTGAATTCAAGGAATTTCTTGATCTCCTCTTCCTTGATCTCCATGCTGCCTTCGGTGGTCTGGAATCCGCCGAAGGCATCCCAGTTCTGGAAGATACCGTCGATCCCGACCTCTTCGCAGGCAACAATGCATTTATAGGAATCGGCAGGGTTGGTCCAGCCGAATTCAACCAAATTGAAGCCTAAGTTTTTGGCCTCCTGGATGGAAACGCGGGGGTTGGCCGCATCCCGTGCATTGGCCTTAAAGGTGGAGATAATAAAATTATCCTGCTTCCATTTCCGGTCGGGGTTGCCGATCGGATGGCGATAGATGATTTTGGTTTCCATAAGGAAATCCTCCTGATCATAGAATTATTACCTATATTATAATCTATAAATATATATTTGCAAGAGCATTTTTGCCTTTTTCCTATTTTTTCGCAGAAAAAAGAACCGATGCAGACGCATCGGTTCTTTTGGGATCTTTACTTTTTGGATTTTTGGTTTGCTTCTGCAGAAACCAGCTTATGCAATGCAAAGAGGGCGATCGCATTGGGGATAACCATCAGATAGTTAAACATATCAGTCAGCTCCCAAACCAGATCGTTGGAGAGGCAGGAGCCGAGGAAGATAAAGAGCACAGCCAGAATGGAGTAAACAGCGGTGGAAACCTTCTTCTTGCCGAAGAGATACTGGAAGTTGATCTTACCGAAGAGGTTCCAGCTAACGATGGTGGAGAAGGCAAAGAAGGCCAGGCAGATGGCAACAAAGATGGCGCCGACCTTAACGCCGATTGCATCGCTCATAAAGATGGAGAAAATATTGCCCATGGCAACCTGGATCATGTTGGTCTTATCCAGCCCCGCTTCAATACCGTCGGCTAAGGGGCCGTTGCCGGCATAGAGGGTGGAGATGGCGATGATGGCGGTAATGGTCAAAACAACAAAGGTATCAATGAAAACACCGATCATGGCAACAACACCTTGATCATGAGCCTTATCAACCTTGGCAAGGGCGTGGGCATGGGGGGTAGAACCCATACCGGCTTCGTTGGAGAAGAGACCGCGCTTTGCGCCCTGGCTGATGGCCTGCTTTAAAGCGTAGCCGATCCCGCCGCCGATGATGGCCTGGGGCATAAAGGCATACTTAAAGATCATACCGAAGGTCTCGGGGATGAACTGAATGCGGCAGATGATAACGATCAGACCACCGATCAGATAAAGACCTGCCATAATGGGAACCATCTTTTCGGTAACGGAGGCAATACGGTTGATACCGCCCAGGAAGATGAAAGCGGCCAGCGCGGCAACGATAATGCCGATGATCCAAGCGGGAACACCCAAAGCTGTGTTGAATGCGCTACCGATGGAGTTGGACTGAACCATGCAGCCCATGAAGCCCAGCGCCAAAACAACGGCAACTGCGAAGAAACCGGCCAGGAACTTACCGAAGTTATTGTTGAAGGCTTTCTTCATATAGTAAACAGGGCCGCCGCTGACGTTA
>JAZODI010000073.1:0-2413 GCA_045596965.1 Eubacteriales bacterium | reverse complement strand
CATTCTTCCATCATCCTTGAAAATAAAAATTTCCGCCTTGCCCTCTCTTCGCAGGGGGCAGCAGAGAGCCTTATTTTAAAGAAAAGCGGTGAGGAGCTTCTTGCTAATGCAGACACCCCCTTTTTTACCCTCACCGAGGAGCGCCCCTATAATAATGAGGTGAAGCTCGCTCAGCCCATGAAGCGCACCACCTTTTCAGCAAATGCCCTCCGCCAAGAGGGAGGTCGGCTCATCATCGGCTTTGAAAAGATCCATTTTGAAGCGGCGGTGCAGGTAGAGATCAAGGAACAATACATAGTATTTACCTTGGTGGATTTTTTAGTGCATCCCGATTCCTTTGGTGTGGGAGTGGAGCCCATTCTGCCGCCGGTAAGCAGTTTTCGTTTGGTGCAGCTTGCTCTGAAGCCTCGAGAAAATTTTGGAGAATGGCTCAATGCTCTATGGGATGATCAAGCGGCAGTCAATGTCCTTTCTGCCTGTCCCTACCCAAAAATCGGTTTTGAAGAGCGGCGAGACCATAAGATCCTTTTTGGTGAAGCCCTTTCAGAGGTTCAACTAAAAAATGCAGGGGTTGCGCTGATTGTGGCTCCAAGAGAGGAGCTTCTTGATAGCATTGAGGCTTTGGAGGTAGAACGGGATCTGCCCCGTGGGGTAGAAAGCCGCCGTGCGCCCACTATCAACCACTCCTATTATTGGGTTAGTGATATTACCCTTGAAAATGCCGATGCTTATATTGCCGCCGCTCAAAAGGGAGGCTTTACCCATCTTTTGATTTATTATACGGCGCTCCTAAATACCGGCCGCGGTTTTTGGCGGCTCGGGGACTATAAAACCATCAACCCTGCCTTTAAAAACGGAAAGAGTGATCTAATTGCCCTCCTTGAAAAGATCAAAGCCGCAGGAATCACCCCGGGGCTGCATATCCTTCATTCCCATGTTGGCTTAAAGAGCCCCTATCTAACCCCTGTTGCCGATCATCGCCTCAATCTCACCCGCCATTTCACTCTTGCAAAAGGCTGCTCCCCCGAGGATACCACCCTTTATGTGGAGGAAAATCCCGAGGGGGTGCCGGAGCATGAACCCTTGCGGGTGCTCAAATTTATGGGAGAACTGATCCAATATGAGAGCGTTTCCTCAGAACGCCCATATTGCTTCAAGGGTTGCAAGCGGGGCTATAACGGTACAATTCCGAAGATTCACGAGATCGGCACCATCGGTGGCCTTTTGGAAGTCAGCGAATTTTGCGCCCAAAGCGCATACATCGATCAAAAAACTTCCTTGCAGGATGAAATTGCCGAGGAGATCGCAGATCTTTACGATGCCGGCTTTGAATTTCTCTATTTCGATGGTTCCGAAGGGATCAATCCTCCCTCGGATATCAACGTTGGTCTTGCTCAATGGAGGGTCTATAATAAGCTTTCCAAAAAGCCGACCTTCTGCGAGGGCGCAGCCAAATCCCATTTCTCTTGGCATATGCTCAGTGGGGGAAATGCCTTTGATGTTTTCCCGACCGAGAAATTTAAAGAAATGACAGTGCTGCACCCCTTCAGAGAAGCACCCCAGATGCAAAAGGATTTTACTCGGGTGAATTTCGGTTGGTGGCAACTTTCCTTAGATCAGCGCCCTGATATTTTCGAATACGGTACTGCGCTGGCTGCTGCATGGGATTGCCCCGGTGCTTTCATCGCCTCCCTCGAGCAACTTGTTGCTCATCCTCGCACCGATGATATTTTGGAAACCTTCCGCCGCTGGGAGATGGTTCGCCAAAGCGGATTTCTCACTGAAGAAATCAAAGATGAGTTAAAAAACACCGCCATCGAGCATACCCTCCTAATCAATGAAGAGGGTTCTCCGGAACTCTGTACCTGGGAGCAGATCCCCACCGCCGATGCGCAGATTTCTGCCTTTTTCTTTGAACGCAAGGGAAAAAACTGCGCCGCACTTTGGAATAATGGAGGGGATGGAATCCTTTCTTTGCCTCTTAAGAGCAAAGGCATTCGCTATCTGGATGAACTTTTTGGAGAGGAGCTCCCCATTAAAACCGATGGTGCATCCCTTTGCCTGCCTCTTGGCAAAAAGCGCTACCTGATCACCGATCTTTCCAAGGAAGCCCTTGTCAATGCTCTAAAAAAAGCAAAGCTAAATTAAATCGTAAGATCTGCCCCTAAAAGCCTTGGGTTTTAGTTCAAGTCCTCCCCAAAGGTCGTTTTGGGGAAATGATATCTTTTAATTTAAACTTTGAAAAATGGCATAACAAAACCCCGAAACCGCTGTGAACAGGTCCAAATTGTGCGGACAGCACAAAAGCCCCCTGTTGTAGGGAGAAAATAGACTAAGCAACAAACTGACTTCGTTTTTCCAGCGGAGTCAGTTTTGTTTTTAACTGAATGCGCTGGTTGTTGTAGAAATATAT
>JAZODI010000072.1:0-3463 GCA_045596965.1 Eubacteriales bacterium | reverse complement strand
TGCTGATTAATGCCGCGCAACATAACATGGTATATTCCACTGCTACTTTTTTTGCGTGCTTGTCTGGACATTTTTATCACCCTTTTTTAGATTATCACTATTTCCGCTTTTTGTCAAGACACAGAACCGTCCCCTGTCTTTGGTGAAACATTATTTTGTTTTTTCAAGACACAGTACCGTCCCCTGTCTTTCCCGTCCCCTGTCTTCTCAGTACCGTCCCCTGTCTTCTTATTTATCTCCTCATTGAATCTGATCAATTCTATGATCCCGATATTGCTATGAAGCCCTATCTTTCTTGATTTTCCCGCTCTCTTTTAGGGGGCTCTTTTTCGTGCGCTCTTTTTTATTTCGTTTTCACGCTAACCGTCCCCTGATTGATCTTTCAAAAATGAAAACCATAATTCCATTAACCAACCCAATCAAAATCATTTGTACTATATTATTAATTATTCCAGACATTATTCGTTGCAAAATAAAATCGATAATTACAATAACCAGAAAAGCTACGCCATATAAAATTATTTGTTTACTTTTTTTCATATTTTCTCCTTATATTATAGTATAAGTTTTAGCTTTCACTCCAGGTAACCAAACCTTGAATTTTAAATCTTTATTAATAAACTTTCTACTCAAAGAACCACCAATAATCCATCCAAGAGCACCACCAATTGCACCTGCTATAACAGATCCTGCACCAGTAAAACCGAAAATGGCAGCTCCAATTATTGTTCCTAACGCAGTAGTTGACGCAGTAACAACATCTCTTAAAAATGATTTTTTCAAAATTATTGTTATTGTAGCATAACCATAAGGATCACTATTAACTGGCGGATTATTTTCACAATAAGTAAACAGATTAGCGCCATTAATCATTGCAAATCCCGGTTCATCCCCATTCACAAACCGCCCAACAACCGCATCATAATACCGGCTCTGGAGGTAGTACATCTGGAGTTCGTTATCATAGTAGTACCCACGATAACGGAAGGGGTTGATGCTTGCAATCCCACACTCGGAAACATCCTGCTTCACGGTGCAGACACCCCAGGCATCATAGGAATATCTCGCTACAGTTTCAGCATCCTTATTGACAATGCCAATAATATCCCCCTGCAGATTCTTGAGGAAATAGAAGGGCTCATTGTTATAGATAATACCGCAGACTCCATCCTCATTATCATAAAGGGGAATCAGGGTGTTTTCGCCCCAGGCCTCCCGCAGGATCTTGGTACCGTCCAGGGTATAGGTATGGGTTACACCGCCGACGGTTTTCGAGGTACGGATACCGTTGGCATTATAGGTAAACTGAATATCATCGAAGGATTTCAGCTGACGGCCCTTTTCCCAGGTGAGGGTATGACCGAGATAGGAAACCGGGTTGCCCTGGGCATCATAGGAGATGGATCCACCGTTATAGCAGGTCAGCCGATCCTTCCAGACCTCGTCATAACTATACTGAATATTATTCTTCAGCAGGATATTACCGTAGTTATCATAGGTCATGGCGTTGACAACGTTACCGTTTACGGTCTCCGTCAGAAGCTGGCCCATGGCATCATAGGTATAGAGCGTTGTATTGGTTACAGGAGTTCCATCGACTGTATAAGTCTCGACAACAGAGGTAATTCGTTCCTCGGCATCATAGCCATAGGAGAGGGTGCGGCCATCAGACAGCACAATTTGACTTACAAGCTGGGTCGTTGCCGAGGATTTCAGCTTAGCGTGATCCTTATGCTCCTCGGTTACCTCGCCCGCATGGTAATGGAATTGGCGGGATACAAAGCCGGTGCTGAGCTGAAGCTCATCAAAGACTTTGCGGCCAAAGGAATCGGTTTTGGAATGGCTGGTAACATTATTACCGCCCGCAGTAAACTTAACAACGGTGTTATCCTCGTTGGTCTCATAATAAATATACTGCTTGGAATCAGACGCGGACGCGATGCTCTTTTGGGTCAGGTTGCCTTCCGCATCATAGGTATAGGAGATGGTATTAACGCGGCTTTTGCCGGTAATGATCTCGCTCTCCCCGATGGTGATGGCAAACTCTGCCGCACGCACCAGGTGACCCTCATCGTAGGTATAATTATACTCCTTTTCTGCCACCATGTCAATGGAACGAACGATGTTTCCCTCGCCATCATAGACATATTTATAGTGGGCAGTAAGGGTATTCGACAGATCATACCATTTTTCGGCAATCATCCGGCCGATGCTGTTGTAGGTCGCCTTCATCTTATCGCCGTTGGCATAGGTCATCTCTTTGAGGCGGCCGTTGCCGTTTTTATAGGTATAGCGGATCAGGTCGCCGTCGGTCTTGCCGTCGATGCCGATGCTTTCGAGATTATGGAAGGCGTTATAGTTCAGAACATATTTCATTCCATCACCACGGACGATCTCGGTCATATTATCGAAGGCATCATAGGCATAGGAAACATGAGCCAGTTCCTGACCTTCTGCATCCTTGCTGATCACCTTGGTGGTCTTGCCCGCCGCATCATATTCATAGGCGGTCTTATTGCCGCAGCGGTCGATTACCTCTTCGTTGCGGGAGGTCTCCTCGTCCACCGTATAGGTGGTATTATTGCCGCGGGCATCGGTCTCACGCAGGAGATCGTTACCCTCGGCATCAAAGCCGAAGGAGCGGTAGATGGTGCCGAACTCACCGTCGTTAAAGGTGGTTTCGGTCAGGGTGTTGCCGAAGGAATCCAAGAGCTCCTCAAATGCGGGAGCGGTATCCTCCGTTTCCACCGTTTCCCCACCGCCTGCAACCTCATCGGTAGGCTCAACGCTGAAATCGCTTGCGGAGAGATTGAGTTCTTCGCCGGTGCGGATCAACTGGATATCATCGAAGAAGACCTCGCCATCGTTATAGCTATAATCGCAGTAGACACGGAGGTTCTTTACAATGCTGTATTTACTCTTGGCAAATTCCACCGAAGCAAACTGCCATTCAGCGGTGCAGGGCGCGAAATCGGCGGTAAACTCCTCGGTACCGTATTCATTGGTTTTGGAATCCTTATATTGAATCACGGCGCGAAGGCGATACTGCGCATCAAGTACGCCCTCCCGCTCGCGATGGGGCAAGCCTTCGCCCTTGGCCCAGCCGGAGAGGACAAAGGTTTCCCTTGTTGCGCGGTCGGCGCAAACATCCACATCCTGGTATGCGCAACAAGCCTGTTCCGGGTTGCCGGTTACCTTCAAGGCCTTGCTCATATTAAAGCGCGCTTCCGCAGAGGCTTCCGCGCCGGAGGTTGCAGTCCAGCCCATAATACCATGCTCAAAGTTACCGTTGATCAACATATTATAGGCGTTGGCGAAGGGATTATTTTCCAACTGCGCACCATCAAAATAGGCAATACCCTTTCCATCGACCAGGAGCTGAACCTGCACGCTTTTAGTTTCTGCCAATTCAAAAGGTGCGATCAAACGAACATATTTGAATCCGAGCGAAAAGTGTTCACTT
>JAZODI010000071.1:0-1532 GCA_045596965.1 Eubacteriales bacterium | reverse complement strand
AAATCCCGCATATCATCGCCCATAATCTCCAGCCAGGCATCCCGCTCAGCGGTGGGCCCGCCGCAGAAGATCTTTTCCTTCAATTCTTCGAGGGAATAGGCCTTGCCCAGCTTTTCTTCAAAAACCTTCATATGATCCGCGCAGAAGCAACCCATGCCCGGGCGGGCAGAGATGGTGAGATCATCATCCAGCATGATCATATCGGGCTTATATTCGGCCAGCTTTTTGATATAAGCCATCAGATCGCGGCGGAAGGGCTTACTCCGAGGGCAATAGGCATCTCCCGCCACCACGCCGGAAACCGAGTGCAGAGGCGTATAATCCTTTGTTTTTTCCTTGGACTTGCTCGGCAAGGGATTTCCCATACCGAGGGTGGTGATCCAAACGCCAAGTTCGATCCCGTTTTCATGGAAAAACGCAATATTTTCGGGGAGCGAACTCAGATCCGGATCGGTATGGAAACGGCCGGGGAAAACAAACAGGCGGCTGATGCGCGCGGCTTTAAAATATTTGAGCACCTCATCCTGATTGGATTGCGCTAAGAACCCCGGATATTTCGATGCGAAAACGCGGCTTTTCATTTTAAATACTCCTTTTCTTTTGCTAACCTTATTATATAGAACAAACAAAGAAAAAGCAAGGAATTTTATGGGAAATATTCATAAACCACTCCCCCAATTTTTCCCTCAATTGGCAATTATGACAATTTTCGAAATAGGGCTTGAAATCACCACTTTAGTGTGCTATAGTAATGAAGTAATTTCTCGATGAAACCTTTGGATAAGACCGAAGGCGGAGAGGACTCTGGAGAATCCCATTCAATTGGGTGCCGAAGGTGCAAGGCTTTTTAAAGGCTGAATCTCTCAGGCAAAAGGATAGAGGACATAAAAATTGCAATATGCCATTTTTATATTTGCTATCTGCAGAGTCATCGCGAGAGATTGCGATGATTTTTTATTTTGTATATTATTTTTAGGAGGGTTTTTACCTATGCAAGCATTTTTAGACAGTTTGTTGAAGGTCGTTCAGACCATCAACATGTACACCGCAGACTACATTCTGATTTTCCTGCTGGTGGGCGTTGGTATTTTCTATACCATTAAGACCCGCTTTGTTCAGGTTCGCTGCTTCGGCGAAGGTATGAAGAAGGTATTCGGCAAGTTCTCTCTGCGCGGCGGCAAGCAGGAAGGCGGTATCAGTTCCTTCCAGGCTCTGGCAACTGCGATTGCGGCTCAGGTTGGTACCGGCAACATCGTCGGTGCCTGCGGCGCCATCCTGGTTGGTGGCCCCGGCGCGATCTTCTGGATGTGGATCATCGCCTTCTTGGGCATGGCTACCATCTATGCTGAGGCTGTTTTGGCTCAGAAGACCCGCGAAGTGGATGCCGACGGTAACGTCAGCGGCGGCCCTGTTTACTATATGAAGAAAGCCTTCAACAATAACTTCGGTAAGTTCCTGGCCGGTTTCTTCGCAGTTGCCGTTGTTTTGGCGCTGGGCTTCATGGGCTGCATGGTTCAGTCCAACTCCATCGG
>JAZODI010000070.1:0-44155 GCA_045596965.1 Eubacteriales bacterium | reverse complement strand
AGGAGATGAAAGCTTGCAGGGCTCTTGTTTCTCGGCCAATACGATGATCCTTTTTAAAACATCGATCTGTTGCCGGTTTAGGGCGGTTCTTTTGGATAAACGAGTTCTGTCGTAATAAATTCCGCCGTAATAACGTCCTGTTTTAATGGTGATGGGCTCGTTTAAACTCAGTACATCGAGATCGCGGCGAATCGTTTTTACCGACACATTAAATTCCACGGCGAGGTTTGGGATCGTATCATGACCACGGTATTTAAGGATACTTAAAAGTAGCTTACGTCTGTTAAAGCTATCCAAGCGGTGATGTCCTCCGGTTTTGATTTTCCTCCCATAAAAAGGAAATAAGGCCGTAATTACTGCTAAAAACAATAATCACGACCTTATTAGCTCCAAAATGGTAGTCACTTAGCGTCCTATGACATCGAAATGCTCGACTTTGTTCATAACATAACCTATTAGGTTAAGTGTCTATCTGTAAGGGGATTTACTATTTTTTTGGAAAAAGTAAAATAAGATTGGGTGATAATATGATAGACAAGTTGACTATAGGTAGGAGAATTTCTAAATATAGAGAAAAAAGAGCGTTGACACAAGCAAATTTGGCCGAACTGCTTGGTATTTCAGCGAAACATCTCAGCAATATTGAGAGAGGAAAAGTTCGTCTGAATACCGACTTATTATCGGAAATTGCAGATAAACTAAATGTAGATGTTGTTGTGCTGTTAGCAGATGCCGATCCTGCTATGCCATCTTATGGGATGTCTGAACTTCAAGAAATTACCAAAAATTGGAATCCTGAGCAAATAGGCTCCTTGATTCAATTGGCTGAAATTATGGACAGCCAATTTAAATCTTAACCGAAGAGGAAATCTTTGAGCAGTGATTTAAGCCAATAGTACATTTATTTCACCTCCCTTTAGGCCAACAATAGCCCAAAGGGAGGTTTATTTGTGGAAAATTGGCGTAAGATGTCGATTTATTAGTGTAACAGGGAGTGAGCTCGTTATGAGAATTGCGATTTGCGATGATGAAAGTGGCTTCATAGAAGAATTAAAGCAGAAGATCTATGAATATTCGAATTCTCATAATTGGGAGCCGGTTATTGAATCTTTTGGTTCCGGAGAGGAATTGATTCTTTCTAAGGAAAAATACAATCTGATCATCCTGGATTATCAGATGGACGGTCTGACCGGGTTGGAAACAGCCGAACAATTGCGTCGGGGGAAGAATTACTACGCTTGCATCATATTTTTAACCAGTTATCCGGAGATTGCGATTCCGGCATATAGTGTTGATACTTATCGGTTTGTAGTAAAAAGTACGCTGTATTCCGGATTATATAAGGCCCTTGATGACTTTCGCAATATTCAACGCATGGATTATGATATCTCTATCAAATCGGATGGGGAATTTATAACGATGAATACCTCCGATATCATTTTCATTGAGGCACAAAACAAAGATATTTTCATTCATTGCATTAATGGGAAAGTCATATTTACCAAAACTAACTTATCTCATCTTTATCAAATGGTTCCCACCTCTCATTTTTGCAAGGTACATAAATCATTTATCGTTAATTTTAAGTATGTAGCGCAAAGATGTCAACGGGAAATATACTTAAAGGGAGTCGAGCGGTTTATTCCTATCAGCAGGAATTACAAAAATGAATTCAATACAAAATATAATAATTATTTGAGGGATCAGTAAAAACATGGGGGAAATTGGACTTATCATTCTTGAATTACTACAGTGTGCTGCTGTACTTATATTTTTTATAAAAACTTTCACGCAAGCACATATAAAGTTCGGTTATTATATTTGTTTTTTTGTTGCGCTTTTGTTGATTGTTTTAGGACAAACTTCATCTTATCGAAGAATTGTTGATTTGGTCCTATTTATATTTGTTTATGGTATATCACCGTTGATTTTCATTCGGGGAATGAAAAAAACAACGATCATTTATTTTTCTTTGTTTGTTGTTGGCACAGTATCCTTGGTTAATAGTTGCGTGGATTTTATCGTGTCTTTAATGAACATGAGTGGCATTTTAAATGATTTGATGGTGATCATTATTAGAAGCGTGGCAATGCTCGTGTTGTTGGGGATAATAAATTTTCCGCGGATAAAATCAACAATTATTGATTTGGTTTCAGTTTCTAAAGGGATTAAACTTGTCCTACTTTTCTTCGTTTGGGAACTGTTTTTCCTCAACACTTTGCAAAATGTAATTTTATCAATGAATTTTGGGACCAAAGTAAATTTGACGGTTGGATCTGCAGTACTTGTGACCGTTATTATTTCTTTTGTTGTGATACAGCTTTTGATCTCAAACAACATTCAAAGCTCCTATTATAAAAAATTAAATGTCACAATGGAAAAGAATGTCCTACAACAAGTGCAGCATTATCAGCAAATGAGTAAGGCATACGAGAATCTTCGTAAATTTAAACATGATTTTAATAACATTATCATTGGATTAAATACATATTTGCGAAACGGAGATGCCGAACAAGCTAAGCTCTATTTGAGCCGATTAACAGAAATGGCTGAGACGGATCAGGTTATGATCCAAACCGGTAATTCACTTGTGGATTCGTTGATCAACGATAAATTGGCTTCAGCCGAGAAACACAACATTGATGTTGATTTTGATGGTTTGATTCCTAAAGAAATCATGGATCCGATTGATCTCTGTGTCGTTTTCGGCAATGCGTTGGACAATGCGACCGAAGCTTGCTTAAAATTGCCGCAAGAGGAGAAAAAAGTGATAGGGATCTCTGTTAAACAAAGAGCGGATACTTTCTTTGTTAAAATTACAAATCCGGTAAATGAAGAGGTAAACATTAGAAACAATTCGGTCATAACAACAAAGGACGATACTTTTTCTCATGGAATAGGACTGTATTCTATTCGAAAAATAATTGAAAAATATAATGGTCATTTTAATTTGCAGTGTAACAGTCATTTATTTACTGCAGAAATGGATTTTGCAATTAAACAGTGTTAAAAAGGGTGATGTTCTTATCGAACATCACCCTTTTTGCTATCATAGTATTAAGGTGAGAAGTGATGTGGTTGAGGGGGGCGCCTTGCTATTGTTAGAAAAAAGACTGATCGTTAATAGAGGAGGTTCGCTTTGGGTTTTAATCTAAAGAAAATGAGTTGTCTTTTGTCGGGTTATTAACGGAATTATATTGAGGAATATCTTTTATCTTTCTGTATTCGTTGTCGAGGTCTCTGATAATTGTTTCCATAGAGTTCAAGTAGTATTCCAAAGGATATTTTCCGTGTTTTAATTGATTGCGATAATTGGTAGAATACTTTTTAAAAGAGGCGGTGTTTTCCATTAATTTACGACGCTCGGCTCTTAATTCTGCGAGTTCATTTAATAATTTAGATTCCTGGATAACACTTGAACACATCCATACAATTGCAATGAGAGTCGAGAATATATTTCGAGATTCATAAAGAAATCCAACTGCCAAATAATATGATTGCTTGATTTCATAGAGTTCCAAAGAGTTCTCCCAATTTTTTTCGTCCAATAAACTCTTCAATTCAAGGCGAGTATCCCTATAAAGACAGGGGACGGTACTGTAAAGACAGGGGACGGTAAATAAGACAGGGGACGGTACTGTGTCTTGAAAAAACAAAATAATGTTTCACCCGCATCTACGGATGCGGGTGTTTTCTTTTGGGGAGTTTTTTCGGCGGTATTAAAGAAAAATTTTCAAACCGGACAAATTTTGTCTGGTTTAAATTTTATAATTTGTTTACAGCCGAGAAAGGAGGATCTTCATGGAAATCGAAGTGATCATTGAGCGTCATGAGCAACGGATCAAAAACTTGGAACGCGAGATGAACGCAATGCGGGAAGTACAGGCGGAGATTCGTTCGATGAATGAAACGCTGGTTACCCTTGCCAATGAACTAAAACATACAAACGAGCATCTGGCAAGGCATGAACGAAAAATCGACGAGATTGATTCCGCCCCGAAGCAACGGTTGCAACAGATTATTACGGCAATTATTGCGGCGTTGGCGGGCGGTTTGATCTCGGCCGTTATCGGAATGGTACTCGTTTGAGAAAGGAAAGGTTATGAATTATCAGGATTATATCAAAACAGAACTTTTGATTTTGATTCCGGTTCTTTATTTTTTAGGGATCGGATTGAAGAAAAGTAAGTTGCCCGATAAGTGGATTCCTATCGCGATTGGGATTTTTGCGATTGTTTTGTCGGCCATTTGGGTGCTGACTACTGCAGAGATCTCCGGACTGCAACAAGTTGCATCTGCAATATTTACGGCTGTTACGCAGGGTATTCTTGTGGCCGGAGCCAGTGTCTATGTGAATCAAATTTATATTCAGGGCAAAAAGGAGGAATGAAAAATGCTTGATATTATTAAAGCATACGCAGTAAATAACCTTTGTTACATTGCAAAACAAAAAATGGTTCCCAAAGGGATCGTTGTTCATTCCACCGGCGCAAACAATCCATATTTGAAAAGATATGTGGATGCGCCGGAGGAAGTGGGGCAGCATGCTTACGGAAACCATTGGAATGTTGCAAAGCCCGAGGGCAGAAAGGTTTGCGTTCACGCATTTATCGGATACGATAAAAACGGCAAAATCCGTGTGGCAGAAATTCTGCCGCGGGATATTTGCTGTTGGGGCGTAGGAAAAGGGAAAAACGGCAGTTATAATTTCAGCCCCGGGTATATCCAATTTGAAATTTGCGAAGACGGACTCGCCGATAGATCCTATTATGATAAGGCCTTCCAAGTGGCCGCAGAGTATTGCGCCGAGCTTTGCAAAGCTTATGGCTTCGGTGTCGATAAGATCGTTGGTCATATTGAAGCCCATCGCTTGGGATACGGAAGTAATCATTCCGATCCGGAGCATTGGATGAAGAAATTCGGCCAAACAATGGATGATTTCAGAAATAGCGTTTCCAAGATTCTGAAAAGTAATAGTGATAAGAAAGAGAATAAAGAAGAACCTGTTTCTAAAAATACATCCATTGAAAAAGGCGATTTGGTATCTATTGCCGATCATGCAACATATTATAACGGAAGTCCTGTCCCGTCCTGGGTTAAGGCGCAGAAATGGTATGTTATGAGCAATCCCCGCGGAGAGCGGGTTGTTATCGATCAAAACGAAAAGAGAACAACCTCCATTTGCAGCCCCATCAATAAAAAGTTTTTGACTGTTGTTAAAAAAGCAAAAAGCTCTGCTAAAACATCAAGTTTCCAAAACTATCTTGTTCGTGTTACCGCCGATTGCTTAAACATTCGCAAGGGCGCCGGAACCAATACAGCCAAGGTCGGTTCTATTACGGATAAAGGAGTCTATACCATCGTGGAAGAAAAAACGGGCAAAGGCGCAAGCCTTTGGGGCAAGCTCAAAAGCGGTGCCGGTTGGATTTCTTTGGACTATGTGAAAAAACTATAAAGAATATCCCTCTGCGCGCAGAGGGATATTCTTTTATTACGGACATATTTTGACCGGATAAAGGAAACGGTTTAAAGTTGAGTTTTTTGGCAATACATTATGTATTAAACGAAATCTCCTAAAATACTGTATAGGGTAATAATCTCAGGAGATGAAAGCTTGCAGGGCTCTTGTTTCTCGGCCAATACGATGATCCTTTTTAAAACATCGATCTGTTGCCGGTTTAGGGCGGTTCTTTTGGATAAACGAGTTCTGTCGTAATAAAGACAGGGGACGGTACTGTGTCTTGAAAAAACAAAATAATGTTTCACCCGCATCTACGGATGCGGGTGTTTTTCTTTACAAAAAGGGTGAAATATGTTATTCTAAAATAAAAGAGGAGCGGGAAAGACTTCTTGTTCTGAGTAGGCGGAGAATTGTCCCCTGATATATCTTCATAATCCTGATGGAGGTGAAATTATGAAAAGGTTGATCAAAGGAATTGGAACGAAGGTTGTTGCGAATTCATTTTTAAATTGTATTTTGATCATATGTTTTTATATCACCTTTTGGCTTTGCAATACTACAACAGAGCATATTCTTTCCTTTGATTCCTGGGCGGCGATTGGTTCATCTCTTTTTAATTTGGCGTTTTTCTCTTTGTTTTTCTTTTTTTTGATCCGCAGTTTTAATGGTGTCGGCTCTCCTTTTGATTCAAAATCTTCAGTTGATGGCGCTCTTTCATTTGTCAAAAGATTTCATATAAAAGAAATATGTATATTGCTTGCAATCCAGATGGGGTTTGATGTTTTACGATGGTTTTTTCTTGAATATGCAAAGGAATATGCCTTTTTTGCGCTGAATCCACTTTCTGCGGTCAAATGGATACTTTTCTATTTTGTCCTTCAAAAAAATAGTTCCGTTCATCTTTTGCAACACCGAAAAATGAATATTTTAGCCATTTTTCTATTTGTGATCGCGCTGATTATCGGTGTTGTTTTAAATTTATTGGATTTATCCGAATATAATTTTTGGGCAGAAAAATTAGCTTCCGGCAGTGCGGAAATGAAGCGTTTGGTATTAAATTATAATTATCGACAAACAATCATCCATCTTTTTCTCGAATGTGGGTTCGGTTTAATATTGTATGTTTTCCATATGATTTTGAATAAACCTAAGAAGAGCGTCGTTTCTTGGAAAAATCTTCTCTTTTTAGTTCCCCTACGTGCTGGCATTATCGTGACGCTATGCTGTTTTATTTTGGGATTTAAATTTTTTGTTGTCCCTCGAAATACGATCAGCCATTCCGGCAACAGATATACATCCAACCTCTTTTTTACCGCCAAAAAACGATTTGATCTTGATTGGAGCACTCTATATCATACTAAAAGAATCGACTATACTTCAGCAGATGAGCCTGTTTGCGAAGATATCACCCTTCGGGTTTGTTATCAAAAAGATCTAAAATTAAAATGTTTGGCCGAAATTTCTCATTATCAAGAAATACCGTTGGCTTCTCCATTATACGAAGAGAACCTTGATATTTTAGATAAAAATGTATGGATTCTTCAAAACTGTGTTATCTGTTACGAAGACGATGATCAACCCATCGCAATTCTTTTTAGGGATATCAATAATCAGCCAAAAAATGAAGTGTTGGTTGAAACATGCAAGGAAATGATAAAGGTTGGTAATGTGGCTGTCTTTGATTATGCGGCGGAGTATCTTCAGCGATATGATTCCAATTTTATTCGGCCATATATAAGTCGTTATGCCATGGGGGAATTTACGACCGATGAGGAGAAATATATTGCTGAACTGTCTTATCGTCCGGAATACATTTCTTCCCTTGCCAAAGATCTCCAAAAATAGGGAAGGAACACAGGGGACGGTTAGCGTGAAAACGAAATAAAAAAGAGCGCACGAAAAAGAGCCCCCTAAAAGAGAGCGGGAAAATCAAGAAAGATAGGGCTTCATAGGAAAGACAGGGGACGGTACTGGGAAAGACAGGGGACGGTACTGTGTCTTGAAAAAACAAAATAATGTTTCACCCGCATCTACGGATGCGGGTGTTTTTCTTTACAAAAAGGGTAAAATATGTTATTCTAAAATAAAAGAGGAGCGGGGAATGCCCCTCTTTCTAAGAAGACAAAGAACACTGCATGATTGACGAACAATAAAAAACAAAATAACGTTTTTCACCCGCATCGTTATGATGCGGGTGTTTTCATAGAGAATCTTTGGTTTACAACAAGTCTAAAATATGATATGATTGAATTGGAATTAAGGGAGAGGATGGGGTGATCAAGGCCATCTCTTGATTTTCCTTGGGCTTGTCCCCTGATTGGGTGGATATAGAGGAGATATGATGACTAGAGGTAAAATTATTTCAATTATATTAATTTGCATTTTGGGGTTATGTATAATTTATATATCTTTTCCATACACAGCGTTACTTGTACATGGCGTTATTGATGGCTTAAAATACGATCCGTCTCACGAACCAAGACCTCAGGTTACAAGCGGAGAATTCCCGTTAGAATTAACGTACACTATTAATAATCAAACCATAAAAATCTCGGATGTTTACATTTGCGAGTATGTTAGTTATAAAGAAAGTATGGATTCTATACTATGGGATGGATATATGAAGAGCACGAAAGAGGTCGGTTTTCTGCTTTATGATAAGGGCAGCACAAAAATATTTTGTTTGCTTGGTGATCCAAGTTATTATATGGGTGAACATCAAGATGAACCATATCCCATTATCGTTGAAGAAAAAGGGCCAGGGTCCGGAATAATCACAGAGGAAGAACTTTTAAAAAGCTATGGGATTGAATTAAAGTCTTGGAAAACTGCTTCTCCAATCAAAAATTCATTTGAAGAATTTGGATTTAAAAATGTATCAATAGAAGCAAAGGAGTAGTATTATGAGCGCTAAAACAAAAGGTTTAACGACCTGTGGAATTATTAACGCCTTATTCTTTTTAGGTATTTATGCAGTGATCAGATGGGAATTAAATGAACTTTCAAACGTTGAAGATGCTTATATTGCCCCCATAACAATTGGAATGTTTTTAGTCGTTATTCCTTTATATTTAATCATTTACGGATGCTGTTGTTATGAATTGTTAAATGAAATAATCAGACCGATTGTTTTGATGATTATATTTTTATGTCCTTTATTAATATGGTTATCTACAGTTAATTGGCTGACCATTGTTTTATTTACTGCCATTGGGATTATCCTTACCGGTGCACCGGTTATTCTAATAAAATGGATTCGCCACATAAGGTCGAACCGCAAACCAAAGTATGAAATTTTTGGGGAGAATGAAAATAACAAGTAAAAATAAAGAGGATGGTTTTGCGCAAACCGTCCTCTTCGTTTGGATATAAAAATCCTCCTACGGTAGTTTTTTATTCTGCCATAGGAGGATTTTTTGTTTTAATAATTCTTGAGATCGTTCCAAAGGGAGTTATAAAGCTCCAGAGTCTTTTGGGGAAGGTGGTTATAGATCTCGGTATTCAATAAGACATCGCTATCGGGATATGCGATCTTATTATTCTTGATGTCATCCGGCAGGGCGTCATAGACCTGCTGATGGGGGGTGGAATAGGCGGTGAAATCCCGATTGAGCTCCGCAATATCCTGGCGGCAGAGGAAGTTGATATATTTTTCCGCCGCCTCTTTATTGGGGGCATCCTTCATGATGCAGACGCAGTCGATAAACCGATTGGTGCCTTCCTTGGGGAAAACGCAGTCCAGGTCGGGATTTTCTTCCATCATGGAAAGGGCATCGCCGCCATAGGCGGGGCAGATCACCGCCGAGCCGCTTTCCATTTTGCCGAAGATATCATCCGAAACATAGGCCTGCAGGAGTCTTTTCTGCTCAAGCAGCTCTTGATTGGCTTGATTCAGCTTCATATCATCGGTAGTATTGAGGGAATAGCCGTTGCGCAGCAGAGGGATGCCGAGGGTATCTCTGGAGTTATTATACATCAAGATCCGCCCCGCATAACGCTCATCCCAAAGAGCGTCCCAGCTATCCGGCGTTTCCTTCACAACGCTTTTGTTATAAAGCAGACCCACCATTCCCCAGGTATAGGGAACAGAATATTGATTTTTAGGATCGTAGTTGAGGTTTTTGAAGTCTTCCATAATATATTGGAAGTTGGGGACATTCTCAAAATTGATGGGCTCCAGCATATCCTCGGCGATCATCCGCCCTACCATATAATCGGAAGGGAAGACAATGTCATAGGTGCCGGGCGCATTTTTGACTACCGCATACATGGATTCGTTGTTGTCGTAGATCTTATAAACAACTTTGATGCCGGTCTCTTCTTCAAACATCTCGTTGACGCTTTCATCGAGATACTCGCCCCAGTTATAGACGTATAACACTTCATTGGGCTCGTATTGCTTGCAGCCGCTGACCATCAAAAGCAAGAGAACCGCGGCGGTGGCAGCGGCAAACAGTCTGCGAAATTTTTTCATTAGAGGCGCACCTCCCTTTTGGTAGTGCTCTTTTTTGCGGGCAGGTTGGCCAAAATCAAAATGATCAGCACCACCAGCACCATCACGCCGCAAAGGGCGTTCATCGAAAGATCTACCCGCACCTTGGTGGTGGAATAGATCATGGTTGCCAGCGTTTCTACCTCCACGCCCTTGAGGAAGAAGGTGATAACGAAATCATCCACCGAAAGGGTCAGCGCCATCATAAAGCCGGAGATAATGCCGGGCATGATCTGGGGCAGAACCGCCTTGCGGAAGGCATGGGCGGGGGAGGCGCCCAGATCCAGCGCCGCTTCATAGATGGAAGAATCCACCTGCCGCAGCTTCGGCATGACCGCTAAGATAACATAGGGGATATTAAATGTGATATGCGCCAGCAAAACGGTACCGTATCCCAGGCTGATGCCGGCGATGGAAAAGAGCAGCATCAAAGATACGCCGGTGATAATATCGGGGTTTAAAACAGGAATGTAGGTAACATTCATGACCGCATTGCGCTGCCATTTGCGCAGGCGCTGAATGCCGATGGCTGCCATCGTTCCGATAACGGTGGCGATGACCGAAGAGATGGCGGCGATGATCAGGGTATTGACCAGGGCACCCATGATCTCTTCGTCATGAAATAGGTTTACATAATTTTGCAATGTAAAACCGCTGAAAATAACTTTAGATTTACCTTCGTTGAAGGAAAAGAAGATCAGATAGGCAATCGGCAGATAAAGGAACCCAAAGATGAGGGCCATATAGCTTTTTTCGAAGAACTTTCTCATAGCAAGCCCTCCTTGGTTTCCTCATCCAGGGCGCTGAAGATGATCAGGATAAAGAGGATCAGGATCAGCATCACCAAGCTGATGGCCGCGCCGACATTGGGGTTATAGACCTGCAGGAACTGCTCCTGGATCACGTTGCCGATCAAATTATGCTTGGCGCCGCCCAGCTTTTCGGAGATAACAAAGGTGGAGATGGTGGGAACAAACACCATGATAATGCCGCTTCCCACGCCCGGCATGGTGAGGGGCAGGATCACCTTGCGAAAAACGTTAAAGCGATTGGCGCCCAGATCCTCCGCCGCTTCGATCACCCGCTGATCGAGCTTTTCCAGCGAGGTATAGATGGGTAGGACCATGAAGGGCAGATAGTTATAGATCAATCCCAAAACCACCGCGAAGGGGTTGTTGGAGACCTGCAGGGGAATATCGGCGATCCGCAGCCAATTCTGCAAAAGATCCAAAAGATCCTGCATCGCCTGGGTGCGCAGAACAAAGTTGATCCACATCGGCAGCATCAGCAGGATCATCAGGATCACCTTGACCCGATCGGTCTGCTGGGCCATGCAGTAGGCAAGCAAATAACCAAGCAGCAGGCAGCAAACGGTGGCAACCAGCGCATAAAGCACCGAGCGCACCATCACCGGCCAATAGCGGGTGATCTGCATGATATTTTCGGTTGTAAAATTCCCGTTGGCATCGGTAAATGCACTATAGGCGATCATCAGGAGCGGTACAACGATGAAAACGATCGCCCAAACATAGTATGGAACCGCAATCAGTTTCTTTTTCAATTTACGGTACCTGCCTCCTTTTTCATGATATGAATGTATTCGGGGATGATCTTCATGCCGATCTTGGTCCCTTCCTCTTTGCAGGTGATGGAATGGATCTTCCAAAGATAGTTGGCCGAGCGGACCATCATTTCATAATGAACCCCTTTGAAGGTAACGCTTTCAACAACGCCGCAAAGCATCCCTTCCTCGGGCTCGCGGATCTTGATATCCTCGGGGCGGACAACAACGTCCACCGCCGCATTTTCGCCAAAACCCGCATCCACGCAGGGGAACTGCACGCCTTCAAACTCCACCAGATAGTCTTTGATCATGGTGCCGCCGATGATGTTGCTCTCGCCGATAAAGTCGGCAACAAAGGGGTTGATGGGCTCGTTATAAATATCCTCGGGGGTGCCGATCTGCTGAATGATACCGTCTTTCATAACAACAACGGTGTCGCTCATGGTCAGCGCTTCTTCCTGATCGTGGGTAACATAAACAAAGGTGATCCCCATCTGCCGCTGAATGCGGAGCAGTTCATTCTGCATCCCCTTGCGGAGCTTGAGGTCCAAAGCGCCCAAAGGCTCATCCAGAAGCAGGACCTTAGGGTTATTCACCAGCGCGCGGGCGATGGCAACACGCTGCTGCTGACCGCCCGAAAGGGAGCCGACATTGCGTTTTTCATAGCCCTTGAGGTTGACAAGCTCCAGCATTTCCTTCACCCGCTTTTCGATCTCCGCCTCGGGGGTCTTGGAGATGCGCAGGCCGAAGGCAATGTTTTCAAAAACATTATAATGGGGGAAAAGGGCGTACCGCTGGAAAACGGTATTGACCTGACGTTTGTGGGGCGGGAGCTTGCTGATATCCTTCCCCTCAAATAAAACGCATCCTTCCCCGGGCTGGATAAAGCCGGCAATGGTCCGCAAGGTGGTCGTTTTGCCGCAGCCCGAAGGGCCCAGCAGGGTAACAAACTCCTTATCTTTAATACTCAGATTGAAATGATCGAGTATGACCTCGCCTTCAAAGGAAACATGGATGTCTTTCAGCTCAATGATATTTTTCAACGCCGTTTTGCAACCTCCTGAATAACATAAATAATCAGTTTATAATATAATCACTTATATTGTATTTGTCAATAAAAAAACGCAAAAAAAGTCATATTTTTTCGCAAGAAATCAAAAGATTATTGCAAAAGGTCATGCTCACTTTGTAAAACTCTTCGATTTACTTTAAAATGCTTTGATTTCCTTTCATTTTCTCATATTTTTTCTTTTTGGCAAAAAATGTATAAAAAAGGCCGGGATCTCATAGAAATCCCGGTTTGTTTATAGGCTTTTTTCGATCTCTCGCTTGAGGCGGGAGATGATCTTTTTTTCCAGGCGGGAGATATAGGATTGGGAGATGCCCAAAACATCCGCCACCTCCTTTTGGGTCATTTCCCGATAACCGCCAAGTCCGAAGCGCATCTCCATGATCATCCGCTCCCGAAGGGAGATCCGCTCCAGCGCCGCATGGAGGATCTGTCGCTCAATATCCTCTTCTAAATTGCGGGAAACGCTATCGGCATCGGTGCCTAAAATGTCGGAGAGCAAAAGCTCATTGCCGTCCCAATCGATATTGAGCGGCTCATCCAAAGATACCTCGATCTTCTGGTTATGGTTTTTGCGCAAAAACATCAGAATCTCGTTTTCAATGCATCGGGAGGCATAGGTGGCCAGCTTGATGTTTTTATCGGAGCGGAAGGTGTTGATGGCCTTGATCAGCCCGATGGAGCCGATGGAGATCAGGTCATCGGCGGCGATGCCGGTATTTTCAAACCGCTTGGCGATATAGACCACCAGCCGCAGATTATGCTCGATCAGTTTTTGCACCGCATATTGCTCCCCCTGATCCAGGGCGCGGATATATTGCTGCTCCTCCTCTGCCGAAAGGGGCGGTGGGAGGGTAACATAGCCGTTGGCGTAGTGGACCCGCCCGGCGATCTTTTTGAGCAGCTTTGCCAGGGCGGGGTGATACATCAAATAGTAACGCAGAATATTCATAATTTACTCCAATCTCTATGTAATAATGCTTGAAAACGTCCGTCGGGGGAGAGGGGCTGAAGGGTGATGCCCACCAAGGCATCCCGCTCGATGCCGTCCACCTTCAGGCTTTTGGGGTGAAAGGCATAGATCAATGTGCGGGCGCCGGTGGCATCGATATAGGGGAGCAGCCTCAGTTTTAAATGGGGAAACTCCTTGGAAAGGCGGGGGAGGGCGGCGGCATCCTTATGGAGCGCCGCCTGCAAAAGGGGCTCTGGCAGAGGGACGCTATCCCATTGACAAAGGATCACCGGCAGGAGGGTGATGGGATCGTAGAGGGAATTGCCGGTATCTAAAAGTGCCAGCAGGGAATGCTCTTCGATGGTGAGCGTATGTAAAAAACTTTTCTCCTTGCGATGATTGAGAAGATAGAAAAATCCCCTTGCCAGGCCGTAAAATCCAAAGGATAAAAGCAGAAGCAGCCAAAGGGGGAGATCCATATAATAAACGCCGTTGACCGCGCGGATATGGCTTCCCGCATCGGTGAAGGCATAGAAGGCATACATCCCTCCGCCGAATAATAAATGAGCGGCAAGGTAGATCAAGGCGGTGCGCCCGTAGGAGGAAAGGCGTTCAAAGGGAAAGGCTAAAAGTAGGATGACGGCGGGAACGGCCAGCTTTAAGAGGATCATCACCGGTAGAGAGAGGTTGGCAAAAAAGAGCAGGCATCCAAAGAACGCACCCGCCGCCGCGCCAAGCAGTAATCGCCTGGGAATTACCCGCCTTCCCGCAATGAGGGCGGTGGTGGCCAAAAGGAGGGTATCCATTATGAAATTGGTGAAAAATAAAATATCCACATAAATAACCATGCCAACAGTATAGCATGGGAAATATTCAGAACCTGTCGAAAGGAAGGGCGTGAAAAAATATTGTAAAATCCGTTTATATATGTTAAAATAAATAAAGTATGTAATATGGAGTAATATGTCTTGGACTATCGGAAGATCACTTATCAAATTGAAGAAAAGGATGCAGGGCGTACTGTTCTTTCCTATCTGAAAGAGCGGGGCTATTCTGCCAGAGTGCTGGCGGGGCTGAAGCGCAATCCCTATGGCATCACCATCGGCCGAAAGCGGGTAACGGTGCAAAAGCAGCTGCGCGCGGGGGATTTCCTCACCGTCCGCATCGCTAATAAGGAAAGCCAGGTGGATAACGCCCATATCCTGCCGGTGGATCTGCCGCTGAATGTTCTTTATGAAGATGAGGATGTGTTGGTGGTGGATAAGCCGCCCCATTTGGCAACCCATCCTTCCTTGGGCAACCATGGCGCCACCCTGGCGGGGGCGGTTGCCTATTATTTCCAAAAGCAAGGGAAGGAGTTTGTCTTCCGCCCCGTCCATCGGCTGGATAAGGATACCAGCGGCGTTATCCTTTTGGGCAAAAACGCCCATAGCGCAGGCGTACTGGGGGAGGACCTCAAACGCAATAAGATCACCCGCACCTATCTGGCGGTTTTGGAAGGGATCCTGCCCCAAAAGCATGGGACGGTGGATGCCCCTATCGCCCGCGTGCCCGGCTCGGTGCTGGCGCGGCAGGTGGATGAAAAGGGGGATCGCGCTGTTACCCATTATCAGGTTCTGGCCGAAGGGGATGGTTATTCTCTGGTCTGCTTGAGGTTGGATACAGGCCGTACCCATCAGATTCGGGTGCATATGGCCTATCTGGGCGCGCCGGTGGCAGGGGATTTTCTTTACGGCACCGAGGATGCCGCCATCGGGCGGCAGGCGCTCCATTCTGCCTCTTTGGAATTTATCCATCCCATCAGCGGAGAGCGCAAGTTTTTCCGTTGCCCTCTGCCCGAAGACATGAAGGGCTACTTAAAGCAACATCAAATCCTTATCGATGAAGGAGAACTCGATGAAATTATTGATCTTTGACGGCAATTCGATCTTAAACCGCGCCTATTATGCCATCCGCGCCCTCTCCACCAAGGATGGGCGCCCCACCAACGGCATCTTCGGCTTTTTAAAGCTTTATCATAAATATTTTGAACTTTCCAAACCCGATATGGTGGCGGTCTCTTTTGATCTGCGGGAGAAGACCTTCCGCCATAAAATGTATGCCGATTATAAGGCCCAGCGAAAAGGGATGCCGGAGGATCTGGCCGCCCAGCTGGAGCCGCTCAAGGCGGTGCTTCGGGCGATGAATGTAACCATCCTGGAGCAGGCAGGCTATGAGGCGGATGATATTATCGGTACCGTCAGCCGCTTTTGCCGGGAGCAGGGGTTTGAATGCGATATCGTCTCGGGCGATCGGGATGATTTTCAGCTGGCCGATCCCGGGGTGCGGATCTTGATGCCCGTTACCCGCGCAGGGGCCAGCGAGATGGAGATCTATGATGCGGCGGCCATTCGGGAAAAATACGGCCTTTCGCCTTCCCAACTGATCGATGTTAAGGCCATTCAGGGCGATACCTCCGATAACATTAAGGGCGTGCCCGGTATCGGCGAAAAGGGCGCGCTGGAGCTGATCCGCCAGTATGGATCGTTGGATGGGGTCTATGCCCATCTGGAGGAGATCAAGCCTGCCTTGCGAGCAAAATTGGAAAGCGGCGAAGAGTCCGCCCGCCTTTCCTATGAGCTGGCCAAGATCTGCCGCGAAGTGCCCATCGATCTGGAGGGGGAGCAGATGAAGGTGGAACCCTTTGATACCCATACTTTGGCCGCCCTGCTGGAGGATCTGGAGCTGGAGAGCATCATGGCGCTCTTTAACGTGAAAGAACCTGAGCTTTTTGAAAAGCCCGAGCAGGTGGAGGGCAAGGCGGCGGACTATCTGGACTATTTTCAGAAAAACGGACTTTATTTCATCCGCACCGATGCCTTTTATGCGCGGGTGGAGGAGAAGGTGGTTCGCCTGGAGGATGGGGAAGATTTGCTATCCCAAGTGGAGGAGATCTGCACCTATGATGCCAAGCCCTTTTACCGCATGGGTTTTGAGGGCAAGCCCTATTTTGATTGCATGGTGGCGGCCTATGTGGCCGATCCGGGGGATAAATACGATCTGCCCCACCTTTTAAAGGAATATACCGGCAAAAATGCCGAACGCCCCGAGGATTGCGTGGCCGCTCTGCCCGCCCTGCGGGATGCCCTTTTGGCGCGTATCCGCGAAAATGGGCAGGAAAGCCTGCTCTTCGAGGTGGAATTCCCCCTCACCGTTGTTTTGGCGGATATGGAGCAGAGAGGCTTTTCGGTGGATAAAGAGCGGCTGGCGGCTTATAATGAGCAGTTGGCGGTGCATATCCGCGATTTGGAAGAGGAAATTCAAGCCTTGGCGGGCGAGCCCTTTAACCTCAATTCTCCCCGCCAGTTGGGGGAGATCCTTTTTGTAAAGATGGGGCTGAAGGGCGGCAAAAAGACCAAGACCGGCTATTCCACCAACGCGGAAGTTTTGGAAAAGCTGAAGGACGAGCCGATCGTTGGCAAAATTTTGGAATACCGCAAATATGCCAAGCTTCATTCCACTTATGGAGAGGGGCTTTTAAAGCTGATCGAGGCGGATGGCCGCATCCGCACCACCTATAATCAAACCGTTACCCAAACAGGGCGGATTTCCTCCTCCGAGCCCAATCTGCAAAATATCCCCGTTCGGGATGCCCTTGGGCGGGAGCTGAGGCGGATGTTTGTGGCCAAGGATGGGGAGCATCTTTTGCTGGATGCGGATTATTCCCAGATCGAGCTACGGGTGCTGGCCCATATTGCTAAAGACGATACCATGATCCGCGCCTTTCGGGAGCGGGAGGATATTCATACCGTTACCGCCGCCACCGTTTTCGGTGTGCCCGCCTTTATGGTAACGCCTGAAATGCGCCGCCATGCCAAGGCGGTCAACTTCGGAATCGTCTATGGTATTTCCGATTTTTCCTTGGCAGGGGATATCGGGGTAAGCAAAAAGGAAGCAAAAGCCTATATCGATCAGTATTTGGAAAAGTATAGCGGTGTGAAAGCCTATATGAGCGGGATCGTGGAGCAGGCCAAAAGGGATGGGTATGTTACCACCCTGATGGGTCGCCGCCGCTATCTGCCCGAGCTGAAATCCGCCAATTTCATCCAACGCTCCTTTGGGGAGCGGGTAGCGCTCAATACCCCCATTCAGGGCACCGCTGCCGATATCATCAAAATTGCGATGGTAAGGGTCTGGCAGGCCCTGCGGCGGGAGCAGCTGGATGCCCACCTGATTTTGCAGGTGCATGATGAACTGATCATTGAATCCTCCCGCGCCGATGCCGATCGGGCGGCCGATCTGCTGCGGCGGGAGATGGAAGGCGCGGCCGATCTTTCGGTGGCTATGCTGGCGGAGGTCGCGCGGGGAGAGAGCTGGTATGATTGTAAGTAAAATGAAACCCCAAGAGGTTGCCGCCGCGGCGGCGCTGGATCAGATGCTCTTTTCGGAAGAAAGCTGGAGCGAGGCGGATCTTGCCGCCTCCCTGGAGGATTCTTCCCGCCGCTTTTGGTCGGCGATGGAGGAGGGTGTTTTGGTGGGCTTTTGCGGCATCTCCCAAAGCTTTGAGCAGGGGGATCTGCTGACCATCGGCGTTCATCCCCACCACCGCCGCAAGGGGATCGGCAACGCCCTGCTCTCGATTGCGCTGGAATCCTTTGCCCAAAGCGGGGGAAAGGAGCTCTTTTTGGAGGTGCGCGCCTCCAATGAAGGAGCAAAGCGCCTTTATGAAAAATTTGGTTTCCTGCCCATCGGTATGCGGCGGGGATATTATCAACAGCCCAAGGAAGACGGGCTGGTCTATCGTTTGGAGGTCCATGCGTGAATATTTTAAGTTTTGAAAGTTCCTGCGATGAAACCGCAGTCGCCATCGTTCGGGATGGGCGGGAGGTGCTGGCCAGCACCGTTATTTCCCAGATCGATATCCATAAGGTCTATGGGGGCGTTGTCCCTGAGATCGCATCCCGATGCCATATCGAGAAAATTTCCCAATTAACAAAAGAATGTATCCGCCAAAGCGGATTGAAGGAAGAGGAGCTGGATGCGGTGGCAGTTACCGCCGCGCCCGGCTTGATCGGCGCGTTGCTGGTGGGGCTGAATTTTGCCAAGGGCTATGCCTATGCCCGCAATCTTCCCTTGATCCCTGTCCATCATATCCGCGCCCATGTGGCGGCAAATTATATCGCCCATCCCGATCTCAAGCCTCCTTTTTTGGCGATGATCGTCAGCGGCGGCCATTCCCATATCGTTCTGGTCAAAAGTTATACCGATTATGAAATTCTGGGCCGCACCAAGGATGATGCGGCAGGCGAAGCCTTCGATAAAGGCGCGCGGGTGCTGGGCCTGCCTTACCCCGGCGGGGTTCATATGGATCGGATGGCTAAGGAAGGTAATCCCAATGCCATTAAATTCCCCCGCGTTCATTTTAAGGACGATCCCTATGATTTCAGTTTCTCGGGGGTAAAGACCGCCATCGTCAATTATGTTCATAACGCCCGCCAAAAGGGGGAGGAGCTGAATTTTGCCGATATTGCGGCCTCCTATAGCGATGCGGTAACCGGCATCCTTGCCGAAAACTTTTTGCGTTGCGCAAGGGATTATGATCAAAAGACCTTGGTGATCGCAGGGGGTGTCAGCGCAAACTCCATGCTGCGGGAAAAACTGCTGGCAGGGAAGACCAAGGACCAGGTTCTTTATATGCCGCCTTTGAACCTTTGCGGGGATAACGGCGCCATGGTCGGGGCGCAAGGATATTATGAATTTCAGGCGGGTCATACCGCCGGATTAGACCTTAACGCGCTTTCGGCGTACAGTATCGAAAACCAATTATGTTAACCAAATTATTCCACAGCTTATCTGTTCAAAACTGTGCATAACCCTGTTGAAACTGTGCTAAACTGCGGGTTTTGCGGGGTTTGGTTGTATAAAAACCTGTTGATAATGTGGAAAAATATATGTTGACAAATAAAATTATGTCATTTTACGGCGAGAAAAATTGTGTCGAAAAAGTCAAATGATCGAGGTGAAATTATGAAAAAAAGGGGCGCAGTCGGCACCTATATGGTTCTGGTGCTGGCGGTAACCTTATCGAAGGTTTTGGGGCTGGTGCGGAATATGCTTTTGGCCAGATTTTATGGTACCACCGCCATGGCGGATGCCTTTTCGGCGGCCAGCAGTCTTCCGCTGATGATCTATGATGTTACCTTGGGAACTGCCATTGCTTCGGCCTTTGTTCCGGTCTTTAATGAAAAATGGACCCAATCGGATAAAAAAGAGGCAGAGCGGTTTGGAAGTAATTTCCTCAATATCACCGTTTTGATTGCGGGGATTTTGGCAGGGGTCGGGATTTTGCTCCCTGAGCTTGCCATCAAGATCGTTGCCAGCGGTCTATCGGCTGAGGCAATGGGCTATGCAACGGTGCTGGTAAGGATCATTCTGCCGGTGATGTGTTTCGCAACGGGGATCTATATTTTTGTTGGCATTTTGCAATCCTATGGGGAGTTTACAGGTCCTGCCCTCATCTCCCTGGTTTCCAATCTGGCGATGATCCTCTATTTTGTTGCCTTTAACCGTTATTTCGGTATCTATGGGCTGGGCGTGGCCTTTACCCTGGGTTGGGTCTTGCAGTTGCTCTTTTTGCTCCCCTTCTTAAAAAAGAAGAAATTTCATTATTCCTTTACCTTTGATTTAAAATCGCCCGACGTTCGGCGGGTATTGGTGCTAACATTGCCGCTCTTTGTTGCGGCATTGGCTCAGCCCATCAATCAGCTCATCTCCACCAATATCAGCTCCAATCTGGGCGAGGGGCTTTTGGCTTCGGTCAATTATGCCTATCAGGCTTATTTCATTGTGGCAGGTATTTTCTCCTATTGCCTCACCAATCTTTTCTTCCCCGAGATGAGCCGATGCTTTTCCCGCGGGGATATTGATGCGGCCAAAGGTATCTGCGGCAATATGTTGGGCTCCATCTCCGCCATTGTCTTGCCCATTATGGCCTTTTTGGCGGGCAACAGCAAGCCGGTAGTTCGCTTGTTATATGAAGGTAAAAACTTTACCGCCGAGGATACCGAGCGGGTGGCGATGCTGCTCTCGGTCTATTGCCTGGCCATGCTCTTTTATTCCTATCAGGAGATTTTAAATAAGTATTTCTATTCCATGCAAAGGGTGAAGCTCCCCGTTGCCACCGCCTTTATCGGCATCGGGGTGAATTTGGGGGTTTCCCTTTTGGCGGTGCGGTCGCTGGGCGTTTATGGCTTGGCGCTGGGCACTCTTTGCGCCGCATTGGTGATGGCGGCTCTGCTTTTGATCTTTACCGCGCGGGTTACTCCCGGAGTGCTCCATCGGGGGTTGCTCTATGGGATCGGCAAGGATATCGTTGCCGCTATGGGTTTATTTATCGCGGCGCGGGAGCTTCGCATCTGGATCGAGAGCGTGGTGGATGGCACCCTCGGTGTTGGCCTTGGTTTGGTTGCAGGTTTGATCGGCGGATTGTTTATTTATGGATTGATTTTGCTTCTTACCGGCTCTAAGGAATTGAAAACATTGCTCGGTTTGATGAAAAAGAAGGGCAAACAAGCGTAAAATCACTAAAAATAAGGCGGTAATAATCGCCGATTTAGTGAAAACTACAAAAGTGCGACTAAAACCTTGACGAAAGAAAAAAATTCCGCTAATATAGTAGTAACAAACTATTAAAAATCAGGGGGTTCTCCTATATGTATTCTAAGACTGTGCAGGTAACAAACAGCGTTGGTCTTCATGCCCGCCCGGCTACCTTCTTTATTCAAAAAGCCAATGAGTTTAAGTGCTCCATCTGGGTGGAAATCGGCACTCGCCGTATCAACGCCAAGAGCCTTCTGGGTATCCTTTCCCTCGGCATCGTTAAGGGAACTGAGATTACTATTATTGCAGACGGTGCAGATGAAGAAGCTGCGGTTACTGCGTTGATCGAGCTGGTTCAGAAGCTGGACGACTAAGAAATGAATGAAAAAAGCACTGCGCCGCATTGATCTGCGGTGTAGTGCTGTTTTTTTGGAGGAATGATTATGCGTTATATTTTATCTCCCTCGATTTTGTCGGCGGATTTTTCCAAGCTGGCAGAGGATACTGCCATCGCCGTTAAGGGCGGTGCCGAATGGCTCCATATCGATGTTATGGATGGAGCGTTTGTTCCCAACCTTTCCTTCGGTGCACCGGTTATTAAATGCCTGCGCCCTGCCTCGGATGCTTTCTTTGATGTCCATCTGATGATCGACCGCCCCGAGCGGTATATTGATGATTTTCTCAAGGCGGGCGCGGATCTGATCTGCGTTCATCTGGAGGCGACCCAAGAGATCGAAGCCATTGCCGAAAAGGTGCATGGCGCGGGCAAGATGTTTGCCATCGCGGTCAAACCCGCCACTCCTGCCGAGGCGCTCAAGCCCTATCTGCATCTTTGCGAGATGGTCCTTGTTATGACCGTGGAACCCGGTTTCGGCGGTCAGTCCTTCATGGCGGATATGATGCCCAAGGTGGCCAAATTCCGCGCCCTGCGGGAGGATCTGGGCCTTTCTTATCATATCCAGGTGGATGGCGGCATCAATCTGCAGACCGTTACCACCGCCGCCCAGGCCGGCGCGAATGTATTCGTAGCAGGCTCAGCCGTATTTAAACCCGGTGAAACCGAGAAAAATGCGAAAGCGTTTATCGAAAAATTCGAAACATTCTCTAAATAAACCGTTGAAATCGGCGAAGACCGTCAAGAATAAGGAAAGAACCTGCTTTTGAGCAGGTTCTTTTTTAAATGGCTTCCTGCCGATGCGACCGCTCGACGTATCTATATACGCCTTCGGGATCGCCTCGGCATGATCTTCATCCGATTTGAACGCTTTTGGGCTTTGTTAAATTTTAAAAAAGACTGTAGAACAGGTTGTTTCTACAGTCTTATTTTTTATAGAGATGTAATTTCCTTAATGGCGCGTAAGATTCCGAGGCGCCCGCTCTCAAAGGTCAGGCCGCCCTGCAAAAAGGCAATGTAGGGGGGCTTGATGGGGCCGTCGGCCGAAAGCTCGATGGAAGCGCCCATAACAAACGCACCCGCCGCCATAACAACAGGGGAATCATAGCCCGGCATATCCCAGGCCTCGGGGGTAACAAAGCTATCAACAGGGGAGCCCGCCTGGATCCCCTTGCAGAAGGCCAGCATCCGCTCGGGAGAGCCCAAGGTTAAGGTCTGGATGATATCGTAGCGGGGCGCATCGGGGGCGGGGGAGGTTTCGCATCCCAGCAGTTCACACATGGCCGCCGCATACATCGCGGTCTTTTTCGCCTGCAAAACGATATGGGGGGCAAGGAAAAGCCCTTGATAGAATTCTCTTAAAATGTTCAGGGTGCAGCCGCTTTCCCGCCCGATGCCGGGGGAGGTCAGCCGATAGGAGCAAAGCTCAACCAAATCGGCCCGCCCTGCGATATAACCGCCGGTGGGGGCGATGCCGCCGCCGGGATTTTTGATCAAGGAGCCTGCCATCAGGTCGGCACCATAATAGGTGGGCTCATGGCGCTCGCAAAATTCGCCGTAGCAGTTATCCACCATAACAACGACCTCAGGGCGGATCTCATGAACAAACTGCGCCACCCGCCCGATCTCCTTGGCCGAAAGGGTGGGGCGATCCTGATAACCCTTGGATTTTTGCAAAAAGACCATCTTGATCTTGGGCTCTTGCAATGCCTTTTCCAAGGCGGGGTAATCGATCTCGCCGTTTTTAAGATCCAACTGCTGATATTCAATGCCGAAATCCTTCAAGGAACCGTCGCCGCTCTGCTCCCCCAGGCCGATCACATCGTCTAAGGTATCATAGGGCTTGCCGGTGGCGGCCAGCATAATGTCGCCGGTGCGCAGGACGCCGAAAAGGGCGCAGGTCAGGGTATGGGTTCCCGAAATGAAATGGGGGCGCACCAGGGCATCCTCGGCTTCCAATGCGCGGGCAAAAACCTTATCTAAGGTATCCCGCCCGCGGTCGCCGTAGCCATAGCCGGTGGAGCCTGCAAAATGGCTCTCGCTCACCCGCTCCTCCCGAAAGGCTTCCATCACCCGCTCGGTGGTATAAAAGGCGATCTCTTCCGCCTCCTGCAGGGCAGGGGCGATTATTTCCAGCGCCTTTTTATCTGCTTGCTGAATGTCGATCATGGAAATACTCCTTTTTGTCAATATCTGTAAGTATTATATAACGAGATGAAAAAAAGGTCAATAAAGGCTTTCTTTTTTTTGCGTATTATGTTAAAATAATAAAAATGAAATTTTTAGGAGATCTACCATGAGAATTTTAGCATTCGATTTCGGTGCATCCAGCGGCCGCGCCATGGCGGCGGAACTGGAGGGCGGCAAGATAAAGATGGAGGAGATCCATCGTTTTTCCAACGATCCCGTTCAGGTGGGGGATACCTTTTATTGGGATATCTACCGCTTATATCATGAGATCAAGCAGGGCCTGATGAAGGCGGGCCCTGTGGAGAGCGTGGGTATCGATACCTGGGGGGTGGATTTCGGCCTGCTGGATGAGAGCGGTCGGTTGATGACCAACCCCCGCCACTATCGCGATGAAGCCTATGGCAAGATCGGCCCCGGCTTTTTTGATGATGTCAGCGAGGAGGAGATCTATTCCATCGCGGGTGTGCCCTATCTGCCCTTTAATACCGTTTATCAGCTTTATACTTTGCAGAAGGAGCAGCCCTGGCTGCTGGAAAATGCCAAAACGCTGCTGATGATCCCCGATCTTTTCGGCTATTTTCTCACCGGCGTGAAGAATGCTGATTTTTCCAATGTTTCCACCACCTCCATGATGAATGTTCATACCAAGCAGTGGGATGAGCGGCTGATCAAAGCTCTCAAGATCGATCCTGCTCTTCTGCCCGAGATTACCTATGCAGGGCGGGTATTGGGCACCATCAAGCCCGAGCTTGCCAAGGAGCTGATGATCGAGCAAAGCAAGGTTATTTCCGTTGGCTCCCATGATACCGCCAGCGCGGTATTGGCTGTTCCTGCCGAGGAAGGGGAGGAGACCGCCTTTATCAGTTGCGGAACCTGGAGCCTTTTGGGCTGCGAGATGGATGAACCCATCAACGATGAGTCCGCCCGCCTGGTGCGCTTCTCCAATGAGGGCGGCGCTTATGGCAACGTTCGCTTCCTGCGCAATATCATGGGCCTTTGGCTGATCCAGGAGACCAAGCGGTTCTTCAAAAAGCAGGGTAAGGATTATTCCTTCGAGGATCTCAAAAATATGGCGCTGGAAAGCACTATCCCCTCCGTTATCAATGTGGACGATGACCGCCTTTCCCCGCCGGGCGATATGCCCGCCCGTATCCGCACCATCTGCGCGGAGATGGGCCAGCCGGTTCCCGAAACCGATGGGGATGTTATGCGGGTGATCTATTATAGCCTTGCGGCTAAATATAAAGAAGCGGTTGCCCATCTGGCCGAGGTTACCGGCAAGAAGTTCACCGCTCTGCGGATGGTGGGCGGCGGCATTCAGGATACCCTCCTTTGCCAGCTTTCCGCCAATGCCACCGGCCTGCCGGTTTATGCAGGGCCTGTTGAAGCAACGGTTCTCGGCAATATTGCCGCCCAGTTGATCGCTTTGGGTGCAGTTAAAGATGTGGCTGAAGCCCGTGCCCTCATCCGCGCATCCTTCTCGATCAAAACCTATCTTCCCGAATAAAAGAAAAAAGCCTTGGAGCGGTTGCTCCAAGGCTTTTATATTGTTTAGTGCTCCAAATAGAATTTGACCAGCTCGCCCAGCAGTTCGTCCCGATCGATCTTGCGGATCAGGGCGCGGGCATTATTATGGTTGGTGATATAGGTGGGGTCTTCACTCAAAATGTAGCCAACGATCTGGTTCAGGGGGTTATATCCCTTTTCCTTCAGAGCATCATAAACGGTGGAGAGAACCTCTTTCATCTCCATCTGCTCTTCCTTTTTGATTTTAAAGGAAATGGTTTCTTGCCGCATATTTAAAACCTCCTGATTTGGAATATAGGTCTATTATATAACGAATCTTAAAAGATTACAAGCATAAAAAATAAAAAAGGGCTCATTTGAGCCCTTTTTAAAATTATTTTTTCATAGGAATACCCTTGGCATCCAGATCGGCAATGATGGTATCGATTACCGCCATAACCTCTTCCTTGGTCAAGGTGCGCTCGTTATCCGAGAAGAGCAGACGAATGGTGATGGATTTTCCGCTTTCGTCCTGATAGGTATCGTATACCCGCACCGATTTGATCCAGGGGCAGTTGGCCTTGGTGATTGCCTCTTGGATGGGGGCAAATTTATTGGCAACGAAGGTAACGTCGATCTCCATTTCAGGATACTTGGAGGGCTCCTGATAGGTGATGGAAGCGTTCTTCACTTCCGCAAAGGCTGCAACATCGATTTCGGCGAAAACGATCGCTGCTTTTTTATCGATCTTCTTGCCGATGGTGGGATGAACAATGCCCATCTCGCCCAGTTTGATACCGCCCAGCATAATCGCATTAAGATTACGGGGATGCTGATAGGATTTGGTGGCCTCCATAGTCTCAAAGGTGAGGGTGGCATGGCGCAGATCATCGGTCATGATCGCCAGCATATCTCGCAGATCATAATAAAGATCTTCCACGCTCTTGGTTTTATCAAAGAGGGTGATGCAAAGCTTTTTGCGCTCGTTGCAAAGGCCATCTTCTCTCAAACCGTCCACAACCCGCCCAATCTCGAAAACGCCGAAGGAAGGTGCATAGGTGGCGTTGGTCTTGACCTGGCAGATCTGGGTGGGGATAATGGAGCGGCGGATGGTTTCAATATTGGGGTTGGTGGCGTTGACCAACTTAATATTCTCTTCCACCTCGATGCCCAGCTCTTTATATTCATCGTAATAAGCCCAAACATAAGAATGGAGCTCATGGAGGGAGAACCGCTTGACCAGCAGATCCTTGATCTTATCCTCTACCGTTTTTTCCTCGGCCGCCCGAACAGGATAGAGGGGTGCCTCGGCGGTATGGATATCGAAGTTATCATAGCCGTAGATACGGGTGATCTCCTCGATAATATCGGCCTTCATGGTAACATCTTTGGTGGCGCGGTGGGAGGGAACGGTAACCTCAAAGGAATCACCCTCCATAGCGACTGTAAAGCCTAAAGCCTTTAATGTCTTTTCGATGGTTTCATTGGTGATTTCGATGCCGGTATAGCGGTCAACAAATTTCTTATCAAAGGAAAGATGCCGCACCGGATAATGGAAGGCATATTCATCGGTCAGAGCGGAAACTACCTGCACGCCGCTATCGATATCGGTCAGCAGTTTCAAGAACCGGGCGATGGCGGGAACGGTCATTTCGGGATCCAGGCACTTTTCATAGCGCATGGAAGCATCGGTCCGATGCCCGAGGCGAACGGTGCTCTTGCGGATGCTCACCGCATCGAAGGTGGCGGATTCCAAGGTCAGGCGGGTGGTATCTTCCACGATCTCGCTATCCAAACCACCCATAATGCCCGCGATGGCCACCGGGGTATTATCGTTGCAGATCATCAAAGTGTTTTCATCGCAATTACGGTCCACACCGTCTAAGGTGCGGAAAACATGGGGCGCATCAAACCGCTTGATGCGCAGCTTTTCCACCTTGCGGGAATCAAAGGCGTGCATCGGCTGGCCCATTTCCAGCATCAGATAGTTGGTCAGGTCGGCCAGCAGATTGATGGCGCGCATACCGCAATAGAAAAGGCGGATGCGCATATTAACAGGGCTGACGGTCTTGGTTATATTCTCCACCTGCAGGCAGGAATAGCGCTGGCAGAGGGGATCCTCGATCTTCATATCCACCTTGGGCAGATGATCAAAGGCCGAAAGCTCCACGCAATCCAAGGGCTTTAAGGGGCGGCCGGTCAGCGCGGCAAATTCGCGGGCAATGCCGTAGTGCCCCCAAAGGTCGGGGCGGTTGGTGAGGGATTTATTATCCACCTCAAAGATGATATCATCGATCTCAAAGAGCTCTTTGATGGGGGTGCCCAAGGGGGCATCCTCGGTGATATCCATGATCCCTTCATGGCTATCGGAGATCCCCAGCTCCCGCTCGGAGCAACACATACCATAGGAGGTATAGCCTGCCAGGGGGCGGGGGGCGATGGTGATCTCGCCGATCTTTGCGCCGATGGGGGCAAAGGCGGTCTTCATCCCAACGCGGACGTTGGGCGCACCGCAGACAACGTCGATCAACTCGCCGCTACCTGCATCCACCTTCAAAAGATGGAGTTTTTTGGATTCGGGATGGTCGGCCACTTCTTTGATCTCGGCCAAAACGATCCCTTCAATATCGCTTCCCTTGAAGAAGATTTCATTCTCAACTTCCGCAGTGGAAAGAGAGAATTGATTGATCAGCTTTAATTTATCCAACCCGCTGAAATCAACAAAGTCGGATAACCAATTCATTGATAAAAACATAGCAACATTCTCCTTTCCTTAATGATCGTCGGTAAACTGCGCAAGGCTCTTGAGGCTTCCGGAATTGAGGTCGCGGATGTCCTTCACGCCGTATTTCATCATTGCCAGGCGGGTGAGCCCCAAGCCAAAGGCAAAGCCGGTATACTCTTCGGGATCGATGCCGCCCGCTTTCAAAACCTCGGGATGGATCATGCCGCAGGGGCAAAGCTCCAGCCAGCCGCTATGCTTGCAGGAGGGGCAGCCCTCGCCGCCGCAGATCAGGCAGCTGATATCCAACTCAAATCCGGGCTCAACGAAGGGGAAGAAGCCGGGCCGCAGCCGAACATTGATATCCTTGCGGAAGACCTCAGAGAGCATAGTCTTCATGAAATAGATGAGGTTGGAGATGGAGATATTCTTATCCACCATCACACCCTCCATCTGGAAGAAGGTATTTTCATGGCAGGCGTCGGTAGCCTCGTTGCGGAAACAACGGCCGGGGAAGATGGACTTGATGGGTACTCCATCGTTGATCAGCGCATCCTTATATTTGCGGTAGATGGCATTCTGGGCGGCGCTGGTCTGGCTCTTTAAAAGCTGGCCGTTTTCCAGATAATAGGTATCCTGCATATCTCTTGCGGGATGGTGCTTGGGAATATTGAGGGATTCGAAGCACTCATAGTCGCTGACTACCTCGGCATAATCCTCAACAGTGAAGCCCATGGATTTAAAGATATCCTCGCATTGGCGCTGAACCAGGGTGATGGGGTGATAACTGCCCCGCTCCAGATTGGCGGGGGTGGTGATATCAAATTCGGGCATCGCCAGAATCTCCGCCTCCAGCTCCTTTTGCTTGATCTCCGCTAATTTTTCGGCGATCTTTTGCGCCGCTTCATTTTTCAGGACATTGACCTTCTGGCCGAAATCCTTTTTCTCTTCGATGGAAAGATCCTTCATTCCCTTGAGCAGGCCGGTGATGGAGCCGTTTTTGCCCAGGTATTCCACCCGGATCTCTTCGGCAGTCTGCGCATCCTGCGCGGCGGCCAGGCGGGAGAGGAATTCTTCCCGAAGCTGTTCCACTTTGTTGTTCATACAATCTATCCTTTCAATGTTTTATAAAATAAAAAACTCGCCCCTAAAATAGGGGCGAGTTGAAAAAAACCCGTGTTACCACCCTGATTTCGAGCTCCAAAGCCCGACACTCATTGCGCTTCCCATAACGGAGGAATCCCGTTGCCTTTTCCTAAAGCACCGCTCCCGGGTTGAATATCAATGCCGCTCCTTCGCCAAGGTGCTTTCAGCCGACGGCACCTTTTCTCTTTTGCGGGAATATCAGCATCTTTTTACGCCCGTTCCATGCGTTTGGATTGATTTTAACACAGTAAAGAGAGAAAATCAATAGTTTTTTAAAAGAATGTCATATTGAATTTATAAATAATATATGTTAAAATAAATTATTAAGTAAAACAGCGGAGGAACAACGCATGGAAAATTTTATTGAATACAGCCTGCCCTATCGGCTGACTCCCGCAGACCATCTCAAGCGGCTTGGCTATACCATCGGATTGATGGTGGCGGGTGTTTTTGCGATCATGTATCTCGGTGTGATCGGAATCCTCCTTTGCGCAGGGATTTGCTATCTTTCCTATCGGGTATTCCTTTCCTTCAACTATGAGCTGGAATATACCCTTTTGGAGGATCAGATCACCTTTACCAAGATCATTAATAAAGAGCGTCGGCGGGAGCTTGGTACCATCAGCATCGGAAAGACCGAAAGCTATGGCCCCATCGCCAACCGCCCTGCTTCCAACTGCAAAGTTCGCTCCTTTTTGACCAATCAGGGAGAGGAGCCGGAATATTTTTGGATCACCTATACAATGAAGGGCGAGAAGGTCTGCATTTTATTCCAGCCCACGCCTGCGGTATTGGATGTCTTTCGGGTGAAGGCCCAGGGGAAGCTTCGATGAAGATCGTAACCCCCGCCCAAATGAAGGGAATGGATCGACGCGCGGTGGAAGAGGGGCTCTTTTCCTCTCTTCAATTGATGCAGAATGCGGCGCTCGCTCTTTATCGGGAGATCACTTCATGGATGGAGGAGCAGGGCGCCGATAAGGTTTTGCTTCTGGCCGGCCCGGGGAATAACGGCGGAGATGCCTATGCTCTGGCCTGCTTATTATATCCCGCCTATCACCCTGCGGTAATGCCGCTGGGGGAGGGTGCGCGTTCCCCCGATTGCGAATATTATTATCAAAAATGTCTGGAGCTGGGCATTCCCTTTGAAACCGATCCCGGCGGATATCCGCTGGTGGTGGATGGCGTTTTCGGCACCGGTTTTCATGGGCAGTTGCCCCCTTCGGTGCAGGCGGTTTTTGAAAAGATTCAGGCACCGGTTGCGGCGATCGATCTGCCCAGCGGAATGAATGGGGAAAACGGCCTTTGCGCAAAAGGAACATTAAAACCTTTCCTCACCGTTACCTTTGCCTTTCATAAGCCTTGCCATCTTTTAGCCGATTGCGGTGAGGTGGTGCTGGCGGATATCGGCATTCCTAAAAACTATGCCAAGGAGATCGATGTTTGCGGTCTTTCGCCCATCTTGCCCGCCCGCAGGGAGTGGGGGCATAAAAACTCCTATGGAGCGGTGGGCCTTTGCGTTGGCGCACCCCAATACCCCGGCGCGGCGGCGCTGGCCATCAAGGGCGCATTGCAAAGCGGCGCGGGGCTGGTTTATGCCGATGTCCCTGAGGAGATCAAAGCGCCTTTGGCCGCAAAATTTTTCGGCCCTGTTTTTGAAAGAGCGGTCTGCGATGCTTGGTTGGTAGGCAGCGGGTTGGGGCGCGAAGAGGCGGCAAGGGAAAAGGTTTATGCCCTTTGGCAAAACGAAAAAACCTTGGTGGTAGATGGCGATGGTCTTTGGCATTTAAAAGAATTTTTAGCCCCTCGCAAGGGTGTAACATTGCTGACTCCCCATATCGGGGAATTTGCCCTCCTGCTGGGGCTTGAAAAGCAGGAGTTTTTGCAAAACCGCTTGGCTTATGCTAAGGAGTTTGCAAAGAAATATCATTTGATCTTAGTGTTGAAGGATACTGCTACGCTGGTGACCGATGGGAAACGCACCGAGATCCTTTCTGCCCCCTGCTCGGCATTGGCCAAGGGCGGGAGCGGGGATCTTTTGGCAGGTCTTCTTGCCGGCATGCTGGCAGGGGAGGGCGATCCCTTCGACTTGGCTAAAACAGCGGTCTATCTGCATAACCGCGCCGCGCGGCTCGCATCCTGCGATCATAGCGTGCGGGCGTTGCAGCCGGAGCAGATCGCAGAATATATTGATCAGGCTTGGATGGAGTTGGAGCATGGAGTATTTTAAAAGAACCTGGGCGGAGATCGATCTTTCCGCCATCGCAGAAAATTTTAATACAGTGCGCCGAAAGGTGGGGGATGCAACCAAGGTTATGGCGGTGGTCAAGGCGGATGCCTATGGCCATGGTTTGGTTGCAGTTGCGCCGAAATTGGCCGCTTGCGGTGCGGATTTCTTTGGCGTTTCCTGCCTCCAGGAGGCGATGAACCTGCGCCATTTGGGGATCGCTCAGCCTATTTTGATCTTAGGCTTTACTCCCGCCAAGTATTTTCCCTTATTGGTGGAGCAAAAGATCAGTCAGGCGGTCTTTACCTTGGAAGATGCCCGCCTGCTCTCCAAGGTCGGTTCAGCGGCGGGGAAACCCGCCAAAGTGCATATCGCGCTGGATACCGGCATGGGGCGGATCGGCTTTGATGCCTTTGATCCCAAAGCCGCGGCCGATGCCATTGAGGAAATTGCGAATCTCCCCGGGCTGGAGATCGAAGGAATGTTCAGCCATTTTTCGGTGGCCGATACCGATGGGGAAGAGGCCTATACCGAGGCGCAATTTGCGCGTTTTATGCAGGTGCGCAACCTGCTGATGGAAAAGGGGATCTGCCCCATTTGCCATATCTCCAATAGCGCAGGCACCTTTGCCGATGAAAAATATCATCTGGATATGGTGCGGGCGGGAATCGTTCTTTATGGGCTGGAGCCGGGCGGAAGAGAAAATCCCTTCAAACCCGCCATGGCGGTCAAGACCTTGGTTTCCTTTGTTAAGGATCTGCCCGCAGGGCGGGATATCAGCTACGGCCGCCATTATACCACCGAGAAGCCCTGCCGTGTGGCCACCCTGAGCGCAGGCTATGCCGATGGCTACCCCCGCGCCCTTTCGGGTAAGGGTTATGCACTGATCGGCGGCAAGAAGGCCAAGATCCTGGGCAACATTTGCATGGATCAATTGATGGTGGATGTCTCGGATATTCCCTGCAAGGTAGGGGATGAGGCGGTGCTTTTGGGCGGAGATATTGATTTCAATGAGGTGGCAGGCCGATTGGGCACCATCCATTATGAGTTGATCTGCGCAGTAAGTAAGCGGGTTCCCCGCATTTATAAATAGGAGGATAGGAAAATGAAAAATTGTCCGAAATGTAATCGAGAATGCAATGATGGAGATCGTTTCTGCATCCAGTGCGGTCATAACTTTGAGGCAGAGCAGGCCGCACCTGCGCCCGAGCCGCAGGTGGAGCGGGTTGCTCCCCAACCTCAGATGCCTACATATCAACCCGCTCCCGCAGTGGTTGAAGATGATACCGTTTCTACCGGAAAATGGCTGCTTTATCAGTTGATTCCTTTGATTCCCTTTGTGGGAACGATTGTCTACATTATTATGCTCTTTGTCTGGGGCTTGGGCGATAGCGAAAAGAATAAAACTTTCCGCAATTGGGCCAGATCCCAGCTGATTTTTATGGCAATCGTTGTTGTCTTATTGATTTTGGTGGTTATTCTTGCTGTGGTCTTCGGTAGTCTGTTTGGCGCAACATCGGATTTCTCGTCGAATATATATTATTAATCCTTTGAAGCATTTAAGGAGTTTGCGATGAATTTTATTGAATTTTTAAAGGTGGTATTCCTGGGTATCGTCGAGGGTATCACCGAATGGCTTCCTATCAGCAGCACCGGCCATATGTTGCTGGTGGATGAGTTTATGCAACTTAAGGAAAGCGAAGCCTTTAAGGAAATGTTCTTTGTTGTGATCCAGCTGGGCGCCATCATGGCGGTGGTTTTGCTCTTCTGGAAGCGGATGTGGCCCTTTGGGCTGAATGAAAAGAAAGCTCCGGTTATCAAAAAGGATATCTTTGGTATGTGGTTCAAGGTGGTGGTCGCCTGCATTCCCGGTGCGGTTATCACCCTGGCCTTCGATGATGCCATCGAAGGGTTCCTCAATGGAAATACCTTCCCCGGAACGAATGTAACACTGATGGCGGTAGTGATCGCGATCGCACTGATCTTTTATGGCGTTGGTTTCATTTTAGTTGAGAAATGGAATAAAAAACGTACCCCGCGGGTCAACTCCATCGAGGAGATCACCTATAAGGATGCGTTGCTGATCGGCCTGTTCCAGGTTCTTTCCATCATTCCCGGCACCTCCCGCTCCGGTTCCACCATTATCGGCGGGCTTTGCATCGGGGTCTCCCGCGTTGCGGCGGCAGATTTCACCTTCTTTTTGGCGGTGCCCGTTATGCTGGGCTATTCCCTCTTGAAGGTGGCAAAGTACTTTTTGGATGGGTTTATCTTCTCGATTGCCCAGATCTGGATCTTGCTGGTGGGATGTTTGGTTGCCTTTTTGGTTTCCATCGTTGTCATCAAATTCTTGCTGAGCTATATTAAGAAGAATGATTTTGCGGTCTTTGGCTGGTATCGCATTATTTTGGGTATCATTGTCTTGGCGGTATTCTTCTTATTTATGTAACGAAAAATAAAACGATCCCCCATTCACCCTTTGGTGAATGGGGGATCGTTTTATGAGAGGGAAAAATGTTTGGTGAGATGGTTTATTCGCTTTGTTCCTCTGCTTCGGTAACGGGCTCTGCTACAGGCTCTGCCGCGGGCTCTGCAATCTTTTGCCCGAGCAAGGAGGGCAGTTGCATCCCGGCCATGGCAAAGACCTCATCCAGAGGGGGGACCGACTTCATCATGCCGGAGATAAAGTTGGCGGTGGAGGTTTTTCCGTCGCCGTTCTGGCCGCCGTCCCAAACAGTAACCTTATCGATCTTGATATTCTTAACAGCATCAACCTGCACGCGCATCAGATCTTCCAGCTTATCGGCGATCAGCAGTTTAAGAGCGGCTTCTGCATCGCCGCCTGCAGATTTAACGATCTCGGCAAAACCGGCCGCCTGCTTTTTCAGGATCTCTTCCACACCGCGCGCTTCTGCTTCCATCTTGGCAAAGATCGCATCCGCTTCACCCTTGGCCTTTCTGCGGATCTGCTCTGCTTCCGCCTCGGCGGCGAGTTCCATTTCCTTTTTCTTGGCTTCCGCACGAACGATAACGTCTGCCTCGAGAGTAGCCTGCTCTTTATCGCGTCTGGCGCGCTCTGCGGCTTGCTCTGCGGCATAGGATTCTTCCAGAGCCTTTGCGGCCTGGGTCTTTTCTGCGGTGGTTGCGATTTTGAGTGCTTCGGCTTCTTTTTCTTTCAGCGCGGCATCCGACATCGCGATCTTCATCTTGGCCTCGTTCTCGCCCTCAATGGCAAGAGAATCCGCCTTGGAAACTTCAATTCTTTGCTCTTTCTTCGCGTTGGCTTCACCGATCGAACCTTCGCGGTCCTGCTCGGCAACGCTCTTTTTCGCGTCGTTGATCGCCTTGGCGGCCGCCTCTTTACCAAGGGCGGCGATATAGCCCGATTCGTCGCTGATATCGGTTACGTTGACGTTGATCAGCCGCAGACCGATCTTTTTAAGCTCGGTCTCCACGTTTTCGCTGACCGCCGCAAGGAATTTATCGCGGTTGGTGTTGATCTCTTCAATATCCATGGTGGCGATGATCAAGCGCAACTGACCGAAGATGATATCCTTGGAGAGTTCCTGAATTTCGGAGAGCTGAAGCCCCAAAAGACGCTCGGCCGCATTCTGCATAACGCCCGGCTCGGTAGAGATCCCAACGGTAAATCTGGAGGGAACATCAATACGAATGTTTTGCTTGGAGAGGGCGTTTTTCAGATCTACCTGAATGGAGATGGGGGTCAGATCCAGATAAGCATAGGACTGGAACACCGGGATAACAAATTCCGCACCACCGTGGATACATTTTGCACTGCGGTTGGTACCGTCCTTATTCTTACCGATCGAACCATAGACGACCATGATCTTATCCGACGGACATTTTCTGTATCTGGAGCAGATCCAAACAAGGAACGACACCAGGATAAGTACAATCGCGCAGATAAGAAAGATGAGTTGAGAATTCATAATTGTTCCTCCATTTTTAATTTATTTTCGTTTAACGACAAGACTTGTTTGACCGCTTAAACCGACAACGATAATCTCGCATCCGGTAGGGATCGACTCCGTCTCATCGGTAACCGCATTTCGTTCCACGTAGGCTCCCTGAAGCATAACGTGCACTTTGCCCTCGCCTGTTCGGGAAGGGGGGATGGTGAGGTGCACCTTGCCGGCGGCACCCACCGCATTGCGATTATCTGCCGTTCCGTCGCTACGCAGTTTCATAACGGAACGGAATAAATAGGCGATGATAAACATCATGGCAAAACCGCAGATGGCTGCAATCGGTGCAGTGATCAGCAGATGCAGCCCCATATCCTGCAGAACAACACCGACCCAGCCAAAAACAACCAAAAATGCGATAATGCCCCGAACGGTAAAGATATGCAGACTTTCAAGGCCGGTCGGATCGACAGGTTCGACGATCCCATCGTCGCCGAAAATACCGTCGTGTATATCGGTATCGGGCAGATGGATTTCCATATCACTGTCGGGCAGATCGATATCGAAATCAGCGTCGGCATCGTTTTCAAATCCAAAAAACATCATTACTGTTTGGATCAGTAATACCAGCGTCGAGGGGATGGCAATGCAGTAGAATATCTGCGATGCCAATTCTAAAGAATTCCACCATTCAATGAATGCCATATTGTAGTTCCTTTCTTAAGTTATTCCAGCGTAGAGAGCACCTCTTTCGCCGAATCCCGAAGTTGGGAGGCGGCGTGGGCAAAGAGCATTACCTGCAAGATGCGGATCAGCTTGGTTTTGGCTCCCGGCGTTTGCTCCTCAAATCCTTCGGCCGCTTGCTGCGCCGCCCGCAATACTTCCCCTTGGTCGGAGAGATCGATCGATTGATCGCAGATCATATCCACATAGCGGTGATAGAGATCGTCGTCACGGATCAGATCGTCGGTCGTGTCTTCGAGTTTGCCGCCGATGATATGGATCAAATTGCAGATCGCCTCGATCTGCAAGGAGTCCCGAAGCATATTAATAATAATAATTCTTGCAAATTGTTCCTTGGAATAGAGTTTTTTAACAGGGGGTGCGATGAATTTCCGTCTCACCCAGTTTTGTATCATGTAGGGCTCCAGCCCGGTCATGTTGGATACTTGCGATAGTGTGATGCCTCCGGCAGCAAAAATACCGTCAAACAAGGTCTTGGAGCTTCCTTGGCGCAGGGAAAGCACCTCGATCGTTGTCCCCGGATAGGTTGTTGCCATCTAATCACCTCCGGTTTGTTTCTTTGATTATATTTTATCGCACAATCGGGTGATGGTCAATAGAAATCGAGTGATTGCCGAAATAATCTTTATTGGATCAAAGGTGATTTATAGAGCATCTCTGAATTTGCGAGAGGTATTTTTAACCATTTTAGCATTTAATCACTCGATTGTCAATAACAATCGCGTGATTATTTTTGTTCTATAATGATATAAAAAACCGATACCCGTATGGGTATCGGTTTTTATGCGTTTATTGCTTCGCCCCAGCGTCATTCTATGATGAAGTAATATTCCGCTTCGGCAACAGCGATCAAGCCTTGCTCTGCCTTAGGGGACTGCGGTTATATTTCCGTTATTATCCGGAAGAGAGACTTTCCAACTATTCTCTACGGCATTTGCGGGGTCGCTTTGTATGGCTTCTGCAAAAACCTCAACCACTTGCAGGTATCCGTTTTCATCCTTATCCAAGGAAATCGGATGGGATAGCAGTTCTCCCGTGGAGTTATTTGGGGTAACGACGCTTTGATAGTAATAGGTATCGTTTGATCCCTTTAGCCAGCCCGTTGCAACGCTGATTTCGGGCATTGATGAAGGTTTTGCAACGATATTACCATCCGCATCAACCCAATAGGATACAAATCGGACACGGAGATATGCGTCAATATTTCCGGTGTTTTGCACTTTGATGCTTGTTTTTTGCTCTCCGTCAAATTCTTCCAAAACATTGCAGGAGACTGTGGCAGGGGTGAATTCATTATCCTTGTATTCCGTCTGCCTAAACATATAGGCAAGAACCGTTCCGCAAAGGATTAAAGCACCAACAAGGGCGGTAATCAGCGTGATTATTAATATTCTGTTCTTATTCATCCTGATTACCCCCTTTGGTTCTTGACAAGCGCACTGTTCCCGTTGAGCCATTGATCGGTATTCGCACCATTATTAAATGTAACGGTTGTTCCGTCGATGCTTTGGTGGTTAATAGTAACCGAACTGTCATTATACCGCCAAGACCAATCGTTTTGCTGGGTGACGGTGTATTCTCCCAAAGGTAAATTACGGATGGTTGTATTTCCGTTCCCTGTTACCGTAATAGAAAATGCATTATCAGTATCCTTGTTTTTGATCTCATAAACAAAGATCTGATCATCATCTGTTGCATTGCTTCGGTCAATTGTAAAATCGCCAACCATTTTAACAAACTTGGCATAGAAAATGTTACGTTCTGTTTCGCTCAGTTTGGTTTTATCCGGTGTGAAGCGATTGGTTGTTGAATCAATTTCACCATATTCCGATGCACTTTGCGTACAGGCTTTATCCAAATACCATCCGTCGAATTCGTAATACTGATTTGCGGTAGGGACAGAACCGGAAAGGCTTCCGTTGCCGGCAATAACCTCGATCGTACTTGAAAGTTGCCCCCCATCTTCGGGTATGGCCACATATTCTGCAACATATTGTTTTTCTGCATAATAGAATATGATAACATTCAGCCCTTTGGTGCCGTCATCCTCGCGGATAGTTATTGTTTGGGTTTGTTCAGACACACAGGTATGGTTAGCGATATTCTTTGCTAATTCAATGACATCCGAACCATAATACGCAGTTCCGGTTTTGGATTCTGCAAGGGAGTTTGTCGTGTTATACTCATAATAGTGCACTTGATAAGGATATTCGTTCCGTTTGTAGAACAAATACAGTTCTGTACCACTTTGCGTAATGGGAATGCCGTATCCGCTGTTCGGTTCAGAATAGACTGCTACACTTTGACTTCCATCTGAACATATGATAGGAACCTTGTTGTTATCGATCAACCCAAAGCCTGAAATGGTTTGCGGAGAAATATAAACCGTTGAGCCGACTTGACCTACACCTTCGATATGAGTGCCGGTTTCTTCGTATCCGCCATTGCCGTCTATATCATAATTCGCTCTTTCCTCATCAGTAGTGCCAAACTTTTCTAACATAAAATGCACAGCATAGTAAGCACTGGTATCATTGGGAGTATAATAGAATGTGATCACATTGTTGTCGGTCCCAACCCAGTTACCGTTCTCGTCTTTTTTAACTTCTAATACCAGTCGTTTATAAAACGCATCCGGCACCATATTTTCAAATGCCCTGAAGCGTTCTGTAACCACGGCAGAGGTAGTTGTGTATTCGTCTATAGCCATTACAACGTTTGTTTCTTTATTGACATAACGAACGGTATAGGAAATATCTTCGGCCTTTACATAATAGAAGGCGAATACATTTTGTTGGGGATGATCCTTATCCGCTTCGGCCTGTATGGTGATAGAGTGTGAGCTAACAGTGGGAAAATATCCTTTGTTATATTCACTATAAAGCTGATTATATGGTTCACCTGCTTTGGCATTAAATGTACGGGTAGAACCGCCGTAAGCGTATCCTGTAGTGTCATCCGCCACATGAACGTTCGGATTGCTTTGCAAAACATAGCTTATGCAATACGGCTGAGGAGAATGGCTGCTCCATTCTGCAAAGATATTCATATCGCGGTTGATGGGCATATTCAATGGGGAAAAGGCTTTCTTTTGACCATTCTCCATATAAAACCAACCCGCAAAGGTCAGTTCTAATGAACCATCGCCGGTACGCACAGGGGTTTCGACAGTTCCTGCGATTTCTCCATGCTTTACATTAGAAGAGTGAAAAATAATGTTTGATGTATTGCTCTCATAAGAGGTCATCTCATCGTACGTGGTAAAAAAACGAACAGTGTGCGTCTGCGGTACCCAGTTTGCATACAAAATCAAACCGCTTGCCGGCATGGTCAAAGTCGTAAGATCAACCTTAGTGCCTGCGACGCATTGCTCTGTAGTGTACCATCCTTCAAAGTAATAGGCATTTTCTTCAAGGGTGGAAGGATAGGCGGGGGTAAAATTCTCCCCCAGCCCCCCAAGCTCACTTAGGGTCGAAAGCTTTGTTCCGTAGGGAACACCGCCCGTATTGGCTTTGATGTTAACGATGTATTCATCGTAATTCTTCATCGCAAAAGGATTATCTACTTGGCGAGAGTAGTAAAAATTAACGACATATCCCTCGGCATACAGTGTGTTGTCGAAATCAGTTGTGCTCGAATCGTAACCGTTTTTAGTATATCCCTCAAGGGAGGGCTGTGTCTGCTCATTAACACTAGAGTTATCACAGGTATCATAGGAATCTATTAACTTGTATGTAACATCATTGTATGTCTTTGTTTCCAACCCGTTAGTGTTCTCACCAACGAGGACAGGAACCCAAATTTTGTAAACATACAATTCCGGCACGCTCCAGTTGATGTTGGCACCGTTTTCCCAAAAACACAGGTAAGAAACCGTTGTTTCATCAACAAATTTTGAATCGAACAGCAACTGATCATCCAACTTTTCATATTTTCCCTTTATAGTCTGGTTCGACTTGTTTTGTGAATACCAAACATGGTGCTCACCGTTCCAAGCACTTACAAAAGCTTCCGTTCCGTTCCAGTTGCCGTGTGTATTCGCGGTTACTCTTGTAGCAGATTCAAACACCGCACAAGGCCATAGATTGGATATATCCTGTCCGTAACCTGCGGTAAACTCGATGTAATGATAGGCATTGTTCCCGGAGGTAAGTGTGCCGAGTGTATAATTGCGTGATTTACCTTTCACATTTAATTGTGGCAGTTTTGTAACCGTTCCTGCTTGGTCTGTTGCAAAAATGGCATTCAGCAAGGTTTCATCGTTGGATGTATTGGTACCGGATGCGCCAAAGGAGTAGGTAGAACCACCGATGATTTTTACGCTGTCAAAGGTATCTGCAACACCATCGTTATCGGTATCGGTTCCATTTCCTGTGGTTGCGGCATAGTAAAATCTCAGCGTATATTCTTTGGGCTTATAATATACATTTACAACCGTAGAGCCATCGCCTTCCACAAGCACATTGCTGTCTGCGTTCTCATATACAAAATATGTAGTATCGACCTTGCAGGCGTCTGTATGGGTGTGCTCTTCAATCTTACAAGACAGACAATCACTCGTATGCTTATGCTCAGTAAGACCGCAAATTTGAGCAGATGCCAAATCGTTAGAACCGGAAACATATACACCGGATTTCTCAGATGCGATTTTGCTGCCTATATAGTCATCGCCAAGCCAATAAACAACGGTATATGAAGTATCCACCGTTTCCCATTGCGCCTGGTAGTAATAGTTATAAGAGGGGATTGTTGATATGAGATCAGTGGAAACATTGTCGGGGAGTTGGTCGTCCCACTCTCCGTTTCCGTTTGTATCAATACAGATGAGTTTCCAACCCGCAAAGGTGTAACCGTGTCTAATAGGATTGTTTACAACGAATGGCGTTCCGTAACGTGCGTAGATAGGATCAACACCGTATCCGCCGTTGAGATCAAACTGTATGAGGTAATAATTTCTATCGTAGTAACACTCAAATACCGTACTTCCGTCAGCCGCAACGCTTTCGGGGATATGATACATCTTTGCAAAGCCGGTAGTATCCCCGGCGTTTTCCATTAAGTATTCATTGGAGATGATCGTGCCGGTTTCTGCTTGGGCGGTATGATATCGAGAGGCATTTTCTGTATAGAGGTCGTCGTTGATGTTTTGGAAGAAATACTTGACGGCAAAATTAACCTCAATAGGCTTATAATATACCTTTATTTCAATATCTTCCATTACCGCAGCTTCGTTGAAAATGTAGGTTGAGGCACTCTCATCATCATCGTCGATGTCACCATCATTATCGGAATCAGTATAAGGAGCAAAGCCCAAAAAGGTGGGAGATACCACGCTTTGCATGAAACTCGTTCCCCTTACAATGGTTGCGGTATAAGGACTATAAATTGCAGATTCCTCTTCACCGCCAAGGCTGGCGATATCAAGATATTTTATAGTGATTGTAACATAATCGGTAGTTGTATTCCGTGCCATTGAAAACATGGCGGGAGCATCGGTATATGCAGAGGACTCGGTCGCTACATATCTTGTTTGCGCAAAAGCGGTAATCTGCGGAGTGGATTCCGACTCGGGATTTATGGTTACGCAAATCTCATTGCTATACACAATTTGTTCGCCGCTTGTCACAGCACATCTTATGTATGCGGTATTTGCATCGTCGAGCATATTTTTAACGAGCGCATAGGATATTTCACAATTTTGTTCTGTTCGGTCGTAAATATTAACCCAAACAACATTTTGCGGATCCAGTGATATCTGCCATTGGAACAAAGCTTCCTCTATTCCGCTTGTAATTGCCGATAATGTTTTCTTATCCTCTTGTTCAATTTCAACATGATCGATGGGTTGTCCGTCTAATGTGATCTTTACAGACTTTTCCGTTGCCAAAACCGTTGGAATAGAATATACGATCATTGAAAGGAGAATTGAAAGACAAAGCAACAATGAAATGGATCTATTTCTGTTTTTCATTCTTTTGTCCCCTCCTTTGCCGCAACCGAACTCCATGCGGCCTCGGGATTTTCAAAGCCTCCGGACTGTACCACAGTGGCACGGAGTTTTATGGATATGTCGCTCATGGATTTGATTTCACTTTTGGTGATCTGATCGCTAACAGTGATTTTTCCGTTTTCGGCAATGATATCTGCCGCATCGAGTTCCGAATTAGGCGTTAATTCACGGTAGTATATGTATGTTCCGTTCATCAGTTTCAAAAATGTCCAACCATCCGCAACACTCCATTGCATTGCGGTTTTGCCATTCAACAAAAGGGAGAAGGAATTATTATCATTTGTTGACCATTTTGAGGGGGTGATCTCTAAAAACACATAGGTTGCCGACTCACTACCTGAGAAGGACACGGTCGCTTTTTTAGTTAATTCAACGCCGGGAATAATCATCAGTTTGTTGTTTGAGTAAAAATCACCTGTTTCCGTGAGTGTGAGATTTCCGAATTTGATCACTCTTGCACCATCTCCTCCGGATCCTTTGGCGGTATATTTGGCATATAAGCCGCTGGTGAAATGAAGGGAAAAGAGTGTCAGGCAAAGCAAAATGCAGGCCAAACAAATGGGGATATTTATTTTTGTTTGTTGGGGTTTGGGCATGATTTTGCTTTGCTCCTATGGTTAATTCTGTTCTTTCAGGCGTTTAATTTCATCAATGATTTTTTGGCGATCTTCATCGTCTTTCTTTTTCTCGTTTCTGCGGGGGAGCTCCACCAAAAGAATGGCCAGAGCAATCAGGCAGATGGTGCCGACCGGTGTTTTAATAAAGTCGATCACATTCCCGATAAAGGGAATCCAAAATAAAACCTTGCCTTTAATATCGGCGATATGGATGGGATCATCCGCCGCGTTGTTGGCATCCCCTTGGGTGGTGATTTCATCACCGTCGATCGCAATGATGCGATGAACAACCAAAGCGTTTCCATCCTGGAAGACAATAATGTCGCCTTCCTGAAACCGATCCGCTTCGCCAACAACGATCAGATCTCCCTTTGAGAGTTCGGGCTCCATGCTACCCGAGAGAACCACCGCCACGCCGTAGCCAAAAGGCATAGGCAGTTGGTTTCCTACCAAGCGGTTGGCGTTGGTGAGGTAAATATTGATTCCCAAGGCCGCGCCGCATAGCGCCAAGAGGATGGAGCGTATGATATTTTTCCAATTCATTTTCAAGGTTTTTTATGCCTCCGCATTCTCTTGCCGCCGATCTTTTTTATCCAGAAACAGAAGAAGGATCATGATAGCCAGCGATCCCATCATAAGCGCAACCCAGAAGGTGATATTCCAATGGTCGCCGGTGTTTGGTATGCTGATGCCGCCATCGGCATAGGGATCGCTGCTTTCGGTGGCGATGGTATTGATCTTGATGGTAAAGGTGATCTCCTGATCGGTAGCCATATCGCCGAGCAGGGTATCCAACGCATCGTTCCCTTCAAAGGGCCAAACCCAATCTAAAGTATAATAGGTATATTTTCCTGCGCCCAAGGTTGCGCTGTCTTTAGCGGCATCCAGGGCGGGAATGGAGGCGTGTTGCTCCCGATCGCCCAAGATCCATGTTCCGTCATAGCGATTGATTTTTGCGGTGAGGGGGAGGGTGATCCCTGCGGGAGAAACGGTTGCATCCATTTCCAAGGTGTAATCCAGGGCAACATTTCCTGTATTTTTCAATTTGAAGGTATAAGAATTTTTTGAGCCCGGAGCGATAACAGAATCCCCATCGTTGCTTTGGATGGTAACGCTTTTTTCGCCGTTTTGATAGGAAATCTTGAAAATTTCCACTTGGGTGTTGGTCTTCCAAATTCCTTGATCGTCTTCGCCTTCAAAGCCCGGCTTTTTTTGATCCTTACCTGTTTGCGTCTCGTTGGAGGAATCGTTTGTTGACGGTTCCTCCTGTTCGGAAGGGGATTCTTCTTCGGGGCGGAGCGAAATGGCATCCTGAGCGTCGGGAAGGAAACCGTTTAATATATGGGTGAAGGTAACGGTTGTTACCGCAACACATAAGAATAGGAGGAGAACAATCAACCATAGTGTTTTGCTTTTGCTATTCTTTTTTTGATCCATGGTTGCGAAAACCTCCTTTTTATGTATTTGTCCTTCCGGACTTTTCGATGGGCAAAAAGCATTTCGCACATCGAAAAATGCGGAAAGTGATCCGCCCAAACCCCGCCACGAGGGGCCTGGGCGGAT
>JAZODI010000069.1:0-40877 GCA_045596965.1 Eubacteriales bacterium | reverse complement strand
ACTTCCGGAGCGGTAGAGAGGGTGAACCATGCATAGGTGGACGAAACGGTCATGATGCAGGCGATCAACAGCATGGCGATCGCTGCTAACAGTTTTTTACGAATGGATTGCATTTCGTTGGACTGTCTTTTGTTCATCACAAATTTACCTCACTTTTTCAGATTGCGTATTTTTTCTCCCGCCGGAGCCTTTTTTCTTCTATATTCAACCTTTCTTGGGGCGGGTTAGAGCCGCCGAAAGAAAAAGTTTGAACCAAAATTATTTTCCCAGCAGTTCGAAATCCATCTGCAGGCCGATATGGGCACCGATGAGATCGTTGGTGCAGTCGGGATCGTCTCCCTCCAGCCAGATCACAACGGTATATTTATGGACCTCATCCTGCTTCACATTTTCCAAAACCTCTTCGCAGACAACATCGTCGTGGTCGAAGATGCGGGGGTTGAGGCGGTAATAGGTATGCCCCGCCCGCTCGGTGATAACAGAAAATTGATCCTCCCCCAGGCCCTTTTCGGCAAAGGGGATCTCTTTATAGCCAAAGCGGTCGTTCCCTTTTGCAGGCAGACATTCCGCCTCGCCGGTCTTACCGTTTGCCTTGGCATAAACGGTGGGGACACCGTCTTCAAACAGCATCACCCAGATCGCCTTAGAGGCATCCTGACTTTCGGAATTGATGGAGAGGGAAAAGCCGCAATCGGCCTCGCCCTCGCCCCGCTTGGCGATATAAAAGGTATGGGCGAAATAGTTGCGCCCGTTATGGGAGCCATCCACATCATCCACATCCCCGGGAAGGTCGATGATGGAGATGCAGGGTGCATCCTCCACCGGCGTACCGTAGATGCGGGAGGTGGGGTTGGCGAAATCTTCCGTTTCGCTCAGCTCAAAGCCCTGGGCGACCAGATTATCCGAAAGGTTGATGGTGAAATGCCCGCGCATTTCGGTAACCAAAGAATAACCATACATCGCGGCAAGAGCAACCGCCGCCGCGCCGAGCAGCGCGCCGAGGGCGCCCCGATGCCACATCCAGAGCCAAAAGGCTAAAAAACTTCCTTTATCAAAATAAAGGCCGAGGCTGGAGGCGGTGGCTTCAAATTCCCGGCGGGAATAGATGCCTTGCCTGCGCATCTGCTTGCGCAGATCCTTGCGGCCCGCCTTGATCTCGCGGATCTCGGCATGGGAGAGCCGAAGTCCGCCCCGCTTTTTCCGGAAAATGCGGGGATAATCCTTGGAATCATAAGGATTCAACTTACTCATAACCCTGCCTCACGCTCCCGCAGAAGGGATTCGCGGATAACCGCATCCTCATCCATCGGCTCGCCGTTGAGGGGGCTGCAAACACCGCTCACTCCGCTTTCCATCAGCCATTTGAGATGGGGATGCTCGGCGCAGGAGGCAAAGACCTGAATATTGCGATCCTGCAGAGCGCGGATATCGGAAGCATAGAGGGGCTGGGCGCTGGTCTCAGGGGAGAGGCGCACATGGTTAAAGCCCCATTCCTTCAGCATGGCAGGGGAGATGGATTCGGGATGGTAATCATCCAGCACCAGAGCGATCCCGCTCTTGAGATAGCGGCGGATCACCTCCGCTTCCCCCTTATTGGCGTTTAGCACCTTTTCTTCGGGGATGGCGATCAGCAGGCGGGAACGGTCGATGGGTTGGTTGGCAAAAAGCTCCTCAAACCGCTTGAGGTGGTTTTCCTTGGTGAAAAACTCCCCAAACATGGGCATAAACAGCCCTTGGAGCGCAAGCTTGCAATTTTCCATCCGAAGCAGCATATCCGCCGCTTCATAAAGGAGATAGAAGGCCACATCCACCGTTAGCCCGGTGCGGGCAAGGCGGGGGGCAACGGCGGCCATCTCTTCCTTTTGATCCGCCTTCACGCAGAACCAAGGAATTGCCTCATAGGCCGGTTGACCGCCGGTCATTCCGCGGAACATCAGGCCCATGGGGCGGTCCTTGGTCTTCTTCACCAAGGGGATGGTGCGCGGAAGCTTCATGGTATAATGAATATACTTATTAAAAACACTTTGAATTTTAGGGCGCGCGGCCTTGAATACCGCGCAAAGATCCGGCGAAAAGGCGGTTCCGCTTTGCTCTAAAATCGCATCAAAGGCTTCGGAAAAGGGGTTTTCCGATTTGATCTCGGCCGAAAGATGGTCGAAGGCCTTGGCGATGCCAACGATCTGAGCGATGGGGCTGATCGCCGATTCGGCGCGCCCTTCGGGATAACCTGTCCCATCAAAGCGCTCCATATGCTGCTGGCAGCTTTCGCGGATCATCAAAAAGGGAATATTTTCGGTGGGGGGCTCGCCCTCGCCGTTCCACCGCTTACTGCCGCTGCTCTTTTCCTGCAGCTCGGCAACCAGCCTGCGGCCGGCAACGGTATATTTACGGTAGAGGGTCTGCTCTTCTTCCGAAAAACCTTCGCTGAAAACCTGATATTCTTCGGGGACAAGCGCCTTGCCTAATTGGTGATACATTCCGCATTTATAGGCCAGCTCCGCATAGGTCGATTGCATCCGCTCCGACCCGCCGGGCTGCTGAGTACCAAACCCCGACGCACAGGCTTCGATAAAGATCGCCTGGGTATAGCCCGCAATCCGAACCGACTGCTGGCGAACAACGGGGGTGAGGCCCCGAAAGGCCTCTTCCCACGTTTCAAAGGTTTTACGCTTATCACTTAGTTGCATGATCTTGTCACCTTAAATAATCCGATCAATCATCGTCGATCTCGTAGTCGACCAACGGAGTATCGTCGGTAAAATTCTGTTTACGGCGCATGAAATAATAGACCGTAAGGCCGGCAAAGCCCAGGTTGATAATGAAGCTGACGATCAGCAGGATCAGCCAGAGCTTATGGAGCCAGATATTGCAATAATCATCGCTGGGGGGAACCTCAACGGGAGTATCCACGCCGATCAGCTCGCCCTTGCCCAGCTCCTCCAGCTTTGCCTTATAGGCGGCCAGGGCTTCCTTCAGCGCGGCAATTGCCTCGGTGATCTTTTCCTGCTTGCCGCTCTTGAGAGCGCTTTCCGCATCCTTGATGGCGGCGGCCAGCTTATCGCTCAGCGCCTTGAGCTCATCCTGCTCCAGGAACTCCTTGGCGTCCTTGATCAGGGCGGCCAACTCTTCGTTATCCACGCGCAACAGGTTTGCGATGGCATTCTTCAGGTTCTTGGCGGCAGTATCGATGGCGGCCTGGCTGCTCTCCTTGCGGGCGGCCTTAGCGGCATCCAGCGCAGACTTCATCTTGGCCCAGGTTTCGGCGGTATATTCCTTCTCATTGAGGGCTTCCGCAATGGCGATCTGCTTATTCAATGCGGTGAGATCCACCGTACCGTCGGAGGGCTTTTCGGGGGTGGTAGAGGCAGGCTTATCGGCCTCGGGCTTGGTGGTATCGGTGGGCTTATTGGTTTCGGGGGTGGGATCGGAAGGGGTGGGGTCGGAAGGAGTGGGATCGGAAGGGGTGGGATCCTCCTGCTTCTTCTCGATAACCTCAACGGTTACGGTCTTAGCCAGACCGTCGGGACCTTCCAGGGTCATATTATTATCCACCCGCAGATAATCGGCAAAGGTTACCACGCAGGTACTGCCGACTGCGGCGCTATCGCTGATCTTGGCAGAGAGGGTAACAGCGCATTCCACCTTCTCGGCAGAGCTGAGAATGAAGCTGCCCTCGCGGATCATGCCGTAGGGGGAGCTACCGGGGGTAACAGAAGAGAACAGCCCGCGGTTGCTATAAGTAATGCTTCCGCTGATGCCGTAGCAATCACTTTCGGAAAGCTTGAGTGTAACGGTTTCACCGGGTGCGGCCTGGATGGTTTGAGCCGCGGGGGTGGAGGCGTTAGCCACCACACCCAGGCTCGCTACGCTCAGAAGCGTCACCACGATGAGAACGACGGAAAATACTTTTTTCAAATTATTCATTGGTCATTTCTCCTATTGTTCAATCAATTATTTCGCCTGAGAAACATATGCATTCTCAGCCCACAATACATACTTGGTATCGCAAGCAACGGTATCGCGTGCGTTGAGCTTGCCATCGAAGTTCATATCGGCGGCCAGGGAGCCGGGATACTCCAGGGAAAGATCGCCGACAAAGGAAAGCTTCATCAATACCAAGTCGCGGGCATTGAGCTTACCGTCGCAGTTAGCGTCGCCCATAATAATAATATCATAGGAAACGCTGGTTTCAGCACCGTCTTTATTGGTTGCCCAAACGGTTACCCTATCACCGTTGCAGATGAGATCATCGGCGCCGCGTGCAGTCTCTGTATTGTACTTATAAATAGTGGTATTGGAATTGGAAGCGTTATCGATCTTGAAGTAGACATCGATGAATTCCCGAACGCTGAAGCCGTTGGGGCTAACATCCAGATAGACCCGCTTATTGGCGGCATCCACCTTCGCGCCGCGAACAGCGCCGTCGGTCGCATCCACGTTTACAGTGGGAACATGGATCACCGGCAATTTGGCCAGCTCTTTCTGAGCCACCAGAACCTCACCGCAAACATCGCAATGGGAGCCTTCGGTCAAGCCGGTGTTGTTTTCATCGGGATCCTTGGCAGGATCGGTAACGGGAGTATGGTGACCGCCTTCCAGGCGGAAGATGAACCAGCCGTCCATCTGAGCGGAGGCAACCTCCGAGCATAAGACGCTGCTATCGCAGATAACATGAGCAGAGAGATCCTTATCGGTGGTCAGCTTGGTGTTGGTATTGGCAAAGGCCAGGGTCTTGCCGCCGAAATCAATGTTCTTGGCATTGGCCAGCTTGAAGCTCAAGGCGGGCAGAACCACATTCTCCTCCAGGGTAACCGACTTATTGACATAGATCACCGCGCCGCTCCGCAGAGTGGTCAGGGCCTCGGCCAAACTATCGGTATTGAGATAGATCAGACCGTTCTTATCCTTAACGGTGATGGCCTTTTCCTCGGCAAAGAGGATCAGCGACATCTTGGCATAAGTATCGGCGCTCTTTTGGATCGCATATTTATAGGTAGCGTATTCACCGCTTGCCTTCAGGGAAGAGAGGGTTGCGTTATTGCCGCTGATATCGAGATAATCAGCCACCGCACCTGCAACCTTGCGGGCGATGGTATAGAGGGCTTCCAGCTCAACCGCATCGGAAGCGGTGAGATCCAGAGCCTTCAAAATGGCGCTGAAGCTGAGCCCCTTGGTTGCCTTGAGAGCGGCGATAACCTCGGCGGCGGTTGCTTTTTCCAAAGCGCTCTTCAGCGCGATGGCGGAATTGCTGGACTGATAATACTCAATGGCTTCCACCAGCTCGGCTCTCCGGGCATCCTTGGCGTTATAGGCCAGGATGGCGCTCATGATAACGGGGTAGTTGACGTTCTTGGAAAGATCAAGTTCCACATCCGCTCTTGCCTCGCCCTCGGCGCTCAGGCCGGCGCTGCTATAGGTAACGTCATCGATCTGAACCTTCAGTTCGTTGATGGTAACGATGGTATCCAGCTCTTTGAGAATGTTGATGATCTTGGTCTGATGATCGGCGGGAACATCCTCGGCCATCAAAACGTTGAGGTTGGTGAACTGCTTCTTATCGGCAGCCGCTTTAACATTAAAGGAGAAGTAGCTATCCTTGCCCGTGCCTTCCATCTGCATATAGGGATCAAAGGCCGCATTCTGAATCGAATAGCTTACCAGGGCCTCGCCCTTTTCCATCGCTTCGGCCAACGCACCGAAATCGGTAACGTCCTGCATAAACTGAGTGGCAAATGCAGAGGAGCCCGCGCAATCGAAGCAATCCATGCCCTTGCCGATCAGCTTGGAAAGATCATCCAGCGATTCGGTCACGTTCCGCAGGTCGATGGTATAGAGGGTGTTGCCATCCACTACCAACTGGGAGCAGGCATAATAGTTCATCCAGAGCTTGATAAGAATGTCGGTCGCCATGATCTTGGTGGCCGTCTTATCAAGGGAGAGATAACCGGTGCTCAGATAAACGTTCAGATCGTCGCCCTTTTCGGCGATGGTGAAGCAACCGTTGGTAACGATGTTATCATCGAGATAATAACCGTCCTCCAGATACTTTTCTACGTTGCTGAGATATTTGCCGCCGCCCAGAATGAAGTCGCCGCCGCTGGTGATCAGATCACCGGTCACGCCGCCGCACTTCGCGGTGGAAAGGGTGCTATCCACGATCGCAACTCTGCCCTTGGCGGTCAGATCGCCATCGATGGAACAACCGTTGAGGTTGAGGATAACATCATGGTTAAAGGTGATATTGCCGCGAATGTCCGAAAGGAGGACGATGATACCGTTGTCGCCCACCTTGCTGATGGCCTCGGCGGCATTGCGGGTCATATAGTACTTATTGGTGATGCCCTTGGCATTGATATCCAGAACCAACGCTTCATAGTTCACATCGCGGTTCTTCAGCTCAAAGGTAACGGGAACGGTAATGCCGGTATCCTTTTCGGCGACCATGGAAGAAAGATCGCCCAGGCTGATCTTATTATTTAATAAGACATCCAGCGCATCATAGGTGAAGATGCCCTCATACTTACCGCCATTGGAAGTGCCGGTGGCGGAAGTGTTATCATAGAAATGATCCAGGGAATCATAGATGAAATCGATCAAAGCGCGGTTGGCTTCGGTATCGAAATCCTGAATGTAGGAATAGAAGCCGGTCTTATCAATGGTATTGATAAAGGTATCGGCGGAAACGCCCTCGGTTTCAAACATGGGATTGATCAGATCGAGGGTATAATCCATAACCTCTTGGAGGTTATAGCTCTGGAGAGTATCCAGATCCACCTCGCCGACGATGAGGAGGGCGGTCATGAGATAGGCATAAACGCTATCGGGCGCGTTGACCATCATGTTGACAGCTCCATCCCTGCAGCTGAGGTTGAAATAGGGCAGGATCTGCTCGGCACCCTTTCTGGCCTTCTTGAGAAGGTCGGCTTGGGTATCGAAATCCTGATAGGTAACATAGAAGGGGGCGCTGGTGCAGTTATTGATGTTGACACCATACTGCATGGTGCTCTCCATCAGCTTACCGCCCAACTGATCCACATCGTTGATGATGCCGCCTTCCACCGCGAGGTTGTTGCCGCTTGCGCCGATAACGGTGGCGCCGGGCAGCTGCATCTCATTGATATTGCCATTCTCATCCACCATGGCGGGGATGGTATCCAGGCCGAGATTGCTGTTTACCAACATATTAATAATAGACTGGAGGTAAAGCTTCATCTCGTTATCGCCATTCAGGCCAAAGAGGGGGCTGCCGTTGAGGCCGACATAGGAGAGATCCTCCACCAGATCCATCATCTCGCCTGCGAGAGAGGCGGGGGAGAGGTTCTTATAGTCGCCGGTGATCCGCAGGACGATGGAGAGGTTGCCTTGCGCATCCTGCAGGGGGATAAAGGCGGCGGCCAGCTTGCCATCGGCGATCATGCCGCCATTGGCGAAGGCCTTATTCAGCTTGCCGATGAAGGTCAGCAGGTTTTCCTTATTGGTATCGATCAGCTCGCGGGTGATCACCAGCTCGCGATCGGTGCCAAACAAAGCGTCCATTGCCTGAATATCGGTAGCCAATGCAAAGTTTTCCAAAGCACCGGAGAGAACGTCCACCTTGGAACCGCCGATATTATAGCGATATTTCAGGCCGGCCACGCCGGTACCGGGAAGGGTGATGGTATAAGCATCGAAGGCATGGAGGGTCTGATCGGCTTCGCCATCGATCTTAACGGTATAGGAAACGGGGCGCAGAGCAGAGGTGAAGATCGCGGGATCCTCGGTCAGCTTAACCGCCTCAGCGGGAAGGCTCTTTTCTGCAACATAATATTTATTATTGGGGACGGTGGCCAGCAGCGCCTCATACATTTCCGCAAAGGTTGCGGCAGGGATATCATTCCCCTGAGCACCGAAGGCCTCGGTCTTATAGGTTTCAACCAATCCGTCGTTCTTATTGAGAACCTGGATCTCAACACCGTAGCTGGTCAAGCCGGGAGCGCCTGCGGAGAGGATGGTCTCCAAGGTGACTGCGCCGGTGGAGATGTTATGGGCGGAGGTGGTGCCATCGGCCAAAACCGCCGCCAGCAGATTATCGATATATGCGCTGTTGGTATTAACAAGCGGGTTGATGGCCTTGAGCTTGGTGTTCTTCAGCTGAGCCATAACCGACTCAACCTTGGTGCCCTGGCCCTGCATACCCATGGAAACCAGCGCTTTCTGAACCGAAGCATCGTTCCAGATGGTGGGCAGAAGCCGATTGACCAGGTCGATCTGCTTTTGGATATTGGCGGCGTTATCGCCCTTATAGAAATAGGCAAGACCGCCGTTTTCGCTCTTATACTGGGTCAGATACCCATAGAGATAAGTCTTATCGGTTTCGGGATCGATGCACTTTTCGGTCAGCTCGCTCAATGCGGCCTTGGCCTCATCGCTCATGCCGTCAACAACAGAGCCAACCGAACCCAAAATGGTGCCGGTAACATCACCGAGGTTCTGATAGAAATTATTCTGATTGCAAAGGGCATCCAAAGTGGCCTTTTGCTCGGCAGTATCCTTTACCAAAACATCTGCGATATTGGCCAGATCGCCAACCAGAGCGGTATCCAGGCCTTCGATGGAAAGCTGATAGACCACCTGCACGCTGGTAAACTCTTCATCGCAATCGAAGGTACCTTCATAGACATCCCCGTTCTTGGCGAGGGTAATGTCTGCGCCGTTGGCGCGGCTCTTCAAAACAGGATAAGCCTTTACGGGAATCCATTCGGCATCGCTGCCCAGCAGGCCGGCGTTCATCGGCTTTGCTTCCAGCTTGAAGGTGTTGCCGGTAACGGTGGTAACCTTTGCCAGCTTATCGTTGCTGTCGGGGGTGCGATAGTAGATGGAATCTGCATAGAAGGCATTGCTGTTGAGAACGTTCTTTTCCTTGGCGCTCAGCGCAATGCCGTCGACCTTACCCAGCGCGATCAGCTCCGCCAGAGTCTTGGCGGCAATGGCCTTGCCCTCTTCGCGGGTAACCTCAATGTCCTTCTCAATGCGGACAACGGTATTTTCCCGATGGGCCACGCCATCGATCTCATAGTCGTAGGACTTGGTAAGCTCTGCGGGGCGGGGCAGGCGCCAGTTATAACCGTAGGGAACCTCGGTGATATTTTCGCCTGCAGGCAGATAGGTTTCGTTGATCTTATATGTTTTAGGAGAATAGGTGATGATGTAACGAATATCGCCGGTCAAGGCATCGAAGGAATCGATCGCCTCGCCCTTTGCGTTCTCAATGGAAACGGTGCGGGTATACTTTTCTTCACCGATATTATAGAAGGAATCCCATTGGGTAAGGGCGGAATTCTCAATACCGCTTGCGGTAATCGCAGCCAGAACATCGGCGGCCGCGGTATCCTTATCCATGGGGAAGTTGGTGCCGATAACGGCCAGGCTCATCAGATCGGCGGAGTTGACAGAGTTCTTGGCAACGACCGCGGCCTTTACCTCAACATAGACAACAAACTGATCCACCATTGCGGAAAGAACCGTTTCCTCGGCCAGCAGCTTTTCTTTGATGGCCAAATCGCTGCGATCTTCCACCAAAAGCTTATCGTTGATGGAATTGATGGCGGCTTTTACCGCTTTATCCAGCGCCTTATATTCCTCGGCGGTGATGGTATCCTTTACCAGCTTCTTGCCGATGAATTTCCATTCCTGATTGTAGTAGGTCTTGATGATCTCTCTGGCCTGGGAAAGGCTGGTCGTGATCTTGCGGATCTCAGCCGCCTTTTCTTCGGCGGTTGCGGCATAGCCATCCAAAACATCCTTTTTGGAGAGCAGATCGGCAATCAGACGATCGCCCTGGTCATAAGCACCGCGGATAGCCGTTTCCAGCATATTCAAGGCATAGAGGCCGCCGCCTTCTTCTTCGCTGAGGATCTTATCCGCCAAAGCGGTTTGGCCAAGCATTTTCAAGGTTTCGGCAGTGGACTTGAAATAATCCCGCTTGGCTTCGATCTCATTATAGATGGCATCATTCTCGCGGGTCTTGCCGCGCAGGGAGCTGAGGTTGACAACGCTGCCATACTCGGCTTCCGCCTTTTGGATGGCCACCTCGATGATCTCGCTCTGGATCTTCTCTTCCATCAATTGCTCCGCCTCAATGGCCTTCGCATCGATGGTTGCCTTTGCCTCGGCAATGGTGCCGGCACCGGTACCGTTGGCCAGGACCTCCAGCTGATCGGCGAGCTCCAGGAGTTCGTCGCTATTGGCTTCGATGGTGGCGATCTGGGTGAAGAATGCGCTGATATGCTCCTTCATCTCGGCGCCCTTTTCCAGCATAAACTGCACCTTGCTCTTGGCCTGCGTATAGGCCTCGATATCCAGGGCGAGGGTGGAGCGGCCGCCGTTACTGTCGTAGTCCGCCAGCAGGTTGCCCAAGGCTTTCTTAACCTCGCTATCCTCCTCCAGGCCGATGGTATAACCAAATTCCTGGCCCTCGAAGGTAACCTTAAAGCTCATGCCGTTATAAAGGACGCGCAACTCCTCCATCTTTCCATCGATGGTATCGGTTGCCATGCCCAGAACGCTGGCCGCGCTCTTCAGCTGGCCGTAACCCTCGGCAAGAATGAAGGGGGTATTGAGCAGCAACTTCTGATCCGCCTCATCCATTCCGATCAGCAGAGAGTAGGTAACCTCTGCCCGATAGGAGTTGGCAGGCTTTTGGAAATTGCCCACATATACTTCGCCCACTTTATTGAGGGTAACATTCACGTCTGTACCCGCAGTGCCGTCCGCAAGGGTGTATTTCAGCACCGCCGCGGTGGGCTCCCAGGTAAATCCTCCGGCAGTATACGCCTTGGCGGTAACGGTCTGCGCATCGGCATCCACGGTTACCAACCCGGTGTTATCTCCCGAAGGGATCTCAACCGAATAGGTTGCGCCCGCCAGACCCGAGCAAGCCAAGATGGCCTTCTCATAGTCGTTGAGCGGATAATTCTCCGCAACCAGCTCTCCGGCTGTTCCGTTCCAAACATTGCTGCTCTGGGCACTGGGTTCACCGGAGCCCTCTGCAGATACCTGCAGCATGCCCACGTTGGTGATTACCATCAATACCGCCAGCAACAATGCTGTGGCTCTTTTGAGAAACTTTTTGCTACTTCTCATCGTTCTCATCATCAACCTTTCTTACCGTGATAATTTACCATAATGCCGCTCTTCCGAAATTATGCCTGGATCTTTGCAGCCTCTCGGCAGAGGGATGTTAAAATCTGATTAAGCACTTGCTAAAGGGGACAATATGGCATTTTTGCATATTAATATTAACATAATTATATACTAATGGCAAGTTTTTTCTGCCGGGGCCCCGAAATTTTGGAGCAAAGAATAATATTAATTTCCTCTCGGCAGTTTTTTTGTACTTTCCAACAATTTCACAAATGTATTTCCCTTTGAAGAGCACTTTTGGATAAAAATTTTACAAGACATACTGAAATTATTACAAGATTTATTCAAAATTGAGCCTTTTATTACCCTAAAAACAGGAGCAAACTGCCTTTGGGAGACACATTATAACATATTTATATATATTACGCAAGTGCGTATACGCAAAAACGTATTATTCAATACAATTATTCCGAGGTGATAGGATGAGTGTTAAAGATGCTGTGGCGGATCGATTCCAAAACATCTGCCGGGATCGAAACATCAAGATCAACGAGCTTGCCAACCGATCGGGGGTAACGCCATCCACTGCATACAGCATGATGGACAAAAATCGCCGCGACATTTCCATTATAACCATTAAAAAGTTTTGCGATGGACTGGATATCACGCTGGGCGAATTTTTTTCCTCCCCCGAGTTCGACAATCTGGAGCAAGAACTTCGTTGACCGACCCCCGCAAGCAACACCCCTCCCCTAAGCAAAGCAAAAACCGCGATGAGTTTCATCGCGGTTTTTTGTTTTTATGTTTTCGCCAAGCCTCCCTCGTCAGAGGGAGCCTCCGGCAGGTGTTCAATTTTTATGAATTTGTGCGTTTTTTCAAAAGCAAAATAATGGAAAAGACTGCCGTTGCGCTGGCCGCGCCCGCCAAAAAGACGACCGCATAAAGGAGCAGCGACATTCCGTCCAATGCTCCCGCACCCCCTGCCGAGAGCAGTTTCTTTCCTTCGGCATCGGCAAAGGTCTTGCCGCAAGCGGAGCAGAGATAACCCTCCTCCTGCTTTTGCAGATCGTGGCGGTAATCGGTTACCGATCCAAAGGCATTCACCACCTCCGAAAAGGTAAATTCATCGGTGAAGGTGCAGGTTGCGCCCGATACGCTCCCGCCATTGGCGAAATCGCCGGGAGCTTGCGCCCCCGCGCCCCAATCAGGGGGCGTTTGCCCCTCGCCCATGGTGGGAGGAGTTTGCCCGTCACCCTCTTGGGGTGCTTCCCCGCCGGGGAGGGCGATGCCGCTGTTTTCCTGGCGGTTGGGGAAGGTAAAGCCATTTTCATTTTGGGGCATTTCGGGCCGCTCGCCCATCTCCCCTTGAGGGCGTTCGCCCATCCCGCCGATGGAGGTGCCGGAATAGCATTGGCGGGTTGCCCCTTCAAAGGCGGTTACCGTTGCGGGATCATAGATTCCCGCCACCTCTTCGCCGTTCACATCCCCGCCGACATAGAGCCGATAGGTCTTGCCCACCTGCAAGGCTTGCGCCGATAAAACGGCTCCGCTATAGGTGCGCTGAATCTCGCCCATCACCTCATCCTTTTCAGGATCATAGGCAAACACCACCTGATCCTTAGAATCGGTAATAATGATCGCTTCATCGGCATTTTGGGCAGAAGCAAAGCGCATATTCATAATGGCTTGGCCGGCCTTGGCATCCTCGACCTTGGCCCAATCCATCGCCGCGCCCAAAGCCACCACCGTTCCGCCGTTAACATAGGATCCGCAATCGGAATCCAGCCCCGAATCAGCGGCAGGGTTGGCAGAGGAGATGACCGTTCCGCCGTTGATTACAACATAGCCGTTGGAATCGATCCCATCCCCTTCATCCCCTAAGCCTGCAGCAATATGGAGGGTACCGCCGTTGACGGTCAGCACCGAAACGCCGTCTTCATTGACGTTGATGCCGTCGTCCTGGGAATAGATATTCACATTGCCGCCGTTGAGGGTGAGATGGAGCTCGGAATCAAGGCCCTCAAAGCCCGATTCGATCTTCAAAACACCGTCGCCCTTCGCGCCACCGCCGATATTGAGGGAGCGGTAGGAATAGAGGGCGCCGTCCACCTTCAGCCGTTTCTTTTGGGCAGGGTAGGCATCGGTGGAATCCTCGTCCTTATATTTCGCCTTGAGCAGGCGGAAGATATTGGTGCCGCTGACTTTATTCTCTGAGCCGTCGGCGATCAGGATATTCGCCCCCGCCTCGGTAGTATCCACCGTGGAGGAATGGCTTTCCGCCTCTTCCCATTGGTTATCGCATTCATAAGTTTCGGCAAAAACGATCCCCGATGCAACGGTGCATTCGATCTCTGCACCGTTTAAGATCAACGTTACCTTTTGGGTGGGATCGGCAAAGGAATCCTCCCCCAGATCGATGCGGATCTGGCCGTGCCAGGTGCCTTTAAGCTCATAGGTGCCCGGCTCGTTGATATGAAGCACCGCATTCTGATAAGCCTCTTCCGCCGAATGCATCATTTGGGAGGGAAATCCGCTTTTCATGGCAGGCAGAGTGGAAAAGATATATTTTTCCAGCCCCTCCGCCTCATAAAAATAGACCCATTCCATCTCGCCGTCGTAGGAGACCTTCTTGAATTTGCTCTCCTCCAGCAGAGGGTAATAGAAAATATCATGGGCAATATAAACTCCCGCATCCTCGGCGGGCGCGGTGCCGGTATAATATTCCGATTCCTCCTTGGCGGGATCGATATGCCAGGTGTAGTCGTATGCCTCCACCGCCTGACCGTCCAAAAGGGCGGAATGGCTGTAAACTTCTCCGTTTTTTTCGGATTTCAGCTCAATCACCCGCGCCCCTTCCTGTGCGCCGATGGCAGGGAAGATGCTCCCCAAGATCATGATGCAAACCCAGATGGGCGCCAAAATACGAGATAATACTTTCATGGCCTACGCCTCCTTTATTAGTTCTATGCTACCATAAATTCATGCGCTTTTCCATCCTTTTTTGTCAAACATTTTGTGAACAAAAAATCCCCGCTCGAAAGCGGGGATTTTTTATGCTTGTTATTCCATTACAATAGCAATTTTGACACCGGTGAGGGAGATGTTTTTCTCCATTGCATCCACATATTGCTCCAAGGGATAATGGTCGGTAACCAGCTTCTCAACAGGAATGCCCATCTCTTTGGCCTTCTTCAGGAAGCCCAAGGTTTCGATGTATTCGTTGGCACTATAGACCCAAGAACCAACCAAGGTGATCTCCTTATTGCAGAGGTCGAAATGGGGGTTCATGGTGCATTCGCCGGCATTAACAAAGAAGCCCATCTCGCAATAACCGCCGCCGCGGCGAACATACTTATAGGCATCGGCCGCCGCCTGGGGAACGCCGGTGCACTGATAGACAAAGTCTGCCCCGAAGCCATGGGTCAGTTCCTTCACGCGGGCGACCCGCTCTTCGATGGTTTTAAGCTCTCTGAAGTTGATAACAGCGGTGGCGCCCATCTCCTTGGCCAGCTCCAAGCGGGTATCAACACCGTCTACCGCGATGATGTTGACAACCCCTGCCGCCTTCAAGACAGCGATCTGCATCAGACCGATGGGGCCGCAACCCTGCACCAAAACGGTGGAACCGAAATTGATGAGGTTGGTGGATTTGCCGCGGTTCCAGGCATGAACGCAAACGCAAGCGGGCTCGATGAGCATTCTCTCATCCAAGGTCATGCCGTTGACAACGAAAATAGAGGAGTTCTTGCGCACCAGAATGTGCTCCGCGAACCAGCCGTTATTATGATGCTCCGCATCGTCCTCGATCAGGCCGTAAACGCCCAGGCCCTCGCAAAGATTGGGCAGTTCGGGATAGCGGCGGCAATAATCGCAATCACCGCAAAGCAGAACCGAGGTAACCACCTTATCGCCCACCTTGATGGGATCGCCCTTGGTATCAACGGTAACGCCCTCGCCGATGGCAACGACTTCGCCGGTGCCTTCATGGCCGAGAACGATCTCCTTATAGCCAAAGGGATTATAGCGATATTCATGCACATCGGTGCCGCAGATGCCGCAGCCTTCCACCTTAACGAGGATCTCGCCGGGGCCGGGGGTGGGGATCTCAATATCTCTCAATTCGACGATCGCTTCGCCTTCCACACCGTCCACGATCTTGGGTTTAACAAGATATGCTACTTTTGATGTTGCCATAATGATACACTCCTCTTAATAATATTTTTCTTGGCTTTATGCCTAATTTTAGTATAATTTAATCCGCCCCTGTTGTCAATCGAATTGTGTTGCAACTTGGCATCAAATTGTGATATAATCATAAAAAACCAAAGGAAGGAGGGCGTTTGTTTGAAAACCAAAACCATCAAAGAGCTTTTACTCTATCTGATCGTCGGCGGCATCGCAACGATCGGTGAATGGGCGATCTTCTACCTCTTGGATCTCGGCGCGGTGCACTATGCCTTGGCAACGGTCATCGCCTATCTGCTCTCCACTTTTCTGAACTTTCTGGCGGGGCGATTGCTGGTTTTTAAAGAAAACCGCCCGCCCTTTCTCCAAGAGATCGCAAGCATTTACCTGGCAAGTATCCTGGGGCTTTTGCTCAACCTGCTGATCATGTGGATCGCCGTGGACCTGCTGTCTGTAAACGAAATGCTCGCCAAGATCCTCGCCACCGCCATTGTCTTTGCCTATAACTTTTTGGTGCGAAAACTTTTGATTTATAAAACCAAAGCGGAGTGAAAAATTCACTCCGCTATATTTTTTATATCCTGATATAATCGCTTGATATTATCGTATATAAAATGGGGTTTAACGTCGCTTTTCGCAACATCCTCCATCGTCCCTTCTCCGGAAAGGACAAAGATACTGCTGATCCCCGCATTGACACCGCAGGCAATATCGGTATAGAGCCGATCCCCGACGATCGCCGTTTCTTGAGGGGAAAAGCCGGCTTTCTCCATTGCCAGATGCGCCATAGAGGGCTCGGGCTTGCCGATGAAGTTCGGCCGCCGCTCGGTTGCGCGAAAGAGCATTTCTGCAACCGATCCGCAATCGGGCACACTGCCGTACCAGGTGGGGCAGACCCAATCGGGATTGGTTGCAATATAATCCACCCCTCGGCCGAGAAGGATGCAGGCATCCTCTAATTTTTGAAAGGTCAGTTCCGTATCAAACCCCATACAAAGGCAATCGACCCCGTCTTCCAAGATATCGGTGATGGGCAACCCCGCATCCCGCAACTGCTCTTTGAAGGAGGCGGTTCCCAAAGCGTAGATCTTTTTATAGCCCTTCTTTTGTAGATGATGCACCGTTGCATCGGCAGTGGTCAGAAAATCATCAGCCGCGGCATGGATGCCCAATCCCTCTAATTTTTCAATATATGCTTGGACGCTTTTGGAAGAATTATTGGTCAAAAAAATATACCTTCCGCCCATACTCCTGATATGCTCTAAAAATTCAATTACCCCCTCAAACAACGCGTCATCGAGGTAAATCGTGCCGTCCATATCCAATAAATAGAGTTTGATTTCCTTTAAATTCTTCATCTTTCCCTCCCGAGGTTGACAAATCTTCACCAACGCATTTATAATAAAGTGATCAAAAACGATTGTCAATCAACGGCCATAAAAAGGATAAACAATCAAAAACGCTCAAAAACGGAGGATAAAATGTTAAAAGAACAACGCCTGGATCAGATCCTTTCGATTTTAGAAGAGGAAAAATATGCCTCTGCCAAAAAGTTAAGCCGATTGCTTTATGTCAGCCTGCCCACCATTCGGCGGGACCTTGCCGAGCTGGATCGGCAGGGGCGGATCGTCCGAAGCCACGGCGGCGCAAAGGCGGTGGAGCCGGGGCATATCGTTGCGCCGTTGGATTTCAGAAAGACCGTCCATTCCGCCCAAAAGCGCAGGCTTTGCCAGGCGGCCGCCAACCTGATCGGCGATAATGAGATCCTTTTCATCGATTCCTCCACCACCACCTTGCAGATCGCCGATTTCTTGGGGGAGAAGAAGAATATCACCGCCATCACCAACGGTATTCCCCTGGCGGCCTTGCTGGTGCAAAAGGGAATCAAAACCTATTGCACCGGCGGCGAGATCTTTCAAAATTCCTTGGCGCACTTCGGCAGCTTCGCCGAAGAGTTCATTCAACGGTTCAATATCGATACCCTGCTTTTTTCCTGCCATGGCGTAACCGAAAAAGGGATGCTGACCGACCCCTCTCTGCCCGAAACGCAGATCCGCAAGGTGGCGATCCGGCAATCCAAAAAAACCGTCTTTCTCTGCGATGAATCCAAGTTTTTCCTCTCGGCCCCCTATAATTTGGCACCGCTCAGCGCGGTGGACTATGTTATCACCGATTTTCCCGATGCAAGCCGTTTTATCCAACCCGATGCCCCAACCAAAATCATCCATGCCTCGATGTGAATAAAACAGCGGAGTGATTCTCACTCCGCTGTTTATTAAAATTCCGTTATGTTATTTTTAATGAATGTTACTACTTTTTCCTCTAGCGCAGGCAATTCATAATATTGATCATCAAATGAATCAAAATTGAACCGTTTGGTTTGCTTCATATACCCGCGTTTGCTGAAAATTTTAAACGATTCAAGATTAGAAACATCGATATTATTGGCTGTTATAAACGTTTCAAAAAGATTCAGGTGCTCATCCGCACCAACACATTTTAACGCTTCCCCGACATACGGTGCAACAACGCGCGAGGAATTTACAAAAAATTGACAAAGCCCGCCGTTTTGAATTTCCGCATCAAATGAACTTAAAATGTAAACGGTTCTGCGCGCCCCTGTTAATTGTTCCAATTCTTTTTCTTCGTCCTCGGCTTCTTGCACTATATCAAGGTTTTGCAAAAATATCGTTTCAAACAAATCATCATCGGAAAGAGTTAATAGATCTTCGCCGTGCAATTGCTTGTTCTCCTCTTGGGTTTCCATGACCTCCGATACAAACGCTTTGGGGTCTGCATTTAATTTATCCATCATTTCATTGAACGCAGGATCATCCGAACGGTAATTCACCAAACGCTGCATACGAATTGCCCCAACAAAAGCAACGATCACATTGGAGATCAGCAAAAACAATCCTATGTAAAGACAAATTTTAGACCATATTCCGCCTACAATAATAAGTATTACAGAAATTACAATCGACCCTATGTGGCGAAATGCGGTCAATAAAAAGTTGATCAAAAAGGTAGAAATTTTATTCATATTATGCTCCTGACTTCGTTTTGGATCATTATACCATATCTGCTATGAAAAGTAAATTAAAAGGTGGGCCCGAATGAATCCTTCACTCCCCGATATTCGCCGGGGGTGAGGTTGTTTTTTTGTTTAAATATCCGCAAAGAGCGCTTGAAAACCTTTTGATATAACTGTCCATCATTTTCGGTTGCCTGCCTTGCAGGCGAGAAAATCGGACATCGTATAATATCCGCAACATCAGCAAACACCAATGTTCGCAGGCATCTTGTGCGGTTATTATACCATAAATTCAAAAGAACCGCAAAATAAAATCATTTTATCCAATTCATTCAAGGAGGCAACTATGGCAGAAGTTTTTTCAAAAAGCAGGTGGATCTGGCTTCCCGCAGGGGCGCAAAAGGATCAATATGCAGAATTTATCGACACCATCCCCCATACGGACGGAGCGGTTTTTCTGCGCCTTTCCTGCGATTCAGACTATGCGCTCTTTATCAACGATCAATATGTTGCCTCGGGGCAATACGGCGATTTTGAACACTACAAAATCTACGATACCCTCGATATTACCCCCTTTCTGCGGGCGGGGGAAAACCAACTGAAATGCATCGTTTACCATTGCGGCGCGGCCACCTCCCGCTATTGCCCCGCCAAAGCGGGGCTGATCTATGAGGTGGTTTCGGATGATAAAATCATCGGCTTCAGCGGGGAGAAAACAAGGTGTCGGCAGAGCCCTTTTTATCAAAGCGGGCTTTGCAGATTCGTTAGCATCCAGCTGGGCTATACCTTCGCCTATAATGCCGCCGCAACGGGAGATGCTCCCTTTGAAAATGCGGCCTTGGTGGATAAATACTGCACCTTTTATCCCCGCCCCATCCCCAGGACGACCCTTCTGCCTCCCATGGAAATGAAGGGCATCACCCGCCATAGCCCCACCCATTATCTCATCGATCTGGGCGAGGAGGCGGTGGGCTTGCCTCACCTTCGGTTTTCCACCGAGCGGGAGCAGAAAATCACCGTTGCCTGGGGGGAGCATATCGCCGGCGGCGGGGCAGGAAGCCTCTGCCATGGCTGGAGCGCCATCCCCATCTATATCTATCATCGGCTGGGAATCGCCCAAAAGGAGGACGCATGAAAAAGCGGCAGATCATCAACATTATCAACTTTGTTCGGGCGGCGGCGCGGCCTTGGCGGAATACGGCGATCTGCGCTTTGAACTTTTGGAGTATCGCTTCTCAAAGTAATACCATCGAATTTTTATTTGCCTGATATAAACGTTCTCCCCATGCAACCGCATGGGGAGATTTTTCATAAAAAGACAAAAGTTGACATTCCAACTTTTTTCTGTTATACTGCAAATGTTGTAATCTCAACTTTTAAAGGAGCGTTGGATTTATGTTTGAACGGTTTGAACGATTTTCCCTTGCCATCTCGGAAATTTCGCGGTGTTGGCGCAAGCTTGCCACCGAGGAACTGGCAAAATACGGCCTGAAAAGCCCCCATGCTACCTATCTTACCACCCTTTATAAATACCCCGAAGGCATCACCGTTGCTCATCTTTGCGCGGTGAGCGGCAAGGATAAATCCGATGCCTCGCGGATGATCGCCATTTTGGAAAAAAGGGGGCTGGCCTGCAAAAAGGATGTTGACGGAAGCCTCTATCGCGGGCTTTGGGTTCTTACCGACGAAGGGAAAACAGCGGCCGAGCAGGTTCGCCTTCGAGCCGATAAAGCGGTGGAGCTGGCGGGCAAAGATCTGGATGAGCAAACAAGAACCGTCTTTTATAATGCCCTCGAATCCATCACCTCCAATTTAACCGCCCTCAGCAAAGAGGGCATCCCCGAATGAAAGGAATTTGAACCATGAAAACCAGAATTATTGTTGATTCCACCGCCGATTTAACCCCCGCCTATCAAGAGCGGGTGCATATTGTTCCCCTAACGGTGAATTTCGGGGGAGAGGAATTTATCGATGGCGTTACCATCAACCATAAAACCTTTTATGAAAAGCTGATCGAAAGCGATGTTTTGCCCACCACCAGCCAAGGCACGCCCGATGCCTTTATGAAGGAATTTGAAAAGGCCAAAGAGGCGGGGGAAGCGGCGGTTGTTATCACCCTTGCCTCCCAATTTTCGGGCACCTATCAAAGCGCAACCATCGCGGCGCAGGATTATGAAAACATCTATATCGTTGATAGCGAAACCGCGGCGATGGGGAGCGGCATCTTGGTGGAATTGGCCTTTCGCCTTTTAGAGCAGGGCAAGAGCGCCCCAGAGATCGCTGCCGCGCTGGAGCAAGAGAAAAAGAAGATCGTGATCGTTGCCTTGGTGGATACCCTTGAATATCTGAAAAAAGGCGGGCGCGTTTCCAAGGCGGTTGCCTTTGCAGGGGGTGTTTTAAACATCAAGCCCGTTCTTTCGGTGATCCACGGCGAGATCAACCTGCTGGGCAAGGCCCGCGGCTCCAAAATAGGCAATAACCTGCTGGTTCAAGAGATTGAAAAGGCGGGCGGCATTGATTTTGATAAGCCGGTTTTGCTGGGCTATAGCGGCATCTCCGATGCCCTTCTTTTAAAATACATCGAGGATAGCCGCCCCATTTGGGAAGGCAACCTTAAGGAGGTGCGCTATACCTCGGTGGGAAGCGTGATCGGAACCCACGCAGGCCCCGGCGCGGTTGTTGTTGCCTTTTTCAAACAATAATGCCTATGAAAAGAACCGCAAAGGCACCCTTGCGGTGGGTTCGCTTGGATAATGCGGCGAAGATCTATCCCGCGGCAAGGCGCAGAAATTGGAGCAATGTTTTTCGGCAATCGGCCACCCTTTTTGAAGAGGTGGATGCCGCCGTTTTGAAATCCGCTTTGGCGGTTACCGTTCGGCGGTTTCCCTCCATTGCGGCCCGCTTGCGTAAAGGCATTTTTTGGTATTACCTTCAACAGGTGGAAGAGGCGCCCGAAATTGCCGAAGAATATAGCTATCCGCTGGTCTATATGAGCAAAAGAGAGATGCGAAAATGCGCCTTTCGCGTGATTTGCTATCAAAAGCGGATCGCGGTTGAATTTTTCCATTCCCTCACCGACGGAACAGGCGCATTGATCTTTCTCAAAAGCTTGGTTGCGGAATATCTGGAGCAAAAGCACCAAATTTCCATCCCCTGCGAAAAGGGCGTTTTGGACCGCAATGCCCCGCCCTCCGAAGAGGAATTGGAGGATTGCTTTCCCAAAAATGCAGGCAAAGTTCCCTCAAGCCGCAAGGATACCGACGCCTGGCATATGAGCGGCGAGCCTCAGCGGGATGGGTTTTTAAACCTCACCTGCTTTCGCCTTTCGGTTGATGATGCGTTGGAGACGGCTCATCGCCATGATGCAACGCTAACGGTTTTTATCAGCGCAATTATGATGAAAAGCCTTTTAAATCTCCAAGCGGAAAAAACGCCCAACGTTTTGCGGCAAAAGCGGATCAAACTGCTGATCCCCGTGAACCTGAGAAATCTCTTTCCCAGCAAAACCCTGCGGAATTTTGCCATGTATACCATCCCCGAATTAGACCCCCGCTTGGGCGACTATACCTTGGAGGAGATCTGCAGGATCATCAAGCATAAAATGGGGGCAGAATTTACCGCCAAGCATATGAGCCGCGTGATCGCAACCAATGTCAACGACGAGCAAAACCCCTTGGTGCGCCTCATTCCCCTGCCCATCAAAAACGCGGTGATGAAGGCCATCTTCAATCGGGTCGGAGAGAGAAAATCCTGCCTTTCCCTCTCCAATATCGGCGCTGTCACTCTTCCCCAAGGAATGGATGGCTACATTGAACGCTTTGATTTTATCCTGGGCGTTCAGGCGGCGGCGCCTTATAATTGCGGAATGCTCTCCTATGGCGATACCATCTATATCAATTTCATTCGCAACATCAAGGATGCGGAGCTGGAACGGCATTTTTATGCTGTTTTAAAGCAAGTCGGCCTTTCCGCCACGGTGGAAAGCAATCAGAATGAGAGGTGAAAAAAGATGTTTTGCATTCAATGCGGCGTTGAGCTCGCCGATACCGAAAAGAAATGTCCCTTATGCAATACCGTTGTTTACCATCCCGAAATAAAGCAATCCCCCGCCCAACCGCTCTATCCCGCCCGGCGGCTGCCTCAAACCAAAAGCGGGCGCGCGGCCTTGAGCGGGGCGGCAATCATCTTATTTTTAATCCCGTTGCTGGTTTGCTTTTTTGCCGACTTCGGGCCGGATGGCAAGCTCCAATGGTTCGGCTATGTTTTTGGCGGGGTGGCGATTTCCTATATCGCCGTTGCCTTGCCCCTTTGGTTTCAAAAGCCCAATCCGGTGATCTTTTTGCCCTGCGATTTTGCTGCCATCGGGCTGTTTTTGCTCTATATCAACTTCGCTTCCGGCGGAGATTGGTTTTTAAGCTTCGCCCTTCCTTGCCTTGGCGGGGTTTGCCTCATCGCCTGCGCGGTTTTGACCCTTTTATATTACCTGCGGCGGGGAACCCTTTATATCCTCGGCGGCGCGTTGATGGCCTTGGGCGGCTTTATGCTGCCGGTGGAGTTTTTGATGGACGCAGCCTTTGGGCTGGCCTTTATCGGATGGTCTGTCTATCCGTTGATTGTATTTATGCTGCTGGGCGGGCTTTTGATCTATTTGGCGATCAATCGTACCGCGCGGGAAACGCTTGAACGCAAACTGTTCTTTTAATCTATATTGGAGGGAGATTAAAATGGAAGTTATTATCAAGGAAGTGCAGACCAAAAAGGAGCTTTGGAAATGGGTTCGTTTCCCCAATAAGCTCTATAAAAACATCTCCGCCTTTGTTCCGTTTTTGGAAAACGATGAATTTGAAACCTTTTCCAAAGATAAAAATCCCGCCTATGCCTTTTGCGAAACCCGCTTGTTCCTGGCCTATAAAAACGGCAAGATTGCGGGCCGCATCGCGGGCCTGATCAACCATGCCTATAATGAAAAGTGGAATAAATCCGCCATTCGCTTCACCCGCTTTGATTTTATCGATGATTTTGCCGTTTCCTCTGCCCTTTTTGAGGCGGTGGTCGCTTGGGGCAAGGCGCGGGGCTTTCGGGAGATCATGGGCCCCATCGGCTTCACCGATATGGACCATGAAGGGATGCTGGTGGAAGGGTTTGATCGGCTGAATATGTCCATCACCTTCTATAACCACCCCTATTATCTTGCTCATATGGAGAATTTGGGGCTCAAGAAGGATATCGATTGGATCGAATATAAGATCCATGTCCCCGCAACCTTGGATCCGCGGCTGGAGCGAATCTCCAACCACCTGCTGGAAAAGGGGACTTTTCGGGTGGTTACATACCAAGATCGAAAGGTGCTCTATAAAGAGGCCTTTGAGGCTTTTGACCTGATCGATACCGCCTATTCGAAATTATACGGCACCGTTCCCCTCACCAAGGAGATTATCAAAAATACCATTGATTCTTATATTCCGCTGGTGAATTTGAAATATATCTGCGCGGTTAAGGATGCCGAGGATAAAATGGTTGCCTTCGGGATCATGATCCCCTCCATCGCCAAGGCGCTGAAAAAATCCAACGGAAAAATGTTCCCCTTGGGGCTTTTGCGCCTGCTCCGCGCCCTCAAGGGCAAAAATGATACCTTGGAAATGTTTCTGGTTGCGGTGGATCCTGCCCTGCAGGCGCAGGGAATCCCCGCCCTGATCATCAATACCCTTTTGAAAACGCTGGTTGCCAACGGCGTTCGCTATTGCGAAACCGGCCCCATGCTGGAAACAAACAGCAAAATTCATAGCCTCTGGCGCCATTTCGAAAAGGAGCAGCATAAACGTCGCCGCTGCTTTATCAAAGAGATTTGAGCAATAACAGCAAAAGCGAGGTGAAATTCACCTCGCTTTTTGGTTATATGTTTCGGAATTTATAGATTGCTTTTTGCAATTCGGTTGGTAATTTTGATTTATCAGTGGTCGCAATTTCTCCTAGAGGATTGTTCCAAGATTCCATAGTATCATCTTTCACAACTGTGATGTAGTATGTTTTATCATCTTCAATATAACCAACATCTATCTGCATACCATCTTCATAAGTGATCAGTAGCATATCTTGGTCATCATCACAGATGGTTCGGAGATTTCCGTCAGCTAAATCTAATTTTTTATATATGTCATACCAGGAAGTATGTATCTCTAACTTATAGGTCTTTATTGTTTCAGTTGTTTCGGTTTTATTTGCAGCAATAAAACAAACTAGTTTATCTTCGGTTTGGTCATCTTCCATTAAAATCCATTCGTTTGTTTCCTTATCAAGATAATAAACTGTTTCTTGATAACTTTTATGTTTTACTTTTTTGATTACTGTTTTAATCGTGCGATCTACTCTGTTTGCAATATGCTCAATAATATTATTTTCAAACGCTTCAAAATTTTCAAAATCCCATTCTTGCCACGAAACTTCGTCGTCAACAGAAGCATATAAATACTTTTTACCGTCACATTTTTGTGTGCAAATTTCAAGCATCAATTCCATATTATCTTTTGACCCTGCAAAGGCAACGGTAAAATCATCATAATCTATGAAATTATTAATGCCACATTTTTGGCTAACTGCATTTTTAATCCTTAAAATGCAGTCCTTTTCTCTTTGAATATCTTCTTCAAGTGACTTTGTTGCGTGAAAGAATTTGAATAATGACATATGATTCACCTCGCTTTATGTTATCTGAAATTCTTATGGCAGTTTTGTTTTAAAAACGCTTTGATTTCGCCGCGATCTTTATCTTCGTAATATTTGATTAGTAACCTCTTAAATTCGGGCACTTGTGCTTCAGGAATAACAAGCAGTCCGCCCGCTCTTGAAATCAAATAATGATTTGCAAAAATCACTGCGGCACGTTTGTTGCCATCGTTGAAAATTTGCGCTTTCATACAGTATAAACAAAGTTCAATGGCAATATCAATGGCTTCGTTGCCCGAATTTATAATTGACAATATATTTTCGATAACGACTGTTTCAATGGGGAGTTGCGGAATATATGAAGTTCCGCCAATAGTAACGGGTACACCGCGGATTCTGCCGCCGTTTTCAAAAAAGCCCTCGTTCACAAGCTTGGCAATATGGCAAAGAATAGAATAATCACTTTTAACTCCCAACACATCTTTATCTAAAATAAACTCCCAAGCGTGTTTGAGGTTTAATATTTTTTGCACATCGGTAGCAGTTACACCATTCACTTTGCCATTTTCAATAATATCTTCGGTTTGTGGGAAAGAGGTTGCAACACCCTCTAAAACCGCTTGCTCATAAATGGATAATTTCATATTGATTCGAGCAAAATCTAGGTTGAGCATTACGTCCGATGATAATTCGTTTTCAGTAAAACCTGCCTTTGCGAGCAATTTCTCAACAAGTCGAATTTGTTTTTTCAATTGTTTTGCTTCAATGTTGTTTTTAAGCAGCAGTTGATAAAGCGTATCCGAATAAACATCTACATAGGTAGAAGTAACACGGCTACCCACTCTTTTGCGAATATAAAGATAATTGCCGCTTTTGGTTTCTTTAATTTCAGGTGTTCCATCATACGGCAACAGATTTAACCGTGCGTACAAATCGGCCCGTTGTTGTAATAATTCTTGTATTTCAGGATAATTATTCATATCAAATCTCCTTTTGGGGAACATTTCGTGCTTTAATTATAATAATTGTTCCCTAAAATGTCAAGAGTATTATTTTGGCAAAAAGTTAATTCACACAGTATAAATCTCCGCTATTTACAAATACTAACATCACGATTTGAAATTAAAGGAGATTTTTATATATGAAAGCAACAGGAATTGTTAGAAGAATCGACGACCTTGGTCGTGTGGTTATACCGAAAGAAATCAGAAGAACAATGAGGATAAGAGAAGGAGATCCGCTTGAAATTTATACAGGTGTAGGTGGAGAAGTGGTGTTTAAAAAGTATTCGCCGATAGGCGAGCTTTCGGAGTTTGCAGGGCAGTATGCCGAGGCGATTGCCAAAAGCACCAAGTTTCCGGTAGTTATCTGTGACCGCGACCATTGTGTTGCTGCGGCGGGAATTTCTAAAAAAGAGGTTCTTGAAAGACGAATTACAGCTTCGCTCGAGGACATTATGGAGCAGAGAAAAACTGTTAATTTTGAGGGGAAAAAGGGCTTTGAGGCTTTAGAGGGCGTAGGACGCGATGTTAAGGTTGGCGTGCCAATTATTAACGCGGGTGACGTTAGCGGAGCCGTAGTGCTGATGGCTGATGAAACAGGTTCTGACATCAGCGACAGCGATATTAAAATTGCGACCGTTGCGGCAGATTTTTTGGGCAGACAGATGGAATAAAATTAAAGCCACAGAAGAAAAATCTTCTGTGGCTTTAATAATGCAAAATGTAAAATTTCGGTGTCGAACATATGCTCGGCGATTTATATACGTCGGCACAGCCGGCACATTAATTCCGCATTACGCATTTCGAATTCTGAATTATTTTTCTTTTGCTATTGTTATTTTGAGATTTTCGTGGTAAAATAACAGTAATATGGGAAAGTTTGGGCTTTGAGTCCGTCAGATTTTTAAGCAAGGTGTTTTTTAAATGGAAAATTTAATTAGAAAAACTAAAATAGTTTGTACTATAGGCCCCGCTTGTTCTAATGAGGATACTATTGAAAAAATGTGTCTTGCAGGAATGAATGTGGCACGTCTTAATTTTTCACATAATACTCATGAGGATCACGCCGAACGAATTGAGGTTATAAAAAAAGTCCGCGAAAAGTTGGGACTTCCGATTGCGATTTTGCTTGATACAAAAGGCCCTGAATACAGAATAAAAACATTCAAGGATTCAAAAGTTTTCTTGAATGAAGGGGATATTTTCACCTTTACCGCAGAGGAAATAGAAGGCGACAGAACGAGAGTTTCGGTTAATTACAAGAATCTGCCCAACGAAATGTCCAAAGGAGATACCATTCTGCTTAACAACGGTCTTTTGTCTTTTGAGGTTTTGGAAACAAATGAGACTGATGTTAAGTGCAAAGTTGTAATCGGCGGTGAGCTTTCAAACCGCAAAAGTATGAGTTTTCCGAACAAAACATTAAAACAGATATATTTAAGCGAACAGGACAAGCAGGACATACTTTTTGGTATTAACCACGGTGTTGACTTTATTGCGTGTTCGTTTGTTTCCTGCCGTCAGGATTTAATTGATGTCAAAGAATTTATGAACCAAAACGGCGGTGCCGACCTTGACATAATTGCAAAAATCGAAAATCGTTCAGGCGTTGACAATATCGAGGAAATCTGCGAAGAGTGCGACGGAATTATGATAGCACGTGGTGATATGGGTGTTGAAATTCCGTTTGAAGAGCTGCCGCAGATTCAGAAAAAACTGATTACCAAGTGCAGACTCCTTGGGAAACGAGTTATAACCGCAACTGAAATGCTTGAATCTATGATTCACAATGCAAGACCTACAAGAGCTGAGATTTCGGACGTTGCAAATGCGGTTTATGACGGAACAAGCGCAATTATGCTTTCGGGTGAAACCGCTGCGGGACAGTATCCTGTGAAATCGGTTGAAACAATGGCACGAATAGCCCTTAGCACCGAGCAGAACATTCATTATGCAAAAAGATTTCTAAACAGAGATTTTAAAATTAAAAATACTGTTGACGCGATTTCCCACGCAACCTGCGGAATGGCAATAGATATTGATGCTAAAGCCATTGCGGTTTGCTCACTTTCGGGTATGACCGCGCGAATGGTGTCTAGATTCCGTCCGCACGTTACGATTATTGGTATTACAACTGATGAAAAAACATGGCGCGAGTTGGCTCTTTCTTGGGGTGTAGTTCCTGTTATGTGCGAGAATTATACTTCGACAGATGTGCTCTTTTATACCGCAGCCAAGCTAACAAAAGAAACGCTTAATTTAGAGTCGGGCGATAAAATTGTGCTTACTGGCGGTGTTACAAACGGAAAATCAGGCAACACAAATCTTATAAAGGTAGAAACTCTATAATTTTGCACTTTGCATTTTGTATTTAACTGGTGGTGATATCTTGTCGCAAAATAAATATAAAACCCTTTTATCCAACACATTGTTAATAAGTCTTGGAACTTTTGGCTCAAAGCTTTTAGTTTTCCTTATGGTGAGATTTTATACAGGATATCTCACCCCGTCGGACTACGGTACGGCTGACCTTATAACCCAGACTGCGAATTTGCTTTTTCCGATTATCTCGCTCGGTATTACCGAGGGTGTTTTCCGCTTTGCAATGGATAAAGCGAGTGACAGGAGAAGTGTTTTTTCGGTAGGATTTCTATGTATTACAATAGGTGCGGTGCTATTTTTTGCAATAGCACCCGCTCTTCGCATAGTTGAGGAGTTTAGGGGATATATCTGGCTTATTGTGGTTTATACTTTGGCCTCTTGCTACCATGCGCTTTGCTCACAGTACATAAGAGCAATAGGTAAAACAGGACTTTTTGCGTTGCAAGGAATTATAAATACAATGCTTGTTATAGTTCTGAATATTCTGTTTTTGGCAGTACTGAATATTGGTGTAACAGGATATGTTTTATCGGTTGTTGTTGCAGATACGCTTTGCGCTTTGATACTTGTAATAAAAGAAAAGCTTTGGCGACAGGTGACCTTTAAACCTCAAAAAAATGTTTTACCTGCATTACTTAAATATAGTATTCCGCTTATTCCCACAACTGTTTTCTGGTGGATAACCAGTGTTTCAGACAGATATATGGTAAACGAAATGATAAGCAGTTCCGCTAACGGAATTTACACTGTTTCTTATAAATTGCCGACATTGTTAACCCTTGTTTCAAGCATATTTATGCAGGCATGGCAGTTCTCGGCAGTAACCGAGGATGATGGAAACCGCGAGGAACATTCTTTGTTTTACAGTAAGGTCTGGGGTTCGTTTCAGGCAATAATGTTTTTGGCGGGTGCATTTGTTATCGCTTTTGCAAAGCCTGTTATAAAATTCCTTACAGCTACCGAATATTACGAGGCTTGGAAATACGTTCCCGTTTTATCGGTTGCAATGATTTTTACTGCGTTCACGTCCTTTGCAGGCTCGGTTTATGTTGTTACCAAAAAAAGTGTGATTTCATTCCTCACCGCCTTTTTGGGAGCGGGAATTAACCTTGTGCTTAATTTCTTGCTTATTCCGTCAAGGCTTGGTGTTCAGGGTGCGGCGATTGCAACGGTTATAAGTTATCTTGTTGTTTTTGTTGTAAGAGCGGTAAATTCGCAGAAATTTATAAAATATAAGCTTTATAGTGGTTATATAGTTTTAAATACCGTCATAATTTTAATTCAGACACTGGTTATGCTTTTAGAAATCAAATTCTGGATATTAATTCAAATAGGATGTTGTATTGCCCTTGGAATTATAAACTATAAATTTTTCATCGAATTTGTCCTAAAAATATTCGGGTTTGTTTTGAGGAGGAAAAAGAATGTTTAGCTTTTTGTTTCACACCTTAATCGGTAAGATTATTACAACTTTTTTTGTTTCGATGGTGCCGATTATAGAATTAAGAGGTGCCATTCCGATAGCTACGGGTATGCAGCTTTCTCCTTGGATTGCAATTCCGGTTGCGATGATAGGAAATATTTTGCCGATTCCTTTTATAATAATCTTCATAAAAAGAATATTTGCATGGATGCGAAAGTTGAGCCCAAAGCTTAACAAAATCGTTGATAAAATGGAGCAAAAAGCTGATAAAAATAAAGAAAAGGTTTTAAGATATGCTTTTTGGGGATTGGTGCTTTTTGTCGCGATTCCGCTTCCGGGAACGGGAGCTTGGACAGGAGCTCTTGTAGCCGCAATGCTTGATATGCCGCTTAAAAAAGCTTTTCCTGCTATTGCGGTGGGTGTTTTGGGTGCCGGATTTTTAATATCTTTCTTAAGCTATGGCGCCGCATCATTGTTTTTTTAAAAAATTGCCCCATTTAAATTGACAAAAAATAGAAAACGTGATAAAATGTCACCTGAAAAAGTGTAAATTTTCAGGGGTTGTTTATGGGAAAAGTTTTGGCTACTGTCTCGGGTAAGGGTGGAGTTGGTAAATCTACCGTTACTGTGGGACTGGGTGTTGCATTTGCAAGAAGCGGAAAAAAGGTTCTTCTTGTTGATATGGATGAGGGGCTTCGTTGCCTCGATTTAATGCTTGGTGCAGATAAAACGGCAGTTTTTGATTTGGCTGATGTGTTAAATGGCAAGGATATTGATGATGCAGTATATACCTGCGCTTTTGAAGCAGGGCTATATTTAATACCCGCTCCCGCAAAGACAGGACTTATAGACAATGATGCTTTAAAAGAATTTGCACTTATCGTTAAGGAAACCTATGATATAGTTATTTTTGATTTCCCGGCAGGTATAAACATGGAGCAATATTTATGCTTGCCAAAAGATACTTTGTTTTTAACCGTTGCGGTTCCTGACCCTGTATCAGTAAGGGATGCATCTTATTTAAGCGAATCTCTTTATGAAGCGGGTCTTAGTGCTCGACTTATCATAAACAGGTTTGTTTACAAGCAAAAAAGGAAACTTCGTTTTAAAAATGTTGATGAAATAATAGATACTGCAACCTTAAGGCTTATAGGAATAGTTCCCGAAAGTGAAGAAATGAGCTTCTTTTCGCTAAAACAAAGGATTCCTAAAAAAAGCAGAGTGTTTAAAGCTTTTTCGAGAATTTCGGAAAGGCTTGAGGATAAAAATAGATTATTGCCTAAAATAAAAAAGATATGAAAGGAAAATGAATATGACAATAGCTTTAATCGCACATGATGCAAAGAAAGAATTAATGGTACAGTTTTGTATTGCATACTGCGGAATTTTATCAAGATATAATCTTGTTGCAACAGGTTCGACAGGAAAAACTGTTTCCGAAGCAACAGGTCTTGAAATAACCAGCTTTTTAAGTGGTTCACAGGGCGGTTCGCAACAGATTGCATCCCGAATCGGTTGTGATGAAATAGATGTTTTATTGCTTTTCAGAGACCCACTTAACCCCAAGTCACACGATGTTGACGAAAGTGCGTTGTTACGCCTTTGTGATGTTCATAATATTCCGGTTGCGACCAATATCGCAACGGCTGAAGTGCTTATTCACGGTCTCGAACGCGGTGACCTTGATTGGCGTGAAATTGTTAAAAAAGGATAGAAAATAATGGCAGAAATTAATCGTGCTATAAAGGGAACAAACGACATTTTACCTGAGGACAGTCACAAATGGCAGTTTGTTGAAGGTAAAATGCTTGAAACAGCTTCTCTTTATGGTTTTAAAGAAATCCGTGTGCCTGTTTTTGAGCACACGGAGGTATTTTTACGTAGTGTAGGTGATACTACCGACGTTGTTCAAAAAGAAATGTATACCTTCGACGATAAGGGAGGACGTTCTATTACTCTTCGCCCCGAGCTTACCGCAGGTGTTATAAGAAGTGCTATCGAAAAAGGACTTGTGAACGGTGCATTGCCCGTTAAGGTTTGCTATATCGGCGGTTGCTATCGCTATGAAAAACCGCAGGCAGGAAGACTTAGAGAGTTCCACCAGTTTGGTGTCGAATGTATAGGCGCGGCATCCCCTAATGCAGATGCAGAGGTTATAGCGCTTGCACGTCAGGTTTTAAAGAATATCGGTGTAGATAAGATCTCACTCGAAATCAATTCTATTGGTTGCCCACATTGTAGAAAAGAGTACCACAAAGCACTTAAAGAGTATTTTAATCAAAATATTGAGGATTTGTGCGGTACTTGTAAGGACAGGCTTGAACGTAATCCTATGCGAATTCTTGACTGTAAGTCACCTGTTTGTTCTGAAATCGCGGCAAAGGCTCCTGTTGTGCTTGATTATCTTTGTGATGACTGTAAGCAACATTTTGAACAGGTAAAAGCACATCTTAATGCTCAAAATATTGAATTTACCGTTAATCCGCATATTGTAAGAGGACTTGACTATTATACAAGAACCGTTTTTGAGTTTGTTTCAGGTGATATCGGTGCCCAGTCAACTGTTTGCGGTGGCGGACGGTATGACGGACTTATTTCTCAAATGGGCGGTCCTTCGGTTCCGTCTCTCGGTTTTGCAATGGGAATCGAAAGACTAATGCTTGTGCTCGAGAGCCAGAAAACAGAGTTGCCACAAGCTCCTAAAACCGATGTTTATATTGCAACTCTCGGTGAAAAAGCTTGTCTTAAGGCTACCGAGCTTTGTGCTTTACTTCGTGACGAGGGTTATAAGTCTGAAACCGATATTTGTGCAAGAGGTCTTAAGGCGCAGATGAAATATGCCAATAAAATCGGTGCTAAATTCACAATAGTTTTAGGCGACGATGAAATTGAGAATGACAGTGCTAAGCTTAAAAATATGGCAGAAGGCACAGAAACTCCGATTAAGCTTTCTCAGATTGTTGAAGAAGTTGGCGAAGCTATAAGACTTGAGATTTTTAAAAACATTGCTGAAATAATGTAAAAGAGGTTCTTTTAATATGTTACTTGACAGAATGAACGGTGCAAAACGTACCGATTACTGCGGAACTTTAACCAGAGAAAATGAGGGCAAGCAGGTTACTGTTTGCGGTTGGGTTCAAAGACAGCGTGATTTAGGCGGTCTTATCTTTGTTGATCTTCGTGACAGAACAGGTATTGTTCAGTTGGCTTTTGACGATGCGACCGAAAAGACAGTATTCGAAAAGGCAACAACTCTTAGAAGTGAGTTTGTTGTTATGGCAAGCGGTAAGGTTAGAATTCGCTCTGCTATCAATACCGAAATTCCCACAGGCGAAATTGAAATCGAGGTTGAGGATTTGAAGATTTTGGGCGTTTCCGAAACACCTCCTTTTGAAATTCTTAACGATTCAAACGCAAATGAGGAATTAAGACTTCGTTACAGATACCTTGATTTGCGTCGTCCGGATATACAAAATAATATTTTACTCCGTCATAAAATTGTTAAGGTGACAAGAGATTATTTTGACGATAACGGATTTATTGAGATTGAAACACCGACTCTTATTAAATCTACTCCTGAGGGTGCACGTGACTATCTTGTGCCGTCCAGAATTAAGAAAGGCAGTTTCTTTGCGTTGCCTCAGTCACCCCAACTTTATAAGCAACTTTTGATGCTCTCGGGCTTTGACCGTTATATGCAAATCGCACGTTGCTATCGCGATGAGGACTTGCGTGCTGACCGTCAGCCTGAATTTACACAGATTGACCTTGAAATGTCTTTTGTAGAGCCTGAGGATGTTTATGCTATTGCAGAGGGTTATATTAAACGTCTTTTCAAGGAAATCCTAAATGTAGATATCCCAACACCTCTACCTCGTTTAAAGTTTACAGATGCTATGAACGATTACGGTTCGGATAAGCCAGATACACGCTTTGATATGAAAATCAAAGATTTGTCGGATATAGTTGAAAATTGCGGATTTGGTGTGTTTAGCGATACAGTTAAAAACGGTGGAACTGTTAGAGCGATTACTGCTAAAAATGCAGCAGGTGTTTATACAAGAAAAGAAATTGATAAATTAACCGAAGAAGCAAAGGGAATAGGCGCTAAAGGTCTTGCCTTTATTCGTTGGAGTGAGGACGCACCTACTTGTTCGTTTGCTAAGTTTATGACCGAAGACGAAATGAACGCAATTTATGAGCGCACAGGTGCTGAAAAGGGCGATGTTGTGTTAATTGTGGCTGACCGAAAGAATACTGCTTTATCGGTTCTCGGCGCTTTACGTCTTACGGTTGCTAAAAAACTTGATATTATTCCCGACCAGTTTAATTTCCTTTGGATAACGGAGTTCCCGTTCTTTGAATATAATGAAGAAACAGGAAATTATGACGCTATGCACCATCCATTTACCTCACCGCTTGACGAATGTGTGCAGTACCTTGAGACTGCACCCGAAAAGGTGTTTGCAAAGGCTTATGACCTAGTGCTTAACGGAATTGAGCTTTCGAGCGGCTCTATCAGAATTACGGATCCCGTTTTACAGGGTAAAATGTTTAAGGCTTTGGGTCTTTCTGATGAAGAAGCTCACGAAAAATTCGGTTTCCTTACCGATGCGTTTAAATACGGTGCTCCGCCTCACGGGGGTATGGGTATTGGTCTTGACCGACTTGTTATGCTTATGTGCGGCAGAGAAACCTTAAGAGACGTTATAGCATTTCCAAAGGTTTCTAATTCAAGTGAGCTTATGTCAGGTGCTCCCGCAGAGGTTGACGAGGTACAGCTTACGGATCTTTCTATTGCGGTTATAAAGGATAAAGAATAAAAAACTTGACAATCAAATTATTTGGTTGTATTATTGTTTGGTAAAATGTTGAGAAGGACAGTAACTTTTCTAATGGATTTTAAGAGAATGTAGGTCGTCGGCTGTGAGCCTACTAAATTCAGATAAAGTGAAAACCACCTTTGAGTGCTGTGGGTAGCAACACAGACGTAGAACCTGCGTTAAGGGTTAAAAAAGAGTTCGGAATTTTCCGAAAACACGGGTGGAACCGCGGAGATATTAATACTTCGTCCCGAAAGACATAGTCTTTCAGGACGGAGTTTATTTTTTTGGAGGGAAAATTATGATTAAAGTAACATTAAAAGGCGATGTTGTAAAAGAATTCGAATCAGGCATTACCGCTTATGAGGTTGCAAAAGAAATCAGTATGGGTTTAGCTAAAGCTGCTTGTGCAGTTCGTATTGACGGCGAAAATGCAGATTTAAGGACTGTTCTCGACAAGGACTGCAACTTGGAAATTTTAACATTTGAAGATGATTACGGTAAATGGACCTTCCGCCATACTGCGTCTCATATTTTAGCTCAGGCAGTAAAGCGTTTGTTCCCAAATGCAAAGCTTGCAATAGGACCTGCAGTTGATGACGGTTTTTATTATGATTTCGATGTAGAAGAAAGCTTCACACCTGAAGATTTAGTAAAAATCGAGGGTGAAATGAAGAACATTGTTAAAGAAAATATCGAGCTTCGAAAATTCTCGATGTCAAGAGACGAGGCAATCGAATATTTTAAGGGTAAAGACGAACCTTATAAGGTAGAACTTGCAGAAGGTATTCCAGAGGGCGAGGATATTTCATTCTATTCACAGGATGATTTCACCGACCTTTGCGCAGGTGCGCATCTTATGAGTACGGGTCTTGTTAAGGCATTCAAATTAACCTCTGCAACAGGTGCTTATTGGAGAGGCGACTCCTCAAAGAAAATGCTTTGTCGTGTTTATGGCACTGCTTTCCCGAAAGCAAGTGAATTAGAAGCGCACCTTACAATGCTTGAAGAAGCTAAAAAGCGCGACCATAATAAATTGGGAAGAGAATTAGAACTCTTCACAACAGTTGATGTTATCGGTCAGGGACTTCCGATTTTACTTCCAAAAGGCGCTAAAATCATTCAGATTTTGCAGAGATTTGTTGAGGATGAGGAAGCAAGACGCGGTTGGCAGATTACTAAAACTCCATACATGGCAAAACGTGAGCTTTATAAGCTTTCGGGTCACTGGGACCACTATTTAGACGGTATGTTTGTATTGGGCGACCCGGAGGATGAGACAAAGGAATGCTTTGCACTTCGTCCTATGACCTGTCCTTTCCAGTATCAGGCATATTTAAATCGTGCACGTTCATACAGAGATTTACCGCTTCGTTATAATGAAACCTCAACCCTTTTCAGAAATGAGGAATCAGGCGAGATGCACGGTCTTATCCGCGTTCGTCAGTTCACAATTTCTGAAGGTCACTTAATGTGTACTCCCGAACAATTAGAGCAGGAATTCAGAGGTTCGTTGGAACTTGCAATCTATATGCTCAAAACATTGGGTCTTTATGAAGATGTTTCTTACAGATTCTCACAGTGGGACCCCAAGGATACCGAGAAATATATCGGTACACCTGAGCAGTGGAATGAAGCACAGAATATGATGGCTAAAATCCTTGACCACCTTGAGATTCCTTATAAGGTTGGTATTGGTGAGGCTGCGTTCTACGGTCCGAAGCTTGACATTCAGATAAAGAATGTTTATGGAAAAGAAGATACCCTTATCACTATTCAGATTGACCAGATGTTGGCCGAAAAATTCGGTATGGAATATGTTGACCGCGACGGTCAAAAGAAAAATCCATATATTATTCACAGAACCTCTATCGGTTGCTATGAAAGAACCTTGGCACTTCTTATTGAAAAATATGCAGGAGCATTCCCGATGTGGTTAGCACCGACACAGGTTAAGATTCTTCCGATTGCTGACAGACATCTTGACTATGCTTATGAAATCAAGCGTGCTTTAGAAGAAAAGGGTATGAGAGTTGAACTTGATGACCGCAACGAAAAAATCGGTTATAAGATAAGAGAAGCAAGACTTTCTAAAGTGCCGTATATGCTCATTATCGGCGATAATGAAGTAGAAAACGGTGAGGTTTCTGTTCGCCGCAGAGGTGAAGACGGCGATATGGGCGCTATGAAGAAGGAAGAATTCATTAACCTTGCAGTAGAAGAAATTGAAAATAAGACTATTAGATAGGAGCTTTTTGCGTGTCAGATTATTTTAGTATGAATAAAGCACAGTTGGAAGAAGAATTTAAGGCTGTGCGAACAGAATATGAACGTCTTCGTTCAATGCATTTAACACTCGATATGTCAAGGGGTAAACCCGGTTTTGATAATATGGATTTGAGCGAAAAAATGTTTGACCTTGTTGGAAACGATACAGGTTTTAAAAATATAAGTGGGATAGACTGCAGAAATTATGGCGGTCTTGACGGTCTTTTAGAACTTAAAAACCTTTTTGCAAATTTATTGGAGCTTGAACCCGAACAGATTATTGTTGGCGGTAACTCATCGCTTAATATGATGTTTGATACAATAGCTCAGGGTATGACTCACGGTATGGGTGCAGAACCTTGGGGAAAACAGGAGGGACTTAAATTTTTATGTCCTGTTCCGGGATATGACCGTCACTTTGCTATTACACAATATTTTGGTTTTGAGTTAATAACGGTTCCGACAAATGAAGAAGGTCCCGATATGGATGTTGTTGAAGAACTTGTTAAAGACGAAAAGGTAAAGGGTATATGGTGTGTGCCTAAATACTCTAATCCGGAGGGAATCACTTACAGTGATGAGGTTGTAAAACGAATGGCGCGTTTAAAACCGGCGGCTTCAGACTTCAGAATTTTCTGGGATAATGCCTATGTGGTTCATGATTTATATGACGAGGGTGATAAGCTCCTTAACATTTATGCAGAGTGCGTTAAGGCGGGTAATCCCGACTTGCCGATTATATTCACATCTACCTCTAAAATCACATTCCCGGGCGCCGGTGTTGCAGCTCAGGGTGCTAGTCCTAACAATGTAGCAATGCTCAAAGGCAGAATGCAGTTCCAGACAATTGGTCCCGATAAACTTAACCAGTTGCGTCATGCTCGAATGTTCCGTTCGGCAGATGCTGTTAGGCACCATATGAAGAAACACGCCGAGATTTTAAGGCCAAAATTTGAAGCGGTTTTATCCGAGCTTGACAAACAGTTAAAGGATACAGGTATTGCACGTTGGACCAATCCAAAGGGCGGATATTTTATAAGTCTTTATGTTGAAAAGGGTACTGCCTCAAGGGTTGAAGAACTTTGTGCTAATGCGGGTATGATTTTAACCCCCGCAGGTGCTACCTACCCTTACGGCAAGGATGCAGATGATTCCAATCTTCGAATTGCGCCATCTTATCCATCGGTTGAAGAGATTAAAAAAGCATCGGTAATACTTTGTGTTGCCGTAAGGTATGCGGCTCTTGAAAAGCTTATCAATGAAAATTAATCAAACTTTCATTGACTTTGTAAGAGTTTTTATGTATAATTAATATATTATGTATCTTGGAGCATTGTTTTTAGTGCTCCAATATATGATTAGAACACAATAATTGGAGGATTTAAAGTGAAGTCCAAAAGAACAGGCAAATGGGTATTCTTCGTAGTATTCGTCTTGATTCTAGCACTTACTTACGGTGCATTTTTCGGAGCAGAGAACTATTACGGCGATACCAGAAATGTTTATTTAAAAGGCGCGAAGGATATTCGTTGGGGTATTGATATTCGCGGCGGTGTTGAGGCTGTTTTCTCACCCGATAAGAAAGGCGTTGAAATCACCGAAGGTGATATGGATGCCGCTAAATCTATTATTGAAACACGTCTTGTAAGTAAGAATATTACAGACTATGAGGTTTACACAGACGCGGATAACTATCAGATTATCGTTCGTTTCCCATGGGCTGCAGATGAAAGCAATTTCGATGCTGCGGCTGCAGTACAGGAACTTGGTGAAACCGCGCTTCTCAAATTCTGTAAAAATCAAACCAGCACAGATGTTATTCTAAGCGGAGCGGCTGACGTTAAACGTGCAGAAGCAGGTTTGGATGAAAAGGGCGAATATGTTGTATATCTTGAATTTACCGAACAGGGTAGACAGAAGTTCGCAACTGCTACAAAAGCACTTGTTGGTCAACAGGTTTCTATCTGGATGGATGATACTATGCTTTCGGCTCCAACAGTTCAAGAAGCAATCACCGAGGGTTCACCTTACATAACAGGTATGGCAGGTCCTGAAGACGCAAAGGCATTGGCAGATAAGATTAATGCAGGTTCTCTCCCGTTTGCGCTTACTGTTGATAATTCTAAATTGCAGGTAATCTCGCCAACTCTTGGTGCTGATGCACTTAAAGTAATGGTTATTGCAGGAGCTATAGCTTTCGGTCTTGTATGCTTACTTATGATTTTAAGATACAGATTAAACGGTGTTGTAACCGCAATTGCATTGCTTGGTCAGTTGGCAGGTTCTATCGCTTGTATCTCGGGCTTCTTTGCTTCGGCTGACAGTTTCACACTTACTATCCCCGGCATAGCAGGTATTATTCTTTCTATCGGTGTTGGTGTTGACTGTAACGTTATTGCAGCTGAAAGAATTCGTGATGAATTTAAGAAGGGTAAGACTATTGACGGTGCTATCGATTCAGGCTTTAAGAATAGTCTTAGCGCTATTATTGACGGTAACGTTACTATCGTTATTGTGGCTATTGTACTTATGGGTGCATTTGGTACACCTGACAGCTTGGTAGCTAAGATATTCTCACCGCTAATGTCACTCTTCGGTTCACAGGTTACAGGTTCTATCTATTCATTTGGATACACACTACTTATCGGTGTTATTTTCAACCTTATAATGGGTGTTCTTGCTTCCAAGTTAATGCTCAAGAGCATTTCGGGCCTTAAACTTTTCAGAAAACCCTGGTTCTATGGAGGTAAGACTAATGCGTGAGTTTAAAATTGATTTTAATAAAGCCTTTAAAAAGGTAGCTATTGTTTATATCGCTATCTTCCTTGTAGGTGTAGTTATGGCTTGCATTTGGGGTGTGAATTTAGACATCAACTTTAAAGGCGGTACAAAAATTTCCTATTCATATACAGGAGAAATTGCTGATAAGGACATTAAAGCTGTAATTGATAAGAGCCTTGAAAGTAAATATAATTTCTCAAAGAGCGAATCCCTTGCAGGTGACACAAAAACCTTCGAAATTTCCCTTGTTGGTAAAGATGCTTTATCTGCAGAAAAGCAGGAAAAGTTAACCAAAGCGTTGACCGATGGCTTTAAGGATAATTCGATTAAGGTTTATAATTCGACCTCTGTAAGTCCTACGATGGCAGGAACATTCTTTATCAAGAGTTTGATTGCAGTTATAATCACTGCTATTTTGGTTGTGATTTATGTTGGAATCAGATTTAAGAAAATCGGCGGTATCTCCGCAGCACTTACAGCTTTGGTAGCTCTTGTGGTTGACGTGCTGATAACCTTCTTTGTTTGTGTAATCTTCCGTTTGCAGATAGATTCAAACTATATCGCGGTAGTTCTCACAATGCTTGGTTACTCACTTAACGATACAATCGTTATTTATGACCGTGTTCGTGAAAACAAGAGAATAAACGGTGATAAAGAAATCGGTGAGGTTGTTAATTTGAGTATTAATCAAACTCTTATCAGAAACATTGTAACTACAGTTACAACCGTTATTGCGGTTATGACTATTGTAGTAGTTTCTGAAATGTTCGGTCTTTCAAGTCTTCGCACATTTGCAATTCCGATGGCATTTGGTCTTGTTTCGGGTGCTATTTCTTCGCTTTGTATTGCAGGACCTCTTTGGGTTATCTGGAAAAGAAGAAACGAAAAGAAAGCTTAATACTTTATTCCAAGAACACCACAGTTTGTGGTGTTCTTTTTTAATGCTGTGGCAGGATATTTTATAATTGACAAATATTTGCGTGAGAAATATAATATAGATATATTTTATGTATAAATTAGTTTGAGATAGAGAAGTAATATTATGATATGGACTGTTTTTTTAATCATTTCTGCAGTGTGTTTTTTAAGTTCAGTAGTTTTTGCATTTTTAAAGGCAGAAGCAAAATATAAGGTTGGCAGAATTGTTGACCCTTCAAAAGTATTTTTTGTCGGTGTTATATTATCGTCACTTCTTT
>JAZODI010000068.1:0-6869 GCA_045596965.1 Eubacteriales bacterium | reverse complement strand
ATATCCGATGCCGATCATCAAAAACAGATAGGCAAGTTGATTTAAAGTCGGTAAGATCATGTCCATGATTTTATCATAACCAACTCCGCGATAAGATATGCAAAACCGCCGGGAAGGTCTCGGCGGTTTTGCATTCTTATTTTCCGTATGTTTTCAATTCCCTGGGAGTGCAACCCAAATGCTTTTTGACGATCCGCGCAAAATATTTAGAATCTCCGAATCCGCTTTCAGTTGCCGCCTCTTCCACCGTTGCCCCGCAGGAGATCAGCGTTCTTGCGTGCTCCAAGCGCAGGTTGGTGATATATTCCACCGGCGTTTTTTGATAATGCTTTTTAAAAAACTGCCGCAGATAGGTGGCGCTGATCCCCACGTTTGCGCAAACATCCCCAACCGAAAGTCCGTTTTCGCGGAAGTGATGGTTGATAAAGGAAACCGCCTTCAAAAACGGCTCGGGGAGTTGGTTCAGCGTTTGCTGTTCCCAAAGCTGACCCAAAATTTCATAAAGGTTGGAAAGAATCAGCGCCGGATACCCCGGCGCTTTATTTTTCCATAAGGTATGAGCCGATAAAAAATTCTTATATACTATCCCCGATTCGGAAAAGGGAAAGACCTGCGGCGCAGGGTCATCCCGCGCAGTCTTGAAATGGATCACCATCATCTCCGTATCGGTATAACGGGCGGTATAGGCCAAGTTTTGGGGAAGATACAGCAGATCGTTTGTATCCACAAAATATTCCTTTCCCGCTGCCGTAATGGATGCGGTTCCATCCAGTCGGAACGCCAATGCGGAATATTCCCGCGGTTGAATCTCGAAATCCCCCGCCTGCCAGGAAAGGTGCTCCACCCCTTCGATGGAGCAGATGGGGTTTTTGCAATCATAAAGCATTTTGTTCACCTCTTGCCCATTATACCATCGATTTCTCTAAATTTCAATGTTGAATAATCCACCTTTTGTTTTGTTTTATCGGTTTTCGCTCCATTTATAAAATGCTAAACTGTAATTAAACAGAAAGGGGGAACCATTCCAATGATCATCAAGCAAAAGACCGTTGCATTTGCGGATCCGCAAATGCACAACGAAATTACCAAAAAACTATGGAACGGCTTCTGCCTCAAAAGCGGCGAGATTGAATTTGCGGAAGGGGAACGTTTCACCTTCCGCGTCGGAGAGATCGGCCTGCCCGCCCTGCCACGCGGCAAGGAATATGCCCTTTGCATCAACGAGGCGGGCGCGGCGGTGGTCGGCAAGGATTACGGCGGGTTGATGCGCGGCTTTATGTCCCTTTTAATGAAGATCGAATGGGAAGGGCAAACGCCGCTCCTGCGGCCTTGCAACGAGGAGAGCAATTATAAACTCTCCAAGCGGATGATCCACATCTGCATCTTCCCTGAAAATGATCTTTATTTTATCAAAAAGCTGATCCGCCTTTCCGCCCTTTGCCAATATACCCATATCATTTTGGAATTCTGGGGGATGCTTCAATTCGATTGTATGAAAGAATTAGCCTGGCCCCATGCCTTCACCAAGACGCAAGTCAAAGCGTTGGCAGAAGAATGCCATGCTTTAGGCATCGAGCTCATCCCCATGTTTAACCATTTGGGGCATGCCTCAGCCTGCCGTATTTCCTACGGTAAGCATGTTGTCTTGGATCAAAACCCCCGCTTGCAGCACCTTTTTACTCCCGATGGCTGGGTTTGGAATATTGAATCGGAGCAGACCAAGGCACTATTAAAGCAGGTGCGCTCTGAGCTCTACGAGGTGTTTGGCAAGGGGGAATACATCCATCTTGGCTGCGATGAGGCCTTTTATATTTCCAGAAACAAAGACCTTCGCTCCAAGCTTCCCGCCTATTTGAAGGAGCTGACCGAGGAGGTGGAAAAGGAAGGCCGCCGCCCGATGATCTGGATGGATATGCTGTTGGAAAAAGGCATTGATGCCAATAGCGAGGCCAGCGGCGAAAAGGACGAAGTTTTGCAATTGCGGAATGCAACCGCCCCTTCTACCGCCTTTATCGATTGGCAATATGATGGCCTTGAGGCTCCCATTCCCTCCCTTCTTTCCTTGAAGGGATGCGGCAGAGAAATTCTGGGCGCGCCCTGGTATAAGCCCGCCAACTATGAGGCGCATATCGAAACGGTTTGCCAAAACAATTTGGCGGGGATTATGCTCACCACCTGGCATACCCTTAATGAAGAAACCCGCTCCATCCTCGGTTGCGCCAAAAAATGCGGTGCCTCCACCTTCCCTTGGAGTGCATATAGCGGCCTGCGGGAAGAAACCGCCTCGCTGATGCGCCGCATCAGCTTTGAGGGCAACTCTTACGCCGATTGCGGCTGGACCAAAACGCAAATATAAATATAAAGGAGAAATTCATTATGTCGATCAAACACACAGCAGTCAGCTACTACGGAATCAACTACGTGGAGCACGCCATTGAAGATTTCAAAGAGATGAAGGAGCATGGTTGCGATACCGTCATCCTTGCCATCACAGAATTTGATATGGATTTCTGGTTCCCCAACATCAACAACATTGTTAAGGCCGCCCACGATCTCGGCCTGCGGGTGATTGCAGATCCCTGGGGGATCGGCAAATACTTCGGCGGGGAGCAGGTCAGCCTGTTTTTGCAAAACAACATTCATCACCGCCAGGTTTCGGCCTATACCGGCGAGGTTCTGAATGCCGCCTGCTTCAACACCAATTCCTTCCGCGATTATTTCAAAAACATCTGCCTCAAGCTCGCCAAAAACACCGAGGTGGACGGTTTCTTCTGGGATGAGCCCCATTATGCCTATCCCAAATCCTATGCCTCCATCACCGGTGGCGCAGGCGATGATTGGGCTTGCCGTTGCCCCGAGTGCATGAAAAAGTTTGAAGAATATTATGGCTATGAAATGCCCAAGTTCATGAACGACGATGTGAAGCAGTTCCGCTGGAGAGAGGCCCTTTATACCCTTAGCGATACCTCCAAGGCGCTCAAGGAATATAACCCCGACCTGGAGATCACCTGCTGTGTCCATGCCACCCTGAACAGCTACTATGTTACCGAGCTCCGCGGCTATGATAATTGGGATATGGTGGCATCCTGCCCCTATTTCGATGTCTTTTCCACCACCATCATCAACTGGTCTTTGCCTGAAAGCTTTTTCCGCGAGATCACCGAAAGAACGGTTGCCATGGCCAAGAAATACGGCAAGCAAAGCGAGCGTTGGCTGATGGGCTATAATAAGCGCCCCGATGATTTTGCGCAGATCGATAAGGTCGTGGATATGTATGAAGAGCTGGGCGTCGACCGCTTGGCAACCTGGACCTACCGCGGCGGCTACGGCACATCGGTTGCCGCCAAGGATCCCCTGGAGCTTTGGGACAACATCGGCAGAAATTATAAGCGTGTATTGAAAAAGGAGGACTGAACCATGAACGATTTCGGATACTATAAAGCGGTGATTGAAAACCTGGAGAAGGTCAATGCCACCCAAGGTGAAAACATCAAAAAAGCGGCTGCTCTGATGGCAGATGCCATTGAAAACGACCGCCTGATCAATGTCTACGGCGGCGGCGGTCATACCACCCTCCCCGTTGGAGAAATGTTTTTCCGCGCCGGCGGCCTTTCCTGCATCAACCCCATTATGGAGACCGGTCTTTCGGTCTTCAATCAAGCGCTCAAATATTTAGAGCTGGAACGCACCGTCAACTACGGCAGTTCCATCATCAAATATTACGACCTCAAAAAGGACGATGTTTTGATCATTTTCCATAATATCGGCATCAACCCCGCCACCATCGATGCAGCTATGGAAGCCAAAAAGAACGGTGTAAAGATCATCGCTGTCTCCAGCGAAGCATGGCAAAAGGAAATGCCCGCCGACCACTTTATCCGCCACCCCAACAAAACCAATCTCAACGACTATGCCGACGTTTGCATTGAAGATTTCAATCCTGTCGGTGATGCGGTGGTCCATGTTCCGGGGTTGGATACCTCGATCGGCCCCATCTCCAATATCGTTGATTTCTATATTGCCCACCTGCTGGAGATCGAGTGTGTCAAGCAATGCATCGACCGCGGCATCACCCCTCCCGTTTGGTCCAGCGCCAACACCCCCGGCGGTGATGAGAAGAATGCGGCATACCTTGAAAAGTATAAGCCCAGAGTAAAGATGCTTTGAGGAGAGGATCGTATGAAAATGATGCAAGAAAAATTAGCCTTTCTGTTAAATAAATATTCGGTAGAAGCACCCGTCGCTTTGAAGGATTGCAAAACAGCGGTTTTCGATGGAGAAGAGGTCCCCCTTCTTCCCCATCGCGCCGAGCGAAGATTTATCGAGCTTAAAAATATTGTGCAAGGCGGAACCCTGCAGGGCATCAGCGTGATGCGGGTAGCAAGAATTGTTGAAAAAGGCGCAGATATTTTCGAGGAGCTCTATCGGGAATTAGATCTTTGCCAATTCATCTTAGGCAGAAAAATCATTGCCATCACCGCTATGCAAAACGAGAACACCCTCAATGTTATCGCCACCGCCGAAGATCAAATCGTTTGCACCCTGGAAATTGCGGCAACCCTGGCTAAAGGCGAAATTCCTAAGGATAAGCATGAGATCATTTCCCAACGGGGGATCGCCTGCGATGTTGTTGTTGATGCGCAGTTGAAGCAGGATTCCATCTATCTTTTCGGATCTGAAAATAAAAAATTCACCGATGTAGACTTTGAACTTTACGGTCTTTCTGCCGAAGAGATTGCCGTTGTCCGTTCTGCGTTTACCATTGCCCAAAAGAAGGCAAAGGACGAAATGATCGCCATCGACCAAGGCCTTACCCTTTTAGTGGAAAAGGCGAAGAAATCGGTTCAAACCGGGGAAAGGCAGGTTGTTTGAAAATGAAACCTTTAAAAATTGCGATGATGAGTATGACCCATGGCCATACAAGAAAATACTATCAAACCCTTATGGATAACCCCAAGCTGGATTGGGTCGCCGTTGCCACCGCCAACGACGAGGTGAAGGAAATTTTCTTAAACAGCGTTAAAGGCATCCCCTGCTACGATAGCGAGACCGAAATGCTGGATGCCCATCCCGAGATCGAAGCGGTGGTTCTGGCCAGCGAAAACAGCGAGCACCTTCGCCAAATGAAGCTTTGCGCAGAGCGGGGCATTCATATTCTTTCCATGAAGATCCCCACCTTCCAAATGGATGAATATGATGAAATGATCGATATCATCGAAAAAAACGATCTGATCTGCCAGATCGAACTGGAAATGCACTATAACCCTGTCATCCTGCGGATGAAGGAATTGATCGAAAAGGGCGAGCTGGGCAAGATCAAGTCCTTCAATGCCACCAACATCACTCTTTCCCCTGTTTGGGCATTCCCCTGGCAGGGCGTCCCCGAAAAAAGCTACGGTAAGCGCGTATCCATCAAAGAAGGGGATCCCCGCTTCCGCGGCGGAGCTCTTTGCGATCATCCCCATATCTTTGATATGATCCGCCATATGACCGGCAGTGGTTTCGATAGCATCTATGCTGAAGTCGCCCCGAATATCCGCCCCGATATTGAAGAGGAGGATATGCTCTCTGTTATCGGCAAGATGAAGGACGGCACCATCTTCTCCCTGGACCCCTCCTGGTCCAAAATGGAAGAGCGCCTCAAAGTTCCCGGCCCCGGCTGGGAGGTCTTCCCCAAACGGATGGAGGTCAATATCACCTTAAACGGCGAAAAGGGTACATTAATGGCGGATTGCTTCGGCCCGAACGTTTATCATAACGGCTGCCCCAACGACCGCTATACCGTTCAGTACACTTATTTCGACGAGTGGATCGGTCTGATCGATGAATTTGTTGATAATATCCGCAATCATAAAACGCCGCTCATCAATCTGAAATGGCATAAAAAGACCATCGAAGCCATGAACGCCGTCTATGAAAGTATTGCAACCGGCAAGGTTGTAAAATTATAAACAAAAAGCAGTTCACGAATGTGAACTGCTTTTTGTTATGTCGGCATTACCAAATTATATGGAACAGTAAGACTTTATACATAATAAAAAGCAGTTCACTAATGTGAACCGCTTTTTGTTATGTCGGATAATCTCGCCAAATGGAAACGCTTTAGATTTAAAACATAATAAAAACGCTCTGCATTTGCAGAGCGTTTTTGTTATGTCGGCATTACGTATCTTCCCGGGCCGTCACCAGCCAAGTATTGTCCGCATGAAGTTGCTTAACTACCGTGTTCGGAATGGGAACGGGTGGGACCTACTCATAATCAACACCGACTATAGGGTTTGAAAGTACTTTGTACTCTCAAAACTGAACAGAAGAAATGCTTACGTTCGAAGATTCCATTAAGGTCAAGCCCTCGATCTATTAGTATCAGTCAGCTAAACATGTTACCATGCGTACACCTCTGACCTATCAACCTCGTAGTCTTCAAGGGATCTTACTAGTTTACACTATGGGAAGTCTTATCTTGAGGGTGGCTTCACGCTTAGATGCTTTCAGCGTTTATCCATGCCGCACTTGGCTACCCAGCTGTGCCACTGGCGTGACAACTGGTGCACCAGAGGTGCGTCCATCCCGGTCCTCTCGTACTAAGGACAGCTCCTCTCAAACTTCCTGCGCCCACGACAGATAGGGACCGAACTGTCTCGCGACGTTCTGAACCCAGCTCGCGTACCGCTTTAATTGGCGAACAGCCAAACCCTTGGGACCGAATACAGCCCCAGGATGCGATGAGCCGACATCGAGGTGCCAAACCTCCCCGTCGATGTGGACTCTTGGGGGAGATCAGCCTGTTATCCCCAGGGTAGCTTTTATCCGTTGAGCGACGGCATTTCCACTCACATACCGCCGGATCACTAACTCCAACTTTCGTT
>JAZODI010000067.1:0-38146 GCA_045596965.1 Eubacteriales bacterium | reverse complement strand
GCAAAGCTCATCCTTCGCAAACTGCCTTCTCCTGCGGTGATCCATTCTTGGTATTCGGCAGGGTCGGGGTTGCGGATATAGCGGGGATCCTGCGCCCCGCGCTGGGCCATGGCAAAATAAGGCCCTTCCAGATGGCTGCCTGCGATATGGGGCTTGCCGGGGGCATTTTCCGCCATGGCGTCTTTGACGTTTTTGATAAAGCGCAGAATCTCTTCCCGCGCGGTGGCGGTAGCGGTGGGGAAGAGGGTGGTGGTGCCATGGGCGGCATGGGCCGCCGCCGCTTGCAAAACATCCTCTTTGGTGCCGTCGGCAAAATCATAGCCGCCCGCGCCGTGGGTATGGATATCGATGAACCCGGGGGCAAGGTAAAGCCCCTCGGCGTCCACCAGCCGATCATAGGGGAGCTCCTTTTGGGTAATGGCGGTGATCCGCCCGTCTTCAAAATAAAGGGCTTGGCCTTTTAAAAGAACGTCGGTAATAAGAACCGCATGGATAATTTTTGTAATCATTTTAATTCCTCATAAAATTCGCTCAGCGCAACGCTTCGATTTTCTGCCATGGAAAGATTGGCGGCCATGCCGATCCCGATGGACATCATGCCCGCCCAGGTATCGGCAAATTGGCAAAGGGGATCTTCTTCTTTGCCGCGAAACAGCCCTTCAAAGAGCAGGCCGTCGGCTCCGCCATGGCCGCTTTCGCCCGCTTCGGCAAGGGGGATCTCGGTGCAGTTATGTGCCCGATCAAAAAGCAGGATGGAGGTTTGGGTATTGCTTTGGGTATAGCTGGTGGTGCTGCTCTGATAGCTGGAGCGCACCTCCAGCCGGCCTTTACTGCCGTTGAAGGTAAAAACATGGCCTTCATAGGGGCAATGGGCGTTGAGGGAATAGGTCAGCAGGGCACCGCCGCTGTATTCCACGCTGACGCTGATGGTATCTTCAATATCAATTTCATCGGAGAAGATGCATTTATCCCGCTTATAACCGTCGGCATCCTCGCAGTTGAGGTAGACCTCCCGATGGGGGGTGCGGTCGATATTGAAATAGTAGGGGCAACGCTCCTCGCAGGTAAGGCACCGCTCAGCGGGTTGGGGCTGATTGGTGCCGTAGAAACGGCGTTTGCCGAAGGCGTGAACATAGAGGGGCTCTTGCTCTAAGTACCAGTTGATCAGATCAAAATGATGGGTGGATTTATGAACCAGCAGGGAGCCGGAATTGGCCCGCTCCCGATGCCAGCGGCGGAAATAATCCGCGCCATGATGGGTATCCAGCATCCACTCCACGTTTACGCTATAGATCTCGCCGATCGCATCGGAGGCTAAAATCTCCTTGATCTGCTTATAGAAGGGGGAGAAGCGCAGATTAAAGGTAACCCGCACCTGCTTGCCGCTCTCTTTTTCGGCCTTTTGGATGGCCAGCGCCTTTTCAAAGGTGGTGGTCAGAGGCTTTTCACTGATGACATCGCAACCCGCGCGGAGGGCTTTGATAATGTATTCATCATGGGTGCTATCCTTGCTGGTAACGATAACGATATCAGGCTTTACTTCTTGGAGCATTTGATCAAAATCGGTAAAGACCTTAACATTGGCATTGCATCGCTTGTTAACAACCTCTGCCCGCTTGGAATTGGTATCGAAAAGACCGCAAAGCTCGGCGCAATCATCGAACTTCCCGCTTGTCAGCGTCTGGTTATAGGCGCTGCCGCGGATGCCGCAGCCGACCTGCACATATTTTTTCATAAAAGATGATGCCTCCCTTCCTTGTTGTCTTCATTATATAACATTAAAATAGTTATGTAAATAGATAAAATCGGGAATTTTATGCAAAAATCTTTATTATTTTGATGTTTAAAGATGGCGGCAGGTTTTTGGAGAACGGAGGCTTCTGCATAGAATGGTTTTTTGTGGGATTATACAAAAAATTTCCTTGTTTTTTGATTTGACTTATCATATTTATGATGTTATTATATAAGTATGTATTTTTTTGTAGATGTTTGCCAAATAATGTCGAAAGGAGGAACATTATGTCGCAAACTACGGGTTCAACCGCAGTTATCGATCCCCAAGAATTTGACCTTGCTACGCTTCAAAAAAATTGTGCCGGTATTTATAATATTTTTTTTAAACGAATAATCGACATTTTTCTCGCAGTTTTTTTGCTTGTTTTTCTCATTCCTGTATTTGCTGTGATTTCGGTTTGCATCGCGATGGAATCCGGGCTCCCCGTTTTGTATCGCGCCGAGCGAGGCGGATATAAAGATCGGGCTTTCAAGATCAATAAATTCCGTTCCATGGTGAAGGATGCCGATAAGATCGGCGGCGGCACCACCGCCTTTAATGATCCGCGCATTACCAAGATCGGCCGTTTTCTGCGCAAAACAAAGTTGGATGAGATTCCTCAGCTCTTAAACATCTTGAACGGAACGATGAGTTTTATCGGCCCGCGGCCCGAACTTCTTCAATATACCGATCAATACTCCCCCGCGCAAAAATACATACTTCAAGTACGTCCCGGCATTACCGATTTCAGCTCCATTGAATTTATCAGTCTCGATGAGTTGGTGGGGGATGCCAATGCCGACGAAATGTATGAAAAATATGTTCTCGCTGAAAAAAATCGGTTGCGCCTCAAATATGTAAACGAAATTTCTTTTAAAACCGATGTGTATCTTTTCTTTTTGACCCTTTGGCAGGTGATTAAAAAAGCATTAAAAGTCATTTTCGGAAGGAAGTAAAATGGAATACATAACACTGAAGAACTCCGACCTTCGCGTATCCCGCTTTTGCATGGGCGGGTGCCCCATGGGAGGCTATGGCTGGGGCAAAACAAACGAAAGGGATTTTTTAGACGCCATCGAAACCGCATTGGAAAACGGCGTCAATTATTTTGATACGGCCGATACCTATGGTTTGGGTCAATCGGAACGAACCCTTGCAAAGGGCTTGGGCGGTAAAAGAGAGGGCGTTGTGATCCAATCGAAGTTCGGTGTGAGGATCATCAACGGAAAAACGGTATACGATAACTCTCCTGCCTATATGCGCGAGGCCTTAGAGAACAGCCTCAAACGGTTGAATACCGATTATCTGGATATTTATGTGATCCACTACCGCGACAATACTCCCATCCAAGAGGTGGTGGATGGTCTTAAGACCTTGCAAAAAGAAGGGAAAGTCCGTTATTTCGGCTTGAGCAACATTCAGAAAGAAAAGCTGGACGAGCTATTACCTTATAAAGATCTTTTTGTGAATTTTCAAAATCAGTATTCCCTTGCTTGCCGAACCTTTGAAAAGGAGATGGAGCTTCTTGCAACGGAACTCAACGCCACACCCTTAACATGGGGGAGTTTAGGGCAAGGAATTTTGACCGGCAAATATGATATCCATGCAAAATTTGAGCCCGATGACCGCCGCAGCCGAGAGATCTATGTTAATTTTCACGGCGATAAGCTGAAAAAGAATCTGGAGATCGTTGAGCAACTGAAGATCATTGCCCAAAACCATCAAAAAACGGTTGCCTCCACCGCAATAAGATTCATTTTAGATAACATCAAAGATTCCGTTGTTATCGCGGGGGTCAAAAATAAAAAACAAATGCTTTCCAACTTAGAAGCGCTCGACTGGAGCCTCACTCCTGAAGAGCTGCGTATTTTGAACGAGGTATCCTTATAGAAGTAAAAAAACATTAAAAAAATGCCGTTTTCCCTATTTGATTTTCGGAATACGGTAAATAGAGGTGTTTATCATGAACAGTAAACAACTTGCCTGGAAAATTCGCCGCCACAGTGTTGAGATGACGCATGTATCCGGCGGCGGTCATATCGGCGCCATTTTATCCGTTGCGGATATTATCGCTGTACTTTATGCAGATATCCTGAAATATGATCCCCAAAAACCAAAGTGGGAAAATAGAGATCGGTTTATATTGAGCAAAGGTCACGCGGGCGCATCCATATATGCCGCTTTAGCTGAAAGCGGCTTTTTCAATGTTGAGGAGCTTAAAACCCATTATCAAAACGGAAGCCGCCTTTCGGGCCATGTTTCTCATCATGTGCCCGGGGTTGATCTTTCAACCGGTTCTCTCGGTCATGGCCTTTCGGTAGCCGCAGGCATGGCCCACGCACTTAAAAAAGACGGTAAAGATTGCCGTTGCTATGTTGTCTTAGGCGATGGGGAATGTAATGAGGGATCGGTTTGGGAGGCTGCTCTCTTTGCAAATCACTTTAGACTTAATAACTTGGTTGCAATCGTGGACCACAATCGTATGCAAAGCCTCGACTATAATGAAAACACCCTTGAAATGGAGGACTTTTCCTTAAAATGGAAGGCCTTCGGTTGGAATACCCTTGAAATCGACGGCCACGACCACGATGCATTGAAAACCGCTCTTGAATCGGCGAAAGCCGAAACAACCAAGCCCACTGTTATTATTGCAAATACAGTGAAAGGCAAAGGCATTTCCTTTATGGAAATGGATATACTCTGGCACTATCGCTTCCCCCACGAAGGTTGGGAATATGATACCGCTGTTACAGAATTGCACAAACAAAAACCCGAAGGTGCAGACGATATCTACACCCCTGATGGCATTGAAAACCCCAACCTTAATATCGAGCTTGATGGTAAAGATCATACCTTTACCGAAACCTGGAAACCAAACTTTCTCGCAAGACCCAGACGTGTTAATACCCTGGCTGATGTAGAAAAAAGTAAGGGAGGGCAAATAAATGAGGGATACATTCGTAAGGACCCTCGCAGCACTGGCCAAAACCAATAAGAATATCGAATTAGTAACCGGAGACCTCGGATTCGGCGTTTTAAAACCCTATTGGGAATCGGTTCCCGATCAGTTTACAAACGCAGGAATCGCCGAGCAAAATATGACCGCGCTTGCCGCGGGGATGGCATTGGAAGGGAAAACGGTTTTCACCTATTCCATCGGAAATTTTCCCACCCTTCGGTGCCTGGAACAAATCAGAAACGATTGTTGTTATCATGATGCGAATGTGAAAATTGTTTGTGTCGGAGGCGGATTTGTATATGGTTCCCTCGGCATGAGCCACCATGCCACCGAAGATCTCGCAGTTATGCGGGCGTTGCCCAATATGGTTGTTTTGGCTCCCGGAGACTTGACCGAAGCCGAAGCGGCCACCAAGGCGATCGCTGAATATAACGGCACCTGCTATCTGCGCCTCGGACGCGGCGGCGAAAAACGTATCCATGAGAAATTGGATCATTTTGAGATCGGAAAAGCCATTAAAGTCAAAGACGGCGCAAGGGTTGCCTTATTCTCCACCGGCGCGATCTTTGAAGAGATCGAGGAGGCGGTTTCTCTATTAAAAGAGCAGGGAATCGATCCCGCTGTTTATACCTTCCCTACCATTAAACCCATCGATCGCGCGGTTATTCTTACCTGCGCCGAGAACTTCGACCTGATCGCAACGGTGGAAGAGCATAATATCATCGGAGGTTTTGGCAGTGCCGTTGCCGAAGTGATGGCGCAAGCCCCCCATAAAGCAAAATTATTAAATATAGGTCTGGAAGACACCTATTCCTCCAAGGTGGGTACTCAAAAATATTTGCGCGGCGAATTCGGAATCGATGCAAAGGGGATCGCGGAGAAGATCCTCAGGGCTTTATAAAGGGGATAAAAATGAATAAAAGAATTTTGATTGTGGTGAATGATTTTACTACCATCTATAATTTCCGTATTGAGTTGGTAGAGCACTTGATCAAAAGAGGAGAAGAAGTTTATATTGCTCTTCCGGCCGATGAGCGAAACGGGCAATTAACAGAGCGCGGCGCTACGGTTTTGAAATTGGATATCAATCGTTTCGGAACCAACCCGATGGAAGATTTAAAAACCTTTTTTTCCATTAAAAAAATAATTAATTCGATTCATCCCGATATTGTTTTTACATTCACGGCAAAACCGAATATTTACGGTGGCCTGGCTTGCCGCTTTACAAAAGTTCCCCATATTGCCAACATAACAGGACTTGGTGCTAATTTTGAAAAACAAAACATTGTTTCGAAAATCATGTTGCTGTTGCAAAAATTTGCATACAAAAAATCAAAAATGGTTTTCTTTCAGAATGAGAGCAATCTATCCTTTTTTAAAGCTAAAAAGATCGTTAAAAACAACTACGGTCTGTTGCCGGGTTCCGGGGTGAATTTAGCAACAAATCCTTTTGAGGAATATCCCGGCAATCAGACTACAAAATTTATCACCATAGCGCGTATCCGTAAGGACAAAGGCTATGACGAATTGTTTTCGGCAATCAAAAAAGCGCAAAAGGAAAATCTGAATGGGGAGTTTCACATCGTTGGTTGGTATGAAGACGAGGATTATAAGCAAAAGGTGGAAGACCTGAGTACGAATCCTTGCGTTCGTTTTTATAACGGCGTTCCTCATGAAGAAATCCACCGATTGATCACCGAATGTGATTGCCTTATTCATCCTTCTCACCATGAGGGCATGAGCAATGTGATCCTCGAAGCCGCCGCCACAGGCCGTCCCGCTATCGTTTCGGATATCCCGGGTTGTATGGAGGGGGTAGATGATGGCAAAACCGGCTTTTATTTTCGGCTCAAAAACGCGGAAGATTTATATGAAAAAATCTCAAAGTTCGTTGGCTTGTCTTTAGAGGAGAGGGCCGCTCTCGGCTTAAATGCAAGAAAAAAAGCCGAATCGGAATTCGACCGCCAAATCGTTATAAATAAGTATTGCAACTATTTAAAATGAAAAGAGATGGTAGAAAATGAGTCTTTACCAAAAAATTGCCAATAAAGAGGAAAAGATTTCACTCATAGGTTTGGGCTATGTCGGTATGCCTATCGCTGTTGCCTTTGCAAAAAAAGTCGATGTTATCGGTTTTGATCTTAATGTTAAAAAGATCGAACTTTATAAATCCGGGATCGATCCCACCAATGAAGTGGGGGATGAGGTGATCAGCAACACCACAGTTGAATTCACCGCCGATGAATCAAAACTCAAAGAGGCGAAATTCCATATTGTTGCGGTTCCAACCCCGGTAAACAGTGATCATACTCCCGATCTGACCCCGGTTGAAAGTGCTTCTCGCATTGTTGGGCGCAACCTTATCAAGGGCAGTATCGTTGTTTACGAATCCACCGTATATCCCGGCGTTACCGAGGAGATCTGCGTGCCGATTCTGGAGAAGGAATCCGGCCTTAAATGCGGGGTGGACTTCAAGGTTGGTTACTCCCCCGAACGTATCAACCCCGGTGATAAGGTCCATCGCCTGGAAACGATCGTTAAGATTGTGAGCGGGATGGACGAAGAATCGCTGGAGGAGATCGCAAAGGTTTATGAGCTCGTTGTTGAGGCGGGGGTTCACCGTGCCGAAAACATCAAGGTTGCCGAGGCGGCAAAGGTGATTGAAAACAGCCAGCGGGATATCAATATCGCGTTTATGAACGAGCTTTCCATCATCTTCAATAAAATGGGAATCGATACCAAGTCTGTTCTGAAAGCTGCAGGGACCAAGTGGAATTTCCTTAAATTCTTTCCCGGTCTTGTGGGCGGGCATTGCATCGGTGTGGACCCCTATTATCTCACCTATAAGGCGGAGCAGCTCGGTTATCATAGCCAGATTATCCTCTCGGGACGCCGCATCAACGATGATATGGGCAAATATGTTGCAGAGAGCGTTGTTAAAAATCTGATTAAAGCGGATGTTGCCATCAAGCAGGCAAAGGTTGCCATCCTCGGCTTCACCTTTAAAGAGAACTGTCCCGATACCCGTAATACTAAGATCATCGATATCTATAACGAACTTAAAGAATATGGGATCACTGCCATTGTTGCCGATCCTGCCGCCGATGCCGAGGAAGCAAAGCATCTTTATGGGATGGAGTTTGCAAAGATGGAAGAGATCTGCAATTGCGATGCGGTGATCTTAGCGGTTGCCCATGATGCGTTTAAAAATCTTGTTCAAGCGGATTTTGATAAGATGTTTAAACCGGGGGCAAACAGCAAAAAGGTTCTTGCCGATATCAAGGGTCTTCTCTGCCGCAAGGAATATGAAGCCGCAGGCTATAATTATTGGAGATTGTGATTTATGGGCTATAAGCATTTAAAATTCCCTCAAAATTCATTGTTTTTGGTAACAGGCGGTGCGGGCTTTATCGGCTCGAACCTCTGCGAAGCCATTCTTAATTTGGGTTATAGAGTTCGTTGCTTGGATGATCTTTCAACCGGCAAGCAAGAAAATGTTGATTTATTCCTGGATAACCCCAATTATGAGTTTATCAAAGGCGATATCAAAGATTTGGATACCTGCATCAAAGCGTGCAAAGATGTGGATTTTGTTTTAAATCAGGCCGCATGGGGGAGTGTTCCCCGTTCTCTGGAAATGCCGCTTTTCTACTGCAAAAACAATATTGAAGGCACCTTGAATATGCTGGAGGCTGCAAGAATTTGCGGGGTTAAGAAGTTTGTTTATGCATCCAGCTCATCGGTCTATGGCGATGAGCCAAACCTTCCCAAAACCGAAGGCAGAGAGGGCAACCTTTTATCGCCCTACGCCCTTACCAAACGGTGCGACGAAGAATGGGCAAAGCAATATACCATGCACTATGGCTTGGATACCTATGGTATGCGCTATTTTAATGTTTTCGGGCGGCGTCAGACCCCCGACGGTGCATATGCCGCGGTTATCCCCAAATTTATCAAGCTTCTCTTAAACGGCGAGACCCCCACCATCAACGGCGATGGCAAGCAGAGCCGCGACTTCACTTATATTGATAATGTTATCGAGGCCAACCTCAAGGCCTGCCTTGCGTCGCACGAAGCCGCAGGCCAAGCCTATAACATCGCCTATGGCGGGCGGGAGTATCTGATCGATATTTATTATAACCTGACAAAAGCCCTCGGCGTGGATATAGAGCCCAACTTCGGCCCTGATCGTAAGGGGGATATCAAGCATTCCAATGCCGATATCACCAAGGCTAAAGAACTTTTGGGCTATGATCCCGATTATAGCTTCGCCGAAGGCATCAAACTCGCTATCGACTGGTATAAGGAGAATTTGTAATGATATTTAAAATCAAAGTGTTTTTACGCAACTGGGCTGATAAAAGCAACTTTGGAAGTATGGTTTTTCAATTTGCCAGAAAGACTGTTGCAAAACTTCTTTTGATTCTTCCGGATGAAAAATATGCACAATGGTTTCATAAATTATATACCGGTAAACGATTAGACCTTAAGAATCCTAAATACTTTGATGAAAAAGTATGGTGGCTGAAGCTTAATAACAGGGACCCGTTATTAACTATTTGTTCTGATAAATATGCTGTCAGAGAATATGTTCAAGCCTGCGGATATGAACATATTTTAATCCCGCAAATAGGTGTTTATGAAAACGCGAAACAAATGCCATTTTCTTCCTTTAAGGAAGATGTCATTATAAAGTGCACCAGTGGTTCTGGGGAAAACTATATTTTTTCTCCCTGGGCCGAGAATGATGAGAAAATGATAATCAGGCGTATGAACTATGCGCTTAAGCAAAATCCTTATTTATTTAGCAGAGAATGGAATTATAAAAACATAAAGCCCCGTATAATCGTGGAGAAGATCATCCGCGATAAAAACGGAAAACTCCCCGTAGATTATAAATTTATGTGTTTTGATGGTATTCCCAAACTGTTGTTTCTTGATATCGGCTTGATCGATGATAAAAATATTTATAATCATAATTATCCCAGAAACATCTACGACATGGATTTTAATCTAATGCCTTTTAAAGAAACGCGTGATAACTATCATGGTGAAATTAAAAAGCCTGAAAACTTTGAAAAAATGATAGAGATTGCAAGAAAACTTTCTGAACCCTTTCCGTTTTGTCGCGTAGACTTATATAATGTTGACGGTGATATTTATTTTGGAGAAATAACATTTTATCATGGTGGAGGTTGTAATGATATCCAACCGGAAGAATGGGATTTAAGGTTGGGAAGCTGGATTAATATAGACAGCCCTAAAATCAAAAAATAATAGGTAAATATTTTATGGAAGGAAAATGAAATGCAAACTTCTCCGTTGGTATCAATCATAATCCCTGTCTATAATGGCGCAAACTTTTTAAAAAAAGCAATCGACTCTGCACTGAACCAGACCTATCAAAACATAGAGATTTTAGTTATAAATGACGGTTCAGCAGACGGTGGCGAAACGGAAAAAATTGCACTTACCTATGGAAATAAAATTCGCTATTTGAGCAAAGAAAACGGCGGTGTTTCTTCTGCGTTAAACTTGGGAATCAAAGAAATGCGAGGGGATTATTTTTCCTGGCTTTCTCACGATGACGAATATACACCGACTAAAATCGAATCCCAAGTAATAAAAATAAAAGATGGCGCAGACATCATCGTTTGTTCCGAACGGCAAATTGATAAAAATTCCAACTTTTTATCGAGCTCCAATGATCATTCTGCTTTGGAAAAATCAGGTGTTGTTGCTTGGGACGAAGAAGCCGAAAGAATTATCAAAGATAAATTATTTAGCGGGTGTGCTCTTCTCATCCCTAAATATGTTTTTGATAAAGTGGGACTTTTCGACGAGGAATTAAGATATAATCAAGATTTTGATCTATGGCTTAGAATTTGTTTTGCGCAGTTTTCTTGGGTTTACCACAACGATGTCGGTGTTTTGTCGCGTGTTCATAACAATCAGGTAACTCAAACCAGAAGAGATTTATTTTATACCGATTCATTTCGGTTGGGAAAACGTTTGATCCCGGTTTTAGCCGAAAAAAGCACGTGTGAAAACAATTTGTTGTATCAATACACAAAACAGTGCGCGAAATACAACTTGGCGCAAAATGTTCATCTCGGCATCCAAGAAATGAGGAAGAAAAACCTTTATTCTTTAGCGCAAAGTGTTTCTCTAACGGTGATTTCTTTTTATGGGAAATTACGCCCGACAATAAGAAAGATTTATTATATGCTATTTAAGAACGTCAAAACAAATTAGGAGAAAATATGAGGATTCTGCAAATCAATGCCGTCTATGGATTTAAAAGCACCGGCATAATCGTTAAAGATATTGAATCCCATCTGGAAAAGGACGGGCACCAATCCCATATTGCATATCAATCCGCAATAAATCCTCCCGCCGAGTCCTATCGGATCGGGAATAAATTGGATTGGAAGATCCACGCACTTTATTCCCGCATTTTCGGCAAGCAGGCTTATGCATCAAGAGGTGCCACAAAAAAGCTGATAAAATATATAAGCAAAATCGGTCCCGATGCGGTGCATCTTCATAATCTCCATAGTAACTATATCAACTTGAACCTTCTTTGCGACTATCTGGCCAAAGAAAACATCCCAACGGTCATCACCTTGCATGATTGCTGGTATTTTACAGGCAAGTGCACCCATTATGCAGGAGTCAAATGCGATAAATGGCAAGCATCCTGCGGGGAGTGCCCCCTTAACAAAGGGGAGCAACCAAGCTGGTTTTCCGATGTTACCCATAAGGTGCTTAAGGACAAGACAGATCATTTGAATAAAATCAAGAATCTAACCCTTGTCGGTTGCAGTGAATGGATCACCAAAGAGGTCGAGAAATCCTATCTGAACCCCAAATACCTTTTGACCGTTTATAATGGGGTGGATACTGCCGTTTTTCGCCCCCACAAAAGCGATTTTAAAGAACGCTGCGGCATCACCCAACCGTTTGTTATCATGGGGATGGCGGATAAATGGTGCTTGCCGGAAAATCGGTTGGCGGTGAAAGAGATCATTGCAAATAATAAAGATGCAAGAATCATCATCGTTGGTTGCTCAGAAGCGCAAAAAAGAGTTTTTGAAGGATTCCAAAATGTATTACCGTTGGGGTATATAACCGATCGGCAGGAATTATCGGATGTTTATGCATCGAGCAATGTTTTTATCAACCTCACCCACGCAGACACCCTTCCGACGGTCAATATGGAGGCGATTTGTTGCGGAACGCCGGTAATAACCTATGATTGTTGCGGAAGCCCTGAACTGGTCGATCAAAACAGCGGTTTTATTGTTGAGGAAAACAATATCCCTTCTTTGCTGGAAAAGATCGAATATATAAAAACCAATCCGATAAAAATTCCCATTGAGGAAAAGCACAAGAAGTTTGATAAAAATACTTGCTATGGCAAGTATTTGGAAATCTATAAAAAAATCACCGAAAAGAGTTAATTTATGTTTGTTTATTTAGGTCTTGCTGCATTTGAATTGCTGCTTTATGCAATTTATTGCGGAACAAAAAGTGAAAAGAACAGAAAGTGGTTATTCTTTATTGGATGTTTAGCCATCGTTTTGATCGTCGGTCTTCGTTCCGAGCGAACAGGAAATGATACGATCGGGTATGTTCGAAGATTTTTATCCATCAATAATATTGGCTGGGGGGATTTGCTTAGCGAATATCCCCAGGATTCAGGTTACTTTGTTTTTGTAAAACTGATCCGAACCTTCACCGGCTCAAAAGTATTATTTTTATTGACTACAGCTACGGTCTCTCTGATTGGGATTTTTGATTTAATTAAGCGAAATTCCAAATCTCCCATATTGGCATTGTTTTTTTATGTTACCCTCGGCAATTTTCTTTTTGTTCTTACAGGCATCCGTCAAGCAATCGCCATGAGTATTTGCATGCTGGCGGTGCGGTTTATCCAAGAGAAGAAGTTCATCCCGTTTTTGTTGCTTGTTTTATTGGCGGCGCAGGTCCATCATTCTGCGTATATCTTCATCGTAATGTATTTTTTAGGGCAGAGAAAAGTAACGGCTGTATCGATGCTCGTAAACATTGCGGTAACGGTGGTTGCTTATTTTAGCTATGAAGAATTGCTGGACGTGGCCAATGAATTATTGAATTACGACTACGGCGTTGAAAAAACAGATAACGGCTTTATCTTCTTCGCGATTTTGATCTGCATCCTTACGCTGGCACTGATGACAAAATCCAAATGGGTTGCAAGCTTGAAGGAAAGGGTTATCTTAAATTCGGGAATTATCTGCGGTATTATCTGGGTATTTCGGCTGATCGGCCGAACCGCCGAACGCCCTTCCATGTATTGGCTGAATACCATCCCGGTTGTTTTGACCGAATCCATAGAGGCTGTTGCTCAACCTCGAAACCGAAGCATTATAAGATTAACGGTTATCGCCCTCGCCTTCGCATTTTTCGCCTATAGAGTTCTTGGCTTAAAATACGCATTTTGTTTTTAAAGGAGATGGATATGAAAATTGTTTTTGTATCTAATTTTCTGAATCATCATCAAATCCCTTTTTGCGAATATCTGAAAACCTTGATAGACGAATTTTGGTTTATAGCAACTGAAAATGGGGGATCTCAGGGCTATCAGACGAGCCATTTGCGTGATTATGTTATCGATTTTTCTGCTGAAAAAGAAAGAGCAGAGCACGAGATTTTAACTGCAGATGCGGTTATTTTCGGCGGCTGCCCGGACGAGCTTGTTACCTTACGAATGAAGGAAAATAAGCTTTCGTTTATTTATTCCGAAAGACTTTTTAAAAAGGGTATATGGCGTGCTTTGATTCCTAAAAATTTTGCAATGCTCCACACCCGCTACCTCCATCATAAAAACAAAAATTTTTATGTATTGGCAGCTTCGGCCTTTTTGCCATACGATCTCTCGTTATTTGCTTTTCCTCGCAATAAAATTTTCAAATGGGGCTATTTCCCTGAAAATAATCTCTGCTTTAAAAAAGAAAAAGAGCGAAATACGATTCTTTATGTGGGTAGATTATTGAAATTAAAGCATGTAGAAACGGTGATCGAAACCGCAAGGCTTTTGAAGAAAGACGGCAATGATTTCAATGTTACTATCGTTGGCGATGGTCCTGAAAAGGAACATCTTCTTGCTTTGACCTCCTCTTATCATCTGGAAGGGCGAGTGAATTTTGCGGGCTCTAAAACCCATGATGAGGTTTTAGATATTATGAGCAAAAGTCAAATTTATATGTTTACCAGCGATTTCAATGAGGGATGGGGCGCGGTTTTGAATGAAGCAATGGCGAGCGGATGCGCGGTCGTTGCAAGCAGTGCCGTTGGGTCGGTTCCCTTTTTGATCAGGCATCAAGAAAATGGTTTGATTTATAAATTCGGCGATGATAAAAATGCCTACTATGGAGTGAAAGACCTTTTAATGGACGCCCAAAAAGCAAAACGCCTTGGGGAAAATGCGCGCAGAACGATAGAGCATTATAACTATCGCATTGCGGCCGAACGTTTTTTGGCTGCTGTCAAGGAATTTTATGCTGATAATAAAATGACCCCTGCAGATTTTGGGGTATTTAGTTCTGTCCAAGTGATAAAAAATAACTGGTTCAAATAGGAGTGAAAAAATTGGGAAATCCGGTTTTATCCGTTATCGTACCCGTATATAATGCCGAAAACTACATTGAAAAATGCATCGAAAGTATTTTAAATCAAACACTTTCCGATTTGGAATTGATTTTAGTGGATGACGGTTCTTTCGATAAAAGCGGTGCCATCTGCGATGAATATGCCAAAAAGGATGCCCGCGTGAAGGTGATCCATAAAGAAAACGGTGGAGCAGCATCGGCTCGAAATGCCGGAATTGATGCGGCGCAAGGGGATTACATTGGCTTTTGCGATGCGGATGATTATGTTGATCATGATATGTATGAAACACTTATTGGGGTTATGAAACAACATGATCTTCCCACCATTGAATGTTTATCAAAGTTATATGATGGAGATGGCGCACTTGTTGAAATTGAAGAGAAGACGAAGGAACTAAAAAAAGTTAGTGCAATAGAGTCTATACGCAATATTTACTTGCATAAGGGAAATGTGAGTTTGTGTACACGAGTTACAAAAGCCAATTACATTAAGGCGTTTCGTATTCCGGAAGGCTATCGGGTGGAAGATTTTTATTTCACGGTTGTTTTACTAACACAAACAAATGGCACAGCCATTTATAGTTATCCCTTTTACAATTGTGTATATAGAAACAATAGTGTGACACGCGCAGCGGGTGGAAGCATATATTTAGACGCCATTTATTTTTATGAGAAATCTTTGGAGTTTCTATCTGATAAAGATTACGAAATAAAAACCGAACAAGAATATTTTTTATTCAAAAAAATATATCTTTTATTCATTTCTGTCACCCAAAAGGAAAGAAAACAATTCAAAAAAGAGCTTTCAGAGCAAAAAAGATATTTAAGAAAAAATATTAATTCAGCTTTGAATAACCCGTATCTATCTAAAAAAGAAAAAATTGTATTATGGTTATCATCGATATCCATAAGTTTATCAAGGCAGTTATATATCATTAAGAATATCGGTGGGAAAGAATGAGAATCGCGTATATTATTTTGGCACATAAAGATCCTGATCAAATAAAAAGATTGGTAGATTCCCTTTCGGGCACAGGCGATTTTTATATACATATAGATAAAAAATCTGATCTTGGTGCTTTTGAAAATCTGCTTAAAAATTACCAAAATGTCTTTTTCACCACCAAGCGTTATAGTGTTTGGTGGGCCGGATTTTCTATAATAAAGGGATATATGGCGGGACTCATTGATGCTTATAATAGCAAGACCGAATATGATCGGTTTGTATTCATGACCGGCCAGGATTATCCTTTGATGACCAACGGCGAAATTTTAAGGGAATTTGAGAAGAATAAGACGACGGAATATGTTATGGCCTATAACATAACGACTTCTACTATTCCTACCGATAAAAATAAGATTTTGAATAATTGGTACTTTGACTTTTTCTTTAACAACCTATTTCTGGCAAGATGCTATCGCCATTTCATGTATAAAACCATAACAAAAAGCTATAAGAGAAAAGAAATCAGAGTTCCGTTAAACAATCAACTGGTAGATCCCTATTTTGGTCAAATGCTCTCTGCCTTTACGCGCCATGGTGCTGAGCTTTTGATTAATACTTATAAATACGATAAACAGTTCAATCGAAGAATGAAACGCACTCATGCTCCAGATGAGATCTATTGGCAAACGGTCATTTTCAATTCCCCATTAAGATGCAACACAATTCAAAAGGGCGAGGAGCATGAAATCACCGAGCATTTTGGTTGGGCACCGCTGCATTACCACTGCTATGATGTGGATACTTCGGTTTATACCGCGAAAGATTTTGACGAGATTAAAAACTGCGGTTATATGTTTTGCCGAAAGGTTGTGCCCGGGGTATCCGACGAACTGATGGATTTAATAGACGAAATGAGAAGCGAGAAAGAATAAGATGAAAACCATTTTAATCGTTGCCGATAGTCTTGCGACCGGCGGGTTGGAAAAAACGTTGATCGATCTCTGCAACAATCTGGATTATGAAAAATATGCCGTCGATTTATATTTATTCAGCGACGGCCGAGATCTTTTGCCCCAACTGAATAAGAATGTTCATTTGTTGCCCGATTCGCCCTATTTCAGCGCTGTATTTAATCAATCCATCTTGCAAGCGCTAAAGGTATTGCTTAAAAAAGGGCGGGTTGATTTAGCTTTTTATCGCGTTTTGCGATTTATCAAGGCAAGATTGGGTATGGGCGGCTTTTCTGCGATGGATTGGCATTTTCAGAAAAAGTCCATGCTCAAAACGGATAAGAAATATGATGCTGCCATCGGCTTTGCCGAAGGGAGCGCGGGCTATTATGTTGCCGACTGCGTTGATGCCAAGGTTAAATCGCTATGGATCCATACCGACATTAAAAAGGTTGAAACAAACCGCGCCCTTGATCGAAGCGCCTTTCAAAAGGCAGACTATATTTGCACCGTTTCCCAAAATTCAAAAAGATCTTTGGGTGAACTTTATCCTGAATTCAAATCCAAAATAAAAGTTTTTACCTTGCCCGCGCTGTTTGCTTTGGAGCGTATTGAAGAGCTTGCAAATGAACCAAACGAAATGGACCAAAACTGCCGGTGCATTTTGTCGGTGGGGCGCTTGGTGGAGCTCAAGGGCTTCCATCTTTGCGTAGAGCCCTGCAAGCGAGTGGTGGATGAGGGTTATAATGTTAAATGGTATATTTGCGGCGATGGCCCCCAAAGAGCCGAGCTGGAAGAGCGGATAAAGCAGAAACAGTTGGAAGATCACTTTATTTTGCTTGGCAATCAATCCAATCCTTATACTTATATTAAAAACGCCGCGATGTGCGTGCAGCCCTCCAGTTATGAAGGCTTTAGTTTGGTAATATACGAAGAAAAACTTTTGAAAAAAGCGGTTGTTTGCACCGCGATCGAAAGTAATCTGGAGATGATTGCTGATAGCAAAAATGGGGTGCTTATATCCCGAGATAGTGAAAGCATCTACCTTGCGGTGAAGAATCTTTTAGACCATCCGGATCTATTGAAAACATTAAGCGAAGCACCGGCATTAAATGCCGCAACAAAAGAAGAAACCATAAGAGGAATTGAAGCGACTTTTCATGAAGAAACTTAAGGATTTTTTGAAAAAACTAAATAATATGTCGCCTGCGGCCAAGGCTTCTTTTTGGTTTGTTGTTTCCAATGTTGTCTTGCGGGGGATCTCCTTTATCACCACCCCCATCTTCACCAGACTTTTGGATGTTTCTGATTACGGCATCTCCAGCGTTTTCATCACTTGGGAGGGCATTATCAGCATTTTTGCAACCCTTTCCCTTGCGGGCGGTGTTTATAACGTGGCAATGACCAAGTATGAAAAGGATGTCGATACCCTGACTTCCTCTTTGATCGGTCTTACTGCCGTTGCATCCATTTCGGTCTATGCATGCTGCATCATTGTAAACTTTTTGTTCCCATCCCTTTTTGAACTGAGTACAGGCTATTTGATCTTTATGTGGGTGCAGACCTTCTTTAACGCAACCACCACATTCTGGTTGATGCGCAAGCGGTTTACCTACGACTATAAAAAGGTCATCGCCTATACCTTTTCCAATGCGTTGCTGAGCCCGATTGTAGCCATCCTTGCGGTTCAGCTGACGGCTGAAAATAAGGCTTATGCCAAGGTGATCGGCTCGGGGCTTTGGGGCATCCTGATCGGCGCGGTCATTACGGTTTTGCTCCTTGCCAAAGGCAAAAAGCTATACCATAAAGAGTATTGGAAATATGCTCTGAAATTCAATGTGCCCTTATTACCGCACTACCTATCTCAGGTTTTGCTGAATTCTTCCGATAAACTGATGCTGAACGCCTTTGTCAGCGCCGCTTCGGCAGGGCTCTATAGCATTGCGGGCAGCATTACGGGAATCATCAGCATTATAACCCAATCGATCAATAGTTCCCTGATCCCCTATACCCTTCAGTCCATCAAAAAAGGATCGGTTCAAAGCCTTTATAAAACCATTTTAGGCTGCAGCCTGTTGGTCTCGGTTGTATGTGAGTTTGTTATCCTTTTCGCCAGAGAAGGCATCTTGATTTTTGCAACCCCCGAATATATGGATGCGGTTTGGTTTGTGGCGCCCCTTGCTTTTACAGTTCAGGTATCTTTTGTTACCGGATTGGTGGGGAATATCATTTTTTATTACGAAAAGACCAAACAAATGAGTCTTGCCACAATGGCAACGGCTGTTTTGAATATTATTTTGAATTATGTTGGGATCAAGCTTTTTGGATTCGTTGCGGTTGGTTATGCCACGCTCATTACAAGCTTTTTCCATTTTGCAGCATATTATTTCTTGGCAAAGAAATATGAAAAAAATCTGGATCAGATCATAAACATCAAGATCTTATCCCTGATTTTTGCGGCCTTTGGGATTTTAATGATCTTTGGGCTGGTTTTTTTGGATAAATTAATCTTAAAGATTTTGCTTTTAGCTATACTTTTGATTTTGGTCATCATATTTAAAAATAAAATAATCGATCTAATATCTACTATATCTAAAAAGGATGTTGACACAATTGGCGAATAGCAAGAAAACAGGAATTATCACCGTTCATAGAAACGTCAATTACGGAGCGAATTTGCAAGCTTTTGCAAGCTGCAAGTTTATCAATGATGCGGGATTCGATGCTGAAATCATAGACTATTTATCCAAAGAATTGGATCAAGATAACTACTTATTCCGTTGGCTTAAGCATTCCTATGATTGCGGCAAAACGAAGTCCCTCTTTCATAATTTGAAGCTTAATATAGCCCTTGCCCTCTCGGCGGGAGCAAAGAGGCGCAGACTTAAGAAGTTTTATTCCTTTCGTAAAAATCACTGCAAACTTTCCGAAAAATATAACACTTGCGCTGAAATTGAAAATACAGGGTATGATATGGTCATTTGCGGGAGTGATCAGATTTGGAATCCCGATATAACAAACGGGGTGGATCCTCTCTATTTTGGGGAGATCGATGGAGTGGCCAAAAGAATCTCATACGCTGCGAGCATGGGGAAAGCGGAATATTCTCCTTCGGAGGCCGAAAAGGTTGTTCCGCTTATTCGGAAGTTGGATTCTTGCTCGGTGCGGGAACCGGACTCTGCGGTTTATCTGAATGGATTGGCAAATTGCAAGGTGCAAACCGTTTGCGATCCTGTTTTTTTGCTGAGCAAGGCGGATTATGAATCTTTGCTCAAAAAAAGAATGATCAAGCAGGATTACGTTTTGGTCTATAGCATTGTTTCCAATTCAAAAATGCTTGAAACGGCAAAAAAATATGCCAAAGAACATAACCTGAAGCTGGTGGAGATCTGCGCCAATAAGGATCGCCATCAGAAACATACTCAAAAAGCGGATTACGGCCCTATCGAGTTTTTGAATGCCATCCGATACGCTCATACCGTTTTTACCAATTCCTTTCATGGCACAGCCTTTTCCATCCTTTTTGAAAAGCAGTTCTTTGTCTTTAATAATAAGCATCGGGGCAGCCGCATAACCTCCCTTATGGAAAAAGCGGGTCTTTCCGAGTATATGCTGGATGAGGAGCGTCCTGTTTTGCCGAATGAGGCGATTGATTATTCGGATGTCCATAAAAATTTGGAGGTGTTTATCGCTTCTTCCAAGCGATTCTTGCTGGATGCCTTAAAAGCTCCCAAAAAGCCTTTGGTTGAAAAGAATTGCGTTGGCTGCGGCGTTTGCCAAACAGCCTGCAGGCAAGATGCAATTCGCATAATAAAAGACGATAAGGGCTTTTTAAAAAGCTTTATTGATGAGCAAAAATGCATTCAATGCAAGGCTTGCTATAAAGTTTGCCCTGCAATAAACGAGATAAAAACGAGTGCGCCGATCGCAACATATGCGTTTAAAGCGCCCGACCGTTTGCGCAAAAATTCCACCTCGGGCGGTGCCTTTGCGGCCTTGGCAGAAAGGGTTATAAAGAAGGGCGGAAGTGTTTACGGTGCGAGCCTGGATGGTGATTTTAAGCTTTGCCATAAGCGGATCGATAAAGCGGGAGATCTATCCTTGCTCCAAGGCACAAAGTATATTCAAAGCGATATATCGGCGGTCTTCAAGGCGCTGAAAGAAGATCTTTTAGGCGGCATTCCGATATTATTTTCGGGCACGCCCTGCCAAGTGGCGGCGGTGAAAACTTTTGCAGAAAAAGAAGGGCTAAATAAAGAAAATCTTTATTTATGCGATATCATTTGCCATGGTGTTCCATCGCCGAAGGTGTTTGCAGACTATATTGGATGGTTGCATGAAAAAGAGGATTTCAAAAAATACTTTTTCAGAAATAAGTCCATCTCTTGGCGGGGCGATTCCAGCGCCGTCGAAACCGCAGATGCGCGGGTATTGCATAACCAAAATACCTCTGCATTTATGAATTTATATTATAGCAACAACATCACAAGCGATGCATGCTTTGCCTGCAAATACGCTAAAGCGGAGCGTGTTGGCGATATAACAATATCAGATTTTTGGGGGATTGAAAAAAGCAACCCCGCCTTTGAAGATGCGTTGGGTGTTTCGATGGTTTTGATCAACTCTCCTAAGGGCGAAAAACTTTTCGAACAGGTTGAGGGGGCAAAAGAGCCTGCGGACTTTTGCGCCGCCAAGCAACCCCAACTCCATCATCCTGCGGAGAAGCCCGATGAATATGAGGCGTTTTGGCAAACGTATAAAAAAGAGGGGTTCCCATATGCCGCCAAAAATTTCGGCATCCCCAGGAAAAATCTGAAAACAGTAATTTATAACCTTATAAAAGGAAAGTGACTTTTATGTTTAGTCTTCCTCAGAAAGCACTTTTAGCGCTTTTAAAACCGAATAGTGATTTTGATTTTTCGGTGCTCTCCTTGGAAGATTGGCAACAAGTCAAAGAGGAGAGTGCCAAGCAAGCGGTTTCCCTCTTGGCTTTTGATGCAACGCCGAAATGCAAAGAATATATCCCCAAAAAGATTTATGATGAGTGGTTTCTTCTTTCTCTGCGGTGCTTGCGGAAAAATGCCGCCGTTTTAAGGTGGCAGGAGGGGCTCATCGAGATTTTAGATGCCCGCCGTTTTGGCTATATTATTTTAAAGGGCTTTGCCTCGGCATCCTATTATCCCGACCCCCAAAAGCGGATCATGGGGGATGTTGATTTTCTCATTCCCCAAGCCATTCAAAAAGAAGTGGAAGACGCTTTGACGGATGCGGGTTATAAGAAAAGCCTGGATGAGCATATCTGCCATCGCCTTTTTCGGAAAAGCGACGAGCTTTTGGAGATGCATTTTGAGGTTGCCGGAATCCCTTTTGGGGATGCGGGAGATCTTTTTCGGCGTTATCTGAAAGATGCAACCGAAAAATATTTCGAAAATGAACAACCTCCTTTTCGAAACCCCTTGCCTGAGATCCATGGTGCGATCATTCTTTTGCATACCATCCATCATCTGCAGGGGGAAGGGTTGGGGCTTCGGCACTTTTGCGATTGGGCATATTTTGTCGAAAAAACGAAAGATGAAGCCTTTTGGGCGGAAAAACTTTTGCCGCTCATGAAAAAGAGCGGAACATTGCGTTTTTCCCAAATCATCACCAAGGCGGCCCATCTATATTTGGGCACCGCCTGCCCTCCATGGGCGGCGGATGCAGATGAAAGCCTTTGCGCGCAATTGATTGCCGATGTTTTTGCTGCGGGGAATTTGGGGCAAAAAGATCAAAACCGCGCAGGGGCGGGGCGGATGATCTCTCAAAACGGCAAGAACGGAATGGAAAACGGAAAATTAGCCAATCAGTTCTTGACCCTTAAAAACTCCATGTATTATTCCTATCCGTTTTTAAGAAGGTGGAAGATCTTATATCCCATCATTTTTGTATGGCGGATTATAAGATATCTTCTTTTAATGCTTCAGGGTAAACGACCGTCCCTTATAAAAGCAAGCGCTCATGCGGATGAGCGGATGGCTCTTTATAAGCAATTCAAACTCTATGAAAATGAATAAATGCGACCCGATGAGGCACCCTCCGCAAGGAAGGTGCCTCAGTTATAATCGCCTTGCGGCGAGCTATGAGTTATGATTGGCTATGCCAAGTTATGATGTGCCATCGGCACAGCTTTATAATTCATCAATTGAAAGTGTCTTTTCTTTTATAAAAAACGATGGAAGACAACTTCCTTACGAAGTGTCTTCCATAGGGTCGCTTTTGTTTTATAAATATTGGCGGATGTCGATGGCGAGACGTTCTTCCAGGTTGATCAGCCGTTTGGCGATATCCTTGGAAACTTCATCCGCCGCCTTATATTGGTTGAGGTAGCGGTTGAGGGATTTAACGCCCATGTTGCATCCGTCGGTCATCAGATCGGCGATGGTTTCATCGGAACTGTCGATGGAAAGCTTGGTGGTGGTCTTCATCCAGCTCATGCCCTTGGCGATGGGGTTGGGGGCTTTGCCGTCGTCGTGGTATTTCTCCAGCAACTGCTGGATCTCGTTGTTGAGCTTATCGTGCTCTTCTTTACAATCGTAGAGGGTTTTGCGCAGCTGCTCACTTTTGGTATAGTCCAAAACGTCCTTAATGGAGGCGATTCCCATCTGCACCCCTGCATCGCATTCCCGCAACAGTTTGATTGTATCCTGCTCGATCATTGATCATCATCCTTTCAAGGTTTTGATGATAGGATGAGCAAAATTGTTTTGATTATACAGTAACGGCTTTCTTTTTCTTAATCTTGCGCAGGATCAGCCAAATAGCAAGAGCAATCAGCACCAAAACCAGCAAAATCGCGCCCAAAAGAGCGTAAGTAAAACCATTGGCATTGGAGAGGAGTTTTTGGAGGCTGAGGCTGGAATAGACTACCTTGCGTCCGTCGGGGGCGGCATAGGCGGGATCCATCTTGCCGCCCATGGAGAGGAGATAGGTGGCGATGGCATACCATTCCTTGACCGGCTTGCCCTCTTGATCCTTGATAACAAAATTCACCAATTTATCGGGGGCGATGGGGTTGCCATCGGCATCCCGCGGGGTGATGGAGAGCAGACCCATGGAGGTGCTTTCCACCGCGCCCAGCATCTGCCCTGCATACATACCGGTAACAATGCGGTAAAGTTGATCGTCTTTGATCTCCTCGGTGGTGCCGTCGGCGCGGCGGAGCATGGCATAATCCACCTTATTAAAGATCATGCGGTTGGTATTAAAGGAATATTCCACGCCTGAGCAGAAAAGCTGTGCACTGCTCATCAGCGGTTGCACCGAGGCATCTACCTCGAGGGCATTTTTGAGGTCCTTACCGGTGATATAAACGGCGATCAGCTCCCCTTCGGTTCCCACGCCCAAAGAAGCGGCGTTGAAAACGTCGGAAACCGTTACCTTGCCCAGAGGCAGGCTTTCGCGGATCACACCCGCGGCGGTCAGCGCCATATCCACAGTCTCGCCTGTTGCAAGCTCGGCCGCCCATTTATAGGCATCGGAAAAAACGTTGCAAAGGGTGGACTCATGCTGGGTGGCGTAAACGTCGTCGACTGTATCGAAGGTGATGTCATTTTGCAGCAACACTTCGTCAAAGGTCAGGCCGTATTGGGTGAGGTAGTTCTTTTCTACATCGGATTTGGCTTTCTCTACCCGCGCGGCGATGGCGGGATCTTCCGCTACCGTTTCGTCGATGGGGATCAGCTGATAATCGGTCAGTGCGGTTTCTTCCCCTGCGGAAAGGGTAGCAACCCCCAAGTACTTGCCGTATTCTCCCGCAGCAACAATATAGGTATCGTTGACCTTGATGGGCTCTTCTAAGGTGGTATGGGTATGGCCGGAGATGATCAGGTCGATACCATTGACTGCTTTGGCTAATTCATAATCTTCCCCAGCCTCATCCTCTGTTCCGCTATGGGAAAGGCAGACGACGATGGGCTCGGCTCCATAGGTTTCCTTGCATTCCGCCACCGCCTGATCCACCACCGCTTGGGCTCGCTCGGCGGCGTCCTGCAAAATCATGCCGGAATTGGGCGCGCAATCATCGGAATCGATCCCAAAGATGCCGAAAAGGGCGTAATGGATCCCGCCCCGCTCCAGGAGCATATATTCCTTCACACCGTAGTTATCCATTGCGTTCAGAAGTTCGGGATTATAGCCTTCTTCTCCCTCTCGGGGCGGTTGATAGTTGGCCGTCAGCAGGGCAGGGAGCCGATCGCCGCTTGCAACCGCTGCATTGAGCATGGCGGTCAGCCCTGCGGGCAGATAATCAAACTCATGATTGCCGAAGGTGGTGGCATCATAGCCCATGGCACCCATCATCCGCAATTCCAACGCCGAGGTGGGATAGGCGGTTTGGAAAAGGGAGCCCATGGAAAAATCGCCGCCGTCGACTAAAATAGCATCGGGCGCAAGTTCCTTTTGGGCCTTGATGGCGGTCATCAATCGAGCATAGCCGCCAAACTCCCCGCCCTGACCATCAGGGGAGGGCAAAAAATGGGAATGAAGATCGTTCGTAAAAAGAACAGTTGCTTCCGCTCCTCCCTCCGCAAAGGCGGCAAAAGGAAGGTTGAGCATCAAAAGAAGGGTTAAGACCAATTCAATGATTCTTTTCATCTTAAAAACATCCTTTTAGATTTTTTGTTTCATTATACCATGGAAGGGAATATTTTTCCACCCTCATTTCAGGCAATAAAAAAAGAGCGTTGCCACGCTCTGCTTCTTTAAAATAGAAATGACCCTTGACCGATGTTATCTTTCACCTAACATCAAATCAAGGGTCATTTCTGTTCACTCTTAATATCCAGCATATTTCAACCTCTCTTTCTATTGATTTTCGACTGCCAACCTTTTTTAAAATCCTCCACATTACGCATCATTATATATTAAATATTTCTTGCAAGCAAGATACCCTTTGCGCGTTGGAATATTCATTTTTCAGGCTGCAGTCTGTTTTTGGTGTTCATCGAACGGACCGTGATCCTTAGTTGGATTACCTACAAAATATTTACCTTACTTCCTCCCGTAGCCTGCTTTCGTATCCAACGAACACTTTCGGGATCTGAGATGGTCTATTCTGCGTTGATTTCGATGAACCACCGGGGTTATCTGTACATTGGTATCACCCTTTCCTTGACTATATAATAGCACAATTTTTATGAACTTTCAATATGTAATGTTGTATAAAATAACCTAAAAATTTTTATTAAAAACGCAGAAATTAAGTGAAAAAGGGAAAAATTGATTGACATCGCTTGGAAAAGTGTGGTAAAATAGATTTGTTGTTGAGAAGAAAAAATGTATTGTGGTGTTTTCATCAGGCGGTCGCAGGTTCTGAAAGAAAGGTTCCTGCGGCCGCTTTTCATATATAAATAGGAAAGGAATGAAAATCATATAAAAGACAGAAGGGATCGATGCAATCGATCCCTTCTGTTATATATTGGTCTAAAATTATATAATTAAAGATATAAATAGATAAAAATATAATTAAAGAAGATAGCTTGGCAGATCTTTTTGGGATTGGTCAACTTGGGGCGGCGCGATAGCCGGTTTGCGGGGGGTGCGGGGTGCGCGCAGGCAGCCAAAATATTCCTTAGGCAGGCGGCCGGTGATCCGCTTAAAGGCGGCAGAGAAATAGGCTTGGTTGGAAAAACCAACCAACTCTGCCGTTTGGGTGACCGAATGGCCCCGGGCGAGCAGTTCTTTGGCACGTTGGATCTTAAGGATATTGAAATAATCATGGGCGCCCATTCCGGCATAGCGGGCAAATACCCGCTTAAGGTGGGAAAGGCTGATATCCAGATGCGCTGCCAATTCGCCAACCGAAAGGCGGGCGGGAATATTTTCTTCCAGATAGGCAGAGGCTTTGGTGAAAAGCAGGAAATCCCGCTCTGCAGGTTCTGGGATGCAGGGTTCGCAGATGTCTGCTTGAATGAGAAGCAACTCCAGCAGGGGATAGATCTGGGGATCATTAGGGGCGATTTCTATAAGAGTTGCAATTTCTTGCGCGAAGGTTTTTCCTCTCTCTGAAAGGGCGGCAACCTTATTATCGTTTAGCCCTTCGCCATCGAAGGCTAAAAAGAAATAACGAGCGTCATCCGATGCTTGCAATCGGCAAAAGGTATCGGGTTGCCAAAGGGCAACATCCCCTTCGGCGAGGTGATAGAGCTCTTTATCGAGCGTGAGCTCTAAATCCCCTTGCTGAAGATAGAGAAGGCGAGAATGATGGCGCATTTCATCCTGATTTAAATAAATATTTTGAATTAGGATTCGCTTGTTGAGCTGAACCATAAAAGCATCACCTCTATGAATAATTATTAAAAGTATAAAAATGGCTCAATCTGATTATAACATAGAGTTTTAAAAAAGTAAAGAAAAAAGAAGGTGGATTTTCCACCTTCTTTTATGGTTTTATGTATTATCTGATGATTTTTACCTTGAAACCATTTCCGATCCCTGCGGCATTTGCATCATCGGTATCGATATGCATTTCCAGGCGGAACGCTTTATTGACCCGCACCTGCACGTCATAGAAGGTGGTGCGGCGCTCGCCCTTGACCTCAACGTCAACATAATCGCCATCCTTCAGGCCAAAGGAGCGGCCTTCCTCTTCGCTCATATGAATATGGCGGTTGGCGATGATGCAACCTTCCTTAAGGGTAACAACCCCTTTGGGGCCGATGATGGTGATGGGAGCAGAGCCTTTAATATCGCCCGATTCACGCACAGGAGGTTTGATCTTCAAGGTAAAGGAATCGGTGCGGGAGATCTCCACCTGAGATGCGGAGCGAACGGGACCCAAAACCCGAACCCCTTCGATGGGGCGTAAGGACGGGCCAACGATGGTCAACTGCTCCTTGCAGGCAAACTGACCGGGCTGGGAGAGTTCCTTGATGGGGGTCAGCTCATAGCCCTTGCCGAAAAGGGTTTCCAGATCGGCGGCAGAAAGGTGGATATGGCGGTTGGAGATGCCAACGGGAACGGTATCGTTGCCTGCGGCATTGCATTCTTTCATCACACGGTCGACAATTTCTGCGACCAATTTTGCATCGTATGCCATGGAATAAAACTCCTTTAGATGATTCTGAAACTATCGGCCATCACGCATCTGCGCTGGCGGGTAAAGCTGCGGGCAGAGGTGATACCCTCGCCGGTGGGGCCTGCAATGGTAAAGGTGGTATGACCCTCGCCGCCGAATCCAATGCCGGCATAGGAAGGTGCGTTCTTAACAAAGATGGTGGTCTCTACCGCCTTAGCAAAGCGGGAGAGGTGGTCGATATTCTTGGAGTGCATATGGGCGGTATGGCGGTTGCCGTGCTCAGCCTTGACCGCAAGCTCAATGGCTTGATCGATGTTATCCACCCGAACGATGGGGAGGATGGGCATCATCAACTCTTCCTGCACAAATTCGTGATTGAAATCGGTCTCGCAGATGATGCAGCGAATATCGCTGCTCACCGAAATGCCGATCTTGGCTAGCAAAACGTTTGCATCCCGACCGACGCAATCGCGGTTGATGATCTTGCGGGTCTTGCCGTTCTTATCGGTCTTTTCCACCAAAACGATCTTGGCCAGCTCAGCTGCCTGGGCGGAATCGATGAGATAAGCGCCGTTTCTCTGCATGGCAGAGATCAGCTCGTCGGCGATATTGCGGAAGGCAAAAACCTCTTTTTCTGCGATGCAGGGGAGGTTGTTATCAAAGGTGCAACCGTCGATAATGTCTTTGCCCGCCTTGGCAATATCGGCGGTATCGTCGACGATAACAGGGGGGTTGCCTGCACCTGCGCCGATGGCCTTTTTGCCGGAGGAAAGAACTGCGCGCACAACGCCCGGGCCGCCGGTGCAGACCAGCAGACGAACGGCGGGATGGGATTGCATAACGGCGGCCGATTCCAGGGTGGGCTTCACCATGGAGCAGACCAGAATGTCGGGACCGCCCGCCGCCTTTGAGGCGCGGTTGACCAGATCAACGGCATAGTTGGAAACCGCGATGGCATTGGGATGGGGATTGAATACAACCCCGTTGCCTGCGGCGATCATGCCGATGCTGTTGCAGATAACGGTCTCGCTGGGGTTGGTGCTGGGGGTAATGGAGCCAACAACGCCGAAGGGGGCCATCTCGATGAGGGTCAGGCCGCTATCGCCGGTCTTGGCATTAGAAACGATATCCTCGGTACCGGGGGTCTTATCGGCCACCAGATTGTGCTTGGCGGTCTTATGATCCACCCGACCCATGCCGGTCTCTTCCACGCCCAGCTTGGCCATGATGGGGGCTTCGGCGCGGGTGAGGCGGCGGATCTCGGTAATGATGGCTTCCCGCTGCTCCACGCTCATGGCGCGAACAGCGCGATAGCCGATCTCAGCGGCGGCGATGGCATCGTTCATATCGGCATAGATGCCCGCGAACTTGCGGGGGCCGTAATGAGTGCTGTCCCAATCGGGGGCGCTGCCGGTTTGCAGATTATTTAAAACTTGGCTGACAACTGCTTTGATCTCAGCTTCGGTAAGGTTTGCCATAGTTTGAACTCCTTTTTAAAGGTTTAGCAGAATTTTGCAGTATCCAATGCGATCATATACTCTTCATCGGTGGGAATGACCAGGGTTTTGACCTTGGCGCCCTCGGCAGAGATATCGGTAGCGGAGCCACGGGGCATGGTTGCATTGGTATTTTCATCGATTTGGATGCCCAGATAGTCCATATCTTCGCAGACCATCTGGCGGAGCATATCGGAATTTTCGCCGATGCCGGCGGTGAAGACCAGGGCATCGATGCCGTTCATTTCGGCAACATAGCTTCCGATATATTTCTTAATGCTGTTGGCCAGCATCTTAACCGCCAGCATGGCGCGATAATGGCCTTCCTTGGCCGCATCTTCCACGTTGCGGGAATCGTTGGAAATACCGCTGATGCCCAAAAGACCGCTCTTGCGGTTGATCAGATCCTCGGCTTCCTCAGCGGTGAGGTTCTTAGCCTTCATAATGTAGGGGATCACCGAAGGATCGATGGTGCCGCTGCGGGTACCCATCGGAACGCCTTCCTGGGGAGTAAAGCCCATGGAGGTATCGATGGCGGTGCCATTTTTGCAGGCGGTGATGGAAGAGCCGTTGCCCAGATGGCAGGTAACGATCTTCAGGTCCTTGATATCCTTGCCCAGCATCTTGGCAGCCTCGGCGGCAACATAGCGGTGGGAGGTGCCATGGAAACCGTAGCGACGGATCTTATATTCTTCATAAAGCTCGTAGGGGATGGGGTAGATATAGCGGAAATCTTCAATATCCGCATAGAAGGAGGTATCGAAAACACCCACCTGCGGGGTATTCTTCATCAGCTTTTTGCAAGCCTTGATGCCCTTGATGGCCGGGGGGCCATGGAGGGGATTGATGGGAACGATGGATTCCAGATAGTTGATCGCCTCATCATCGATGGGCTGGGAGGCGCGGAATTTTTCGCCGCCGTGGGCAATCCGATGGCCAACCGCATCGATCTCCTCGATGGAGGCCAAAACGCCGTATTCGGGGCTGACCAGCAGATCCAGCACCAGCGCCAGCGCTTCATCATGGGAGGGGAGATCCACCTCGGCAGAGTAATTTTCTTTTCCGGGGCGCTTATGGGTAATGGTACCGCCCGCGCCGATTCGTTCGCAGAGGCCTTTGGCGAGAACGTCGCCGGTCTCCATATCAAACAGCTGATACTTCAAGGAAGAGCTGCCTGCGTTGATGACAAGGATCTTCATAGCCTTATTTCTCCTTTAATAGATTAAGTCAATATTATGATCTTTGCAATATTCGATCCAGCGATCGGAGGGCTGAGCGTCGGTAACAATGGTATCGACCTCGCCCACATCGCAGACGCGAACAAAAGAGATCTTATCAAATTTGGAACTATCGACCGCCAGGATCTTTTTATCGGCGGCCGAGAAGATGGCCTGCTTGATGACCGAATCCTTTTCGTTGGAATCGGTGATGCCCATGTTCATATCCAGCCCCTTGCAGGAGCAGATCGCAAGATCAACATGGAAACCGCGGATCATCCGCTCCGCAGAGGTACCCACCAGGGAAAGGGCGCCTTTTTTCAGCGCACCGCCGGTGGAGAGCACCTTCCAATCATCCTTATCGGCCAGCTCCAGCATGATCTCCACCGAGTTGGTGATGAGGGTGATGTTGCTTTTGCGGGATTTGATATATTGAGTAATAAAGATAGCGGTGGAGCTGGCATCCAGCATGATATAATCGCCATCCTGGATCAGATCGGCGATCTTTTCGGCGATCTGTTGCTTGAGCTCCACATTGGCGCGTTTGCGCACATTAAAGGGCAGGTCGGTATGGAGGCTCTGGTTGAGGATCGCCCCGCCATAGGTCTTTTTGGCCAGGCCTTCATTGTCCAGCTTCTCCAGATCCCGCCGAATGGTTTCTTCGGTAACATCGAATTCGCGGCTCAGATCCGCAACGATCACCTTGCCTTCGGCGTTCAATTTTGCAAGAATTGCATTACGACGTTCAATAGCGAGCATGATAATACGTTCCTTTTATTATAAAATATTCTGCCAGAATTTTTGATCGGGGCGGGGAATGACCGCGCTATCGAGGAACATTCCGTCGGCACCGGCGCTCTGCTTGGCCCGCTCGATGGCGGCTTCTACCGCTGCAACCTCGCCGGTTAAGAGCAGGTAGGATTTACCGCACATACCTCTGGCCAGCCGCAGCTCGATCAGATCGACCAGCGCGGTCTTGGCGGCGGTATCGGCGGCAACGATGGCGGCCGCCGCAGAGAAGGTTTCCAAAATGCCAAGGGCGTTGGGAGATTCAATCTCCGATGCCCCGTAGAGGGCGGTAAAGATGGATTCATGGGGGTTGCCCAAAACAAACCGATCAATCAGCTGCTCTGCATCCATTGCGGCGGCGGATTCAACCGCCGCATTGACAGCGGAAAGATCCCCGCTGATCAGTGCAATAAACTTGCCCGGGCAGACGGTATCGGCCTGCAAAAGGTCCACGTCTGCGGTTTTGACCATGCGGTCGGCGGCGCGCATACCGGAGGAAACGGTCTTAAATTCTACCATACCAATGGCTTTCTTCATTTTTCATTTCCTCCTTTCAAATGGTGATAACAATACGGGTTTTACTAACTTCGGTGATCTTGCCGCTGAGAGGTGCGTGGATCGCTACGCTCAGCGCATTTTCGGCAGGGGCGGCGATCATCTGACCCGCCTCTACTTGATCACCTTTCTGAACCAACGCAACGGCGGGTGCGCCGATATGCTGGGAAAGGGCGATCTGCAACCGCTTGGATTTGATGGCTTTTTCGCTCATGGGGGCTTGCATATTATAAGGATCCAGCCCTAAGCGGGAGCGCAGGCGGGAAAGAGGGATCATCCGCAAATCCCGCAGGGGATGCACCGCCTTCATCGCAGGCTCCTTGGGGGCCTTCAGGCCGTTCTTTTGCAGGCCTGCTTTGGTGGCTTGCAAAAGGGAGCGGGGGTTGAGATTTTGGGTGCAGGAATAAAGCTCGCAAAGGCCGCAACCGCTGCAGAACATGGCGTTCAAGTAGGGAGCGGTATCGGCGGTGGAATGATGGGATGCGGCGAGCATATAAGCGCCCGGATCGATGGGATGGCCCAGCAGATTGCGGGGGCAAAGGGATGTGCAATAGGTGCATTGGCAGCAAGACGACATCGCCCGTTTAATATCGATGGAGGTCTTGCTCTGCTTTTTTTGAACCAGAGGAAGGGATTTGGGAAGAACCAAGATGCCGTTGGTGGTTTTGGTTACCACCGCATGGGGATCTACCAATTTGCCCATCATCGGGCCGCCCATGATATAGGCGGGATCCTCGATGGTGATACCGCCTGCCAGCTCCAAAAGCTCCGATACCCGAAGCCCCAGAGGAGCGTAAACGGTGATGGGATTTTTCACCTCACCGGTAACGGTAACGAATTTATGGGTAACAGGATTTCCTTCCATGGCGCGGTAGATATTATAGACCGTTTCCACATTGAGAACGGTTACCCCCACCGCAAGGGGGATGCCGCCGGCGGGAACGACCCGACCGGTTGCTTCATAGGTCAGCACCACTTCATCACCCGCAGGATAAACCTCGGGCAGTTTGCTGATCTTCATATTTGGAAAGGAAGCAAGCTCCGCCTCCACTGCCGCCAAGGTTTTCTTATAAGAACCCTTGATGCCAAGGAGAACGTTCTCTACTTCCAAAATTTTCGAAATTTCATAAAGGGTACTCAAAATCTCATAGGTATACCGTTCGAGTACCTGCCGATGCAGACGGAGCAGAGGCTCGCATTCCGCACAATTAAGGATCAGAGTGTCGGCGCGGGTATCCAATTTGGCATAGGTGGGAAATCCCGCACCGCCTGCGCCGACGATCCCGTTTTCGCGCAAAAGCGCTTTTAATTCATTGATGTTCATTAAAGTACTCCGGCGATTCCGGTACCGTTATCGACAATACCGACAATGGCTGCATCCACAGGAGAATCTGCCATTCCGCAACCGATACGAGCGGCACTGCCGGTGGCAACCAAGACAATTTCACCGATTCCTGCGCCGACATTATCGACCGCAACAATCTTTTTGCTCGCATCGCCCAGCTCGGCAATGGGTTCAACGATCATGAACTTACTGCCGATGAGGTTTTCGTTTTTTCGTGTGGAAACAACACTTCCAACTACTTTTCCGACAATCATTGCTTTCACCTGTTCTTTCGTGAATTTAGGGGTCGACCGAGGGGGCTTTCGCCCCCTCTTGAGGTGAGCGGCTTTTACGCTTCACCTTATCCGTTGCCTTCTCTTATTTGAGGGTGGGCAGGATCTTTTCCACGTCGTCGTGGGGACGGGGAATGACATGGGTAGCGATCAGCTCGCCCAGGCGGGAAGCGGAAGCGGAGCCGGCTTCAACAGCGGACTTCACAGCGCCAACATCACCGCGAACCATGACAGATACCAGGCCGGAACCGATCTTCTCGGTGCCGATCAGCTGAACGTTAGCAGCCTTTACCATTGCATCTGCAGCTTCGATTGCAGCAACCAGACCTCTGGTTTCTACCATACCTAATGCTTCAAGTGCCATTGCTATATCCTCCTTAAAAAATTAACTGATTAAAAACTTATTTAATGGAAGGGAGAATCTTCTCCACATCTTCATGGGGACGGGGGATCACGTGGGTCGCGATCAACTCACCCAAGCGGGAAGCGGAAGCGGAGCCAGCCTCAACAGCGGACTTCACAGCGCCAACATCGCCGCGTACCATAACAGATACCAAGCCGGAACCGATCTTTTCGGTGCCGATCAGCTGAACGTTTGCGGCCTTTACCATTGCATCAGCTGCCTCGATTGCGGCAACCAGACCTCTGGTTTCTACCATACCTAATGCTTCAAGTGCCATTTTCTTTACCTCCTTTTTGGGTGTTGTTTTCTTCACAGCCGTCTCGGCCGTTTGAGCGGTTTTAGCGGCGGTGGTTTTGGTGGATGTTTTGGTTTCAGCCATCAGAAAATCCCTGCCTTTCTTTACTTTTTGATGCGGGCGGCGCTGATCTGGAGCAACCGCCGGGTTTCTTCATGGGGGCTGGCGATGACTGCATGGGCGCAGGGCTTAACCAGCCCGTTGGCCACCGCGTTTTCCACCGCGGCGGTAACCGCGGAAACATCGCCCTGCACAACGACCGTTACCAAACGGCCGCCCAATTTGCGCTCCCATGTAACAAATTCGACATCTGCCGATTTGCACATGATATCTAAGCAATCAATGGCACCGGTTACGCCCGATACCTCGATTAGTCCTAAAGACTTCATTTCGGAATACTCCTAAACTTAAAATTTGGGCAGGATCTTCTCCACATCCTCATGGGGACGGGGGATGACATGGGTGGCGACCAGCTCACCCAGGGTGGAGGCGGTGGCAGCACCGGCCTCAACAGCGGCCTTAACAGCGCCAACATCGCCACGTACCATAACAGATACCAAGCCGGAACCGATCTTTTCGGTGCCGATCAGGGTAACTTCAGCAGCCTTCACCATGGAATCGGCGGCTTCGATCGCGGCAGTCAGGCCGCGGGTTTCGATCATACCAAGAGCTTCTTTAGACATTTTATATTTCCTCCTAATAATTTATCAGTTTTTATCAAATGCGCTTAATTTGAGCATCGGCTCGGTATCGGGCTCGGTGCTGGTTAAAATGTGTGAGGTAACAACGCCCGAGACCCGCTCGGCTGCCAGCTTGGCGGCCTCAACAGCGGCTTCAACATCGGTGATGCCGCCGCGGAACTTGATGGCCACAATCAGGGGCACATCCAGCCCATCGGGGTTACCCGGCTTATTCTTATCGAAGGTTTCTACCGTGACGTTGGCGGCTTTGCAGCCGGCATCGCAAGCAACAAACGCCGCGACAAGACCGTAGACCTCAACGATTCCGGTTGCTTTTCCCATAATCATTCACTCCCGGATCACTTATTAACGATGGCGATCTTCAGACCTTCCATCTTCAGGTTGGTCTGCAGAGCCTCGTTGATCTGCTCTAAGGGATACTTATGGGTGATGAGCTTCTCCAGGGGCAGGCCGATCGCCTTTGCTCTCTTGAGGAAATCAAAGGTGGTGGCATAATCTCTGAGAGTGTAGACCCAGGAACCGACAGTGGTGATCTCCTTGGCGCAGATATCGAAATGGGGATTGATGGTGGCATCGCCGCCATTGATAAAGAACCCAAGCTCGCATAAGCCGCCGCCGTTGCGGATGAACTTATAGATATTGCTATGGGCGATGGGGGAACCGGTGCACTGGAAGGCAAAATCAGCCTCATAACCGCCAAAGGCGTTTTTAACCGCTTCGGTCAGCGCTTCGATGCCCTTATGGTCCTTGAAATTAACAACGTGGTCTGCGCCCAGCTGCTTGGCAAACTCTAAGCGTTTGGCTTCGCCGTCTACTGCAACGATATTTTCAATACCCATGGTGCGCAGAATGGCGATGCAGATCAGGCCGATGGGGCCGCATCCCTGCACAACCACGCGGCTGTTGAACCGCAGGATGCCGGTGGTCTTGGCACGTTCAACCGCATGGATCAAAACCGCGCAGGGCTCGATCAAAATGCGGGAATCCAAATCCAGATCGCTGACGTTGAAAACAGTCGAACCGCCGCGTACCAAAATGTAATCGCTGAACCAGCCGTTGAGATGAATATCATCATCGGGGAGCAGGCCGTAAACATCGGCGCCGCCCACATTCTGCTTGTTCAGGTCAAACATGGTGATGTCCGGATTATCCTTGAAGATCATGCAGGTAACAACCTTATCGCCGATGGTGAGGGGCTTGCCTGCACTGTCCTTTTTAACATTTTTGCCCATCTTAACGATCTCGCCGGTGCCTTCATGGCCCAAAGCCACAGGGATCAGGCTGAAGGGATCGCGCTTGAATTCGTGCGCGTCGGTGCCGCAAACGCCGCAACCTTCTACCCGAACGAGGATATCGTCGTCGCCGACTGCGGGCATGGGATATTCTTTAATCTCGAATTTCTCCAACCCGGTCAGCATGGCAACATGGGCGGTGGAGGGGATGGGGCCCGCAGAGGCCGAGGGAGCAGGGGTTGAACCCTTCATCTCGGTCAGAACCTGACGGACGATCGCCTCAATATTGGAAGAATTGATATCCATATTAGAATCTGCCTTTCTCAAATAGTTGTTTGCCGTAGACCGCTAACGCGGTATCTTGCTCCTCCGAGCCGCCGCTGACGCCCAATCCGCCGATGATGGCACCGTTTGCATTTTGCAAGGGTTCGCCGCCTCCGAAGATCACAATTTTACCTTGGTTGGTAAAATGGATCCCGTAGAGGCTGCCACCCGGTTGGGCGAGGGGCTTTAAGGTGGAGGTAGACATTTTAAGGGATACCACTGTGAAGGCTTTTTGCACCGCAATATCGTAGCTGGCGATATAAGCATCGTCCATGCATTCGACTAAGATGGGGTGGCCGGCGCGATCGGCGATCGCAACCACCACCTTAATTCCCATCTCGGCGGCTTTTGCTCGAACCTGCTCGCTCAAGGCGCGGGCCTGCTCCAGCGAAAGGTTGGAGGCGGCGCCCACCTCGCGGGCGATGGTATCCACTAAGGAACGCAAAGCATGTTCATCCATGCCGGTCACCTTCTTATTTGCCGAGCTGCTCAAGAACGCGGCGGGTGATCTCGGCTACCATATCCTTATCGGCACCGTGGCTGCAGTTGCCGCCGCAGCCATGGCAGCTGGGCTTGCCTTCCTTAACGTTGGGGCAAAGATCAGCGGGATGCTTACCCTTCATGCCGAACTGACGGCGGATCTCATAAAGGCGCTGAACCTGAGATTCGGAAAGCTCCTTGGGGCCGCCCAACTGACGGGAGAGATAGAGCAGCTTTGCATAGAACTCAACAGACTCCATCTTGTGGTATGCGCTCAAGAGGCTGTCGGAGAAGGAAAGAGCACCGTGGTTTTCCAGCAAAACAGCGTCGAAGGACTGCAGATACTTGGAAACGGCATCGGGAATTTCCTCGGTGGAGGGAGTGCCGTACTCCGCGATGGGTACGCAACCCAGAGCGATAACTGCCTCAGGCATGATGGGCTGGGTGAGGGGGATGCCTGCGATGGCAAAAGCGGTAGCGTACATGGGATGCGCATGAACAACAGCGGTAACATCCGGACGCTCCTTATAAACACGCATATGCATCTTGATCTCGGAGGAGGGCTTGAAGCCGGGGTTGGCCTGGATCACCTTACCGTCGCGATCAACCTTGCAGATGTATTCGGGGGTCATGAAGCCCTTGCTGACACCGGTGGGGGTGCAGAGGAACTCATTGTCGTTGAGCTTAACAGAGATGTTACCGTCGTTGGAGGCAACCATGCCCTGCGCGTAGATCCGCTTACCGATCTCGCAAATTTGTTTTTTGATCTCAAACTCGTTAACCATTTTTATTCTCCTTTGAAATTATTTTTGGTTTTGTTTGGTTTTTATTTCATTACGGTTAAATTTTACCATAAATAATAAATGAAGTCAATAGAAAAATCTTTATTTTTCTGTGTTTTTGTTGGTTTTTTGTTGATTTAGATGGTCAAGCACCTCTTGGATGCCCTTTCCCGAGAGGGAATCCACATGAAAGACCGTTTTACACCCTGATAAGCGCAGCCAACGCTCGGCACGTTGGGGATCAGCTTGATCGGATTTGGTAACAATGCCGATCACCTCCCGATTGACCAGACAGGTGATGCAAGGGGGGAAGAGGGAATAATCATCGTTGGCCGCGATCAGCAGGGCCACCACGTCCGCCTCATAGGAATAAAGGGCGAGGGCGCAGCCGAGATCGTGGTTTTCGGCATATTCGCCGGGGGAATCGATGAGAAAATCCTCAAAGACCATCCCTTGGGTCTTTTGATAGTGCACCTTTTCGCCGCGGAGGGCTTGGGTGAGGGTGGTTTTGCCGCAACCGCTGCGGCCGATCAGCAGAAGCTTTTTCATGTCCGTGTAACGTTGCAAACATCAAAGCCCAGCTTCTCGGTGGCATAGTCGGTAACCGCCGAGAGGGCGGCCTCCACCTGGGAAACGGTGCCGGTAACGATCACCGTCCCGCTGAAGCGATCCACAAACCCAAGGGTTACCCCCGATGCCTTCATGGCAATATCACCGGCAATGATGGCGGTCTCGCTGGGGCTTAAGGTGAGGATACCGATGGCGCCGGAATGCTCCTCGGCGGGATCTAAACCAAGCTTATAATAAAGAACCTGGTCGGGATTGGCGATGATATGCGCCAGGGTGATCTGCTTACCGGGCACGATCTCCTGAATGATCCGCGCTTTATCGCCGGAAAGATAATTTTCTAAATTCATGGT
>JAZODI010000066.1:0-4079 GCA_045596965.1 Eubacteriales bacterium | reverse complement strand
CCCACATTTGCCCCGCGGAAAATGCCGGAATCCCGAATACTCCCGTTCTTCGACCAAGGGTAATGATTTCCGTATGGAATCTCAAATTTTCCGTAACATTTAAAGTGGAGGGCGTGCAGTTTATGTTCATGAAGATGATGCCCAATTGCAGGATGACCGTGGCCTTCTTCTTTGCCGATGATTTCATCGGTGAAGATAAAAAATTGGTTTTTCTTTAAATTGATGATCGCCCGAATGTTATGAACCTGCGCAACAACGGTAAGGGTGAGGCATAGGACAATGTATGCGATGATGATCCCAATGGCTATTTTCATGGCCATGTCTGAAGGAAGCATCATTGTCAAAATACCTGCGACAACAAATAGGAGGGGGAATGCAGAAGCGATGACAAATAAAATTATGGGTAACGGTGCCCATAGAGTTCGATAATATGCTTTCAGCAGGTCTAAGCGAATCCGTTCGCGGGAGATGCGTTCTTTTTCCATAATCGTTCCTTTCTTAGGGTTCGTCTACAAGTTTAAATAAGTTTGCGTTATAGGCCAGCAGGACTCGTTTGCTATCGGTGCTGGCCAGGATGAAGGTGTCGTTGACATTTGCGCCCCGATAAACACCGTAGTCAGGGATGCCGCCCAATTTGGACCATTTATAATTCATGCCGCGGGGGATTCTGTAGCGATCGCAACTGCTGAAATAAAGAAGGTATAAAGAATCGTAAGGATCGTTGCAGTACATTCCGCGGTGGCTATGTTTGCGCGGTGCTTCTTGCTTTCCGAGCAGTTTTTCGGTGAAGACATAAAAACGGTCGTTTTTGATTTTTGAAATATTCGAAAGGGTCTCGCGCAGGAAGAGGATGGGAAAAGCCAGCAACCCAAGAGCCAAAAGGATTAAAATGATCGGGAAAACAATGGGGCAGAGCTCTTCGGGAACAAACATCCCGAGGATAATGCGAATAAAGGGCGCGGTAGGAATGAGCGTGATGGGACTGAAGAGCCAGAAGATGCGGTGGGCCCGCTCTTTTTTCATGAGAGCCAAAATATCTTGTTTGATTTGTTCGCGGGTCAAACGCTCTTTTTCCATAAATAAATCCTCATTTCTTGGGTTTTGCAAAAAAATTATACCATATCCCCTGCTCTTTTACAACAAGAGGATAAAAAATGCTCACCCAAGCGGGTGAGCATTTCGTTTTTAGTTATGAAAACCGCCCAAAAAGAGTGCAGTTTTCGTTGAGCACGCCCGAAGGCGTATGACGATACTCCGAGTGGCGGGATCGACGGAAAATGTGCCTTTTTCGGCGGTTTACTTTGCAAAATCGATGGATCTGCTTTCGCGGATCAAATGCACCTTAATCTGGCCGGGATATTCCAGCTCGCTTTCGATCTTCTTGGCGATATCATGGGAGAGAATGACCAGCTTATCATCGTTGATCTTCTCGGGGTTGACCATGATACGGATCTCGCGGCCCGCCTGGATGGCAAAGGTCTTTTCGACGCCGGCGAAGGAATTCGCGATCTCCTCCAGCTTCTCCAGACGCTTGATATAGTTTTCCAGATTTTCTCTGCGGGCACCGGGACGGGCTGCGCTGATGGCGTCGGCCGCCTGAACGATGGCATCATAGACGGAAACGGTCTCCACATCGCCATGGTGGGCGGCGATGGCATGGACAACGGTTTCGCTTTCCTTATACTTTTTGGCAATATCCACACCGATCTGGATATGGGAGCCTTCCATCTCAAAGTCGACACTCTTGCCGATATCATGGAGCAAGCCTGCGCGCTTGGCGATGGTAACATCGGCGCCCACCTCGGCGGCCAAAAGACCGCTCAGCTGAGAGACCTCGATGGAATGGTTGAGGACATTCTGACCGTAGCTGGTGCGGTATTTCTGCCGACCCAGCAATTTGATCAGGTCGGGGTGCAGGCCATGAACGCCGGTTTCGAAGGTGGCGCGCTCGCCTTCCTTCTTCATGGAGATCTCCAGATCGCGGCGGACCTTTTCCACTGTTTCTTCGATGCGGGCGGGATGGATGCGGCCGTCGGAGATGAGTTTCTCCAGAGTTTGGCGGGCAACCTCGCGCCGAATGGGATCGAAGCTGGAAAGGGTGATGGCCTCGGGGGTATCATCAATGATCAGATCCACGCCGGTGATGGTCTCCAGGGCGCGGATGTTGCGGCCTTCGCGGCCGATGATGCGGCCCTTCATCTCATCGCTGGGCAGGGCGACGACCGAAACGGTGGATTCTACCACATGGTCGGCGGCGCACTTTTGGATGGCCAGGGAAAGGAGATGCTTTGCGCGTTCGTCCAGATCCTCTTTGAACTTATTTTCATGCTCGCTGATGCGATGGGCATATTCATGCTCCAATTCGGAATCCATCTGATGGAGCAGCTCGGCCTTGGCCGCCTCGGCGGTATAGCCGGAGATCTTTTCCAAAACGGCGATCTGCGCCTTTTTGACTTCTTCCACTTCCTGCTGCAGACGGTCTACCTTCTGCTGCTTTTCCGCAAGGGCTTCTTCCTTGCGGTCGATGTTATCATACTTCTTATCGAGAATCTCTTCTCTTTGCTGGAGCCGTTTTTCTTGCCGCGTTACCTCCACTCGACGCTCTTTTAATTCTTTTTCCTGCTCGGTGCGCTCGCGGAGCAAATTTTCTTTTGCTTCCAGCAGCGCTTCCTTCTTTTTGGTTTCAGCAGTTTTAATTGCATCGTTGATGATCCGCTTTGCTTCCTCGCGGGCAGAACCGATCTGCTTTTCGCTGGTATTCTTCCGATAAAGGAAACCTGCCACGAAAAGGACAAAGCCTAAAATAACAGCAGCAACCACAACGGCGATCAGCACCCATGCTTCTACCATGGTACTTCGCCTCCTTATGTTATGATTGGTTGCTTAAGAATATTTTCATTGTTGAAAATACACTAATACACCAATCGTAATTATAGGAGATTTTGCGTATTCTGTCAAGCAAAAAATGACGGTTGCATTAAAATTAACAAAATGTTATAATAACTATAATTGGATTACTATGTCCGCAAAACGGAGGAACAAAACGTGTACTTAAAATCGATTCTTTTCGGGCTGGTGGAGGGCTTGACCTCTGCCCTGCCTGTTTCGGAAAGCGGCCATCGGCTGTTGCTGGAATCTCTTTTGAAAAAGAGCGCCCCCGCCCTTTTGCCTTTGGGGGTAGCGCTGGCGATCATCATCGTTTTTCATAAGACCCTTTGGCAGATGATCTTGGGGTTGGGCGGAATGTTTAAAAAGAATTTCCGCTGGAAAAAGGCCAATCGCTATCAGCGGATGGCGGTCTACGCCCTGCCTGCCGCCATTCCCTATTGGATCCTGCTTTATCTGCAGAGGACCTATGGGATTTTGGAGGGGATCGGCTTCAACCTTTTGGGGTGCGGCATCCTTTTTGCCCTTACCGCAGGATTGCTCTTCATCGGGGATCATAGCATCGATCGGCGCTGGGGCATTACCGACATGAAGGGCGGTCATCTTTTTAAACTGGCTCTTTTTCAGGGCGCATCCATTCTGCCCGGCTTTTCCCGCACCGCTTTTACCCTCTGCATGGCGCGGAATATGGGCTTTGATAAAACCGATGCCATGGAGTTTTCCTTCATCATGGCGGTTCCTGCTCTGCTGGGCGGAGAGCTTTTGACCCTCGATCCCGCCGCCATCGGCCCTATCGGCCCTTGGCTTGCCGCGCTGGCCGCCGCCACCCTGGCCGCCATCGGCGGGTTGCTTGGGGTGAAGGCTTTGATCAAGCGGGATCAGCTTGGTTGGCTGCTGTTCTACTGCCTCATCGCGGCGGTTGCTGCGGTGGTTCTTAATTTTGTTGTTTAAGGGGGATTTTTCATGCCTCGCGTAAGTAAGAAAAAACAATTGGAGCAGGCGGCGGCAGAGCGCGCCGAAAAAAAGCAGGCGACCCGCCGCAGCATCTATGCGGTGGTGTTCTTTGCGCTGGCCTTGCTCTTTGCCATCTATATCTATACGCCCATCAATGTTCCTTTAAAATCCCTGCTGGTGGATCATCTGCTCTATGGGCTCTTTGGCTTTGCCACCTTCCTCTTCCCCATCTTTTTGGG
>JAZODI010000065.1:0-52939 GCA_045596965.1 Eubacteriales bacterium | reverse complement strand
AAGGGGAATTTTTCTTGACCTTTTTGCAGATATTGGTTACAATATAAGGTGAAAATTTTTAGTATGGAGGAAGTTCATGCTCGAACTGAAGGATGTGTCCTTCGCGGCCGAAAATGAAGACGGCAGTGTGAAGGAAATATTGAAAAATGTCAATCTGTCGGTGGATGAGCGGTTTGTGGCCATCACCGGGCCCAATGGGGGCGGAAAATCCACCCTCGCCAAGATCATCGCCGGCATTTATAAACCGACCTCCGGCCGTATCTTTTTAGATGGGGAGGATATCACCGATCTTTCCATCACCGAGCGGGCCAAAAAGGGCATCAGCTTTGCATTCCAGCAGCCGGTGCGCTTCAAGGGCATCACCGTTCGGGATCTCATTACCCTGGCGGCAGGGAAGGAGATCGGGGTGAGCGAGGCCTGCGCCTATCTTTCGGAGGTGGGGTTATGCGCCCGCGATTATATCAACCGTGAGATCAACGCCAGCCTTTCCGGCGGTGAGGTCAAGCGGATCGAGATCGCAACCGTTCTTGCGCGGGGTACCAAGATTTCGGTTTTTGATGAGCCTGAGGCCGGCATCGATCTTTGGAGCTTTTCCAACCTGATCCAGGTTTTTGAGAAGATGCACGAAACCATCAACGGCACCATTCTGATCATCTCCCATCAGGAGCGGATCCTTAATATTGCTGATAAGATCATCGTTGTTGCCAACGGCACTGTTCGTGCCGCGGGGGCGAAGGATGCGATCTTGCCCGAGCTCTTGCAGGGCGAAGGCGGCCCTTGCAGTATGCTGACGAGTAAATTATAAGGAAGGAGCGCACCATGGATCAGATTCAAAAAACCTTGCTGGAGCAGGTGGCGGACCTCCATGAGGTGCCCTCCGGCGCTTATAATATCCGCGCAAACGGCGCTTCTGCCGGGCGCAATACGACGGCGAATATCGATATTGTTACCAAAGAGGATAAAGACGGTATTGATATTATCATCAAGCCCTTTACCAAGAATGAGAGCATGCATATCCCTGTTATCCTGAGCGAAAGCGGGGTGCAGGATATGGTTTATAATGATTTTTATATCGGCGAAGGTGCCGATGTTACCATCGTTGCAGGCTGCGGCATTCATAATGCGGGCAGCGGCGAATCCCGCCACGACGGCATCCATACCTTCTATGTTGGCAAAAACGCCAAGGTAAAGTATGTGGAGAAGCACTACGGTCAGGGCGACGGCAACGGCAAGAATGTGATGAACCCCACCAGCGTTGTTATCGTTGAGGATGGCGGTTATATGGAGATGGAAACGGTCCAGATCAAGGGCGTGGATTCCACCAAGCGGGTAACTACCGCCAAATTGGGCGCGGAGGCCACCCTCATCGTTCATGAAAAGATCATGACCCATGGGGAGCAGCTGGCCGAAACCGATTTCACCATCGATATGGATGGGGAAGGATGCCATACCAATCTGGTCTCCCGCTCGGTTGCCAAGGGCAGATCCAAGCAGATCTTCCGCTCCAATATTCGGGGCAATAACCGTTGCACCGGCCATTCGGAATGCGATGCGATTATTATGGACGATGCGGTGGTGGCGGCCATCCCTGAGATCACAGCCAGCCATATCGATGCGGCGCTGATCCATGAGGCGGCGATCGGCAAGATCGCAGGGGAGCAGCTGATCAAGCTGATGACCTTGGGGCTGACCGAGCAGGAAGCCGAGGAACAGATCGTGAACGGGTTCTTAAAATGATCGATACCTCATTGATCTATATTGAGCAGAAGGGTTGCTACCTGCTGCTCCATCGCATTAAAAAGGAAAAGGACGTTAATAAGGATAAATGGATCGGGGTGGGCGGTAAGTTCCTGCCCGATGAAACGCCCCTCCAATGCGCCCTGCGGGAAGCCTTTGAGGAAACCGGCCTTCGATTGATCGAGCCGGAATACCGCGGTATCGTCGATTTTAAAAGCGTCGGCTGGCCGGAGGAGCGGATGCACCTTTTTTGGGCGGATCGGTTTGATGGCACCCTCAAGGATTGCGAAGAGGGTGTTTTGGAATGGGTGGAAAAAGAAAAGGTCCACGCCCTGCCCCAATGGGAAGGGGATAAGATCTTCCTAAAGCTTTTGGAAGAGCGCGCACCCTTTTTCCATCTGGAGCTTGCCTATGAAGGCGACCGATTGGTAAAAGCAATATTAAATAAAAAAGCCCTGATTTAAAAATCAGGGCTTTTTTCAGACTGTCAAAAAAGGCACAGACTGCAGAAAAAGAAGAAATGCAAGGGGTTCATGCCATTTTTTAAAACACAGCGAGAAAGAGTTTCTACTCATTCTCGTTGTTTTTTATATAAGGAAAAAACCGCATAGGAATGCGGTTTTGTTTAATTTTTTCTGTTTTCCGCCGATCCGCTCTCTACCGTACCTATGTACGCCCACGAGAACGGATCGACGAAATCTGCACTCTTTTTTGAGAGTCTCCCAGCGTGTCAAAGATAAAAAAATGGGGTTCTTTGACACGCTAAAAAATCCCTGATTTAAAAATCAGGGATTTTTTGCAACATTTGGATCACTTCATTCGTATTATTAATGAAAAGGAGGGGTTGGAATGAAGCGAATCCTAGCAATTGCCATGATCCTTATGGCTCTTTTGAATCTGGCGGGGTGTTCCCAAAGAATATTGGAAAATCCAACCAACGGCGAAAAGGTATTTGAAGAACCCCCTGAATTATACCTGCAGGTCGGGGAGCAGGAGATCCGCGCCCGTGGGGGTACTTATAGCTGGGACTATAAGGGCCGTTTCAATCAACGGATCGGCGTTGAGGCCGATGCGATTCATCCTTTGGATGGAAAAGAGTATTGGGAAGGGCTTGAAACCAAAGAAACGGCCGCCTTCTTGCGCTTTGAGGAGCAACCTGATCAGGTTCGCGCCCATTGCTGGAGCGATGCCCATTGGGGAAATCATGAGGCGCAGAGTGAAGCGGTTGAAGTGGATGGCGATCGGTTACCCCTCAAGCAAGGGGGATATATCTATGAGGTGATCGCCAGCTGGGAGCGGGAATCCTATGAAGGAACGGCTCATTATACCGTCTATATCATTGTAAAATAAGCAATGGCCTCGGCAAAAGCCGAGGCCATTTTTTAAATATCAGATGTCGTTGCAAATAATATCGTCCAGCGATTCCCGCCGAACAACGATGCGGCTCTCGCCCTTTTTCAGCATCACCACCGGCAGGCGGGGGATGCGGTTATAATTAGAGGCCATGGAATAGTTATAGGCGCCGGTGGTCATCACCGCCAGAATGTCGCCCCGTTTGAGGTCGGCAGGGAGAGAGACCTCCGGTTGGATGATATCCCCGCTCTCGCAGCAACGGCCAACCAGATCGCAGACCATAGTGCAAGGATCGTTCATCTTTTCCGCCGCCGCTACGGTATAGGCCGATTGATAAAGGGCATAGCGGGGATTATCGCTCATGCCGCCATCCACCGAAACATAGGTCTTATAACCGGGGATGTTTTTAATGGTACCAACGGTATAGAGGGTCAGCCCCGCATCGGCAACGATGCTTCTGCCCGGCTCCATGCGGATGGCGGGGAGGGGCAGATTTAATGCGGCGCATTTTTCTTTCACAAACGCGGCCACCTCATGGATGTTTGCGGCGATATCGATGGAGGGATCGCTCTCTAAGTAGCGCACCCCATAGCCACCGCCCAGATCCAGCTCCTTGGCGGTATAGCCCATCTTTTCGCGAATTGCGGCAATAAACTCCAGCATAATATCAGTGGAGCGCAAAAAGGTATCGGAATCAAAAACCTGGGAGCCAACATGGCAATGGAAGCCCATCAGGTCGATGTTTTTGCAGGAGAGAGCCAGCTTGGTAATGGCCTCGGCCTGGCCGGTTTCGATGGCGGAGCCGAATTTGGAATCCACCTTGCCGGTATTGACCGCCTCATAGGTATGGGTATCGATGCCGGGGGTCAGCCGCAGCAAAAGCTTTTGGCAGATGCCCCGATCACCCGCAATGCGGTCGATGGCCAGTACCTCATCTTCGTTATCGGCAACAAAATAACCGATCCCCTTTTCGATGGCAAAGGCAATGTCCTCATCGGTTTTATTGTTGCTGTGAAAATAAGTCTTTTCCATGGGGAAGCCGGCGGTATAGGCGGTATAGATCTCGCCCATCGAAACAACGTCGACCCCCATCCCTTCGCTTGCAACAATGCGGTAAAGTTCCTTAAAAGAGGCGGCTTTGCTGGCATATAAGGGAAGTGCCGCCTCTCCGAAGGCGGCCTTCATGGCATTATAATAAGTTTGGCAATTTTCCCGGATGCGGTCTTCGTCCATCAGATAGAGGGGCGAGCCGTATTGCTTCAGCAATGCGGCGGCATCCTGCCCACCGAAAAGCAGATGCCCCTCGGGGGAGACGGAAAGATTCTTGCAGATCATATTATTCCTTTTCCTTTGGTTTGAATTCCTCGTAGATGGCTTTGAGGGCGGTAAGGTGATCCTTTTCCTCGATGCCAACGATGATGTTGAGCTCGCTGCTGCCCTGATCGATCATGCGGATATTGATCTTGGCCTTGGCAAGGGCGTTGAATACCCGCGCGGCCACGCCGGGCTTGCGGATCATACCGCGGCCGACCACCGCCACCATCGCAAGATTTTCATGAATGCGGATGGTATCGGGGTGAACGTTGCGTTGCAGGTCGGCAACGATCAGATCCTTCTTGCCTTCCAGCTCGCTGCTATTGACAACAACGGTGATGGTATCAATGCCGCTGGGCAGATGCTCAAAGCGAACGCCTCGCCGCTCCAAGGTTTCCAAAACGCGGCGGCCGTAGCCCAACTCGGCGTTCATCATATCCTTTTCGATAAAGATGGCGGTGAAGCCTTTTTTGCCCGCAATACCGGTGATGAGCCGATCACTGCTCTGATCTTCGGTATGGGGAACGATCATGGTGCCTTTATCTTCGGGCTGATTGGTGTTGCGGATATTGATGGGAATGCCCGAACGGCGAACCGGGAAGACAGCATCTTCATGGAGAACAGTCGCGCCCATATAGGAAAGCTCCCGCAGCTCCCGATAGGTGATAATATCGATGGGGGCGGGATCTTGGATGATGCGGGGATCTGCCATCAGCATGCCCGAAACGTCGGTCCAGTTTTCATAAAGGTCGGCGTCGGTCGCCTCCGCAACGATGGAGCCGGTAATATCCGAGCCCCCGCGGGAGAAGGTTTTGATCTCGCCGTTGGGGAGCGCGCCATAGAAGCCGGGGATTACTGCGCGGGGCAGCATCGCCAGCCGATTTTCCAAAACGGTATTGGTCTTTTTGCTATCCAGCTTGCCTTCGGCGGTGAAATAGATGCATTCTTCGGCATCCAGGAAAGGAATGCCCAAGAAATTGGCTAAGATCATGGAATTGAAATATTCCCCGCGGCTGGCAACGTAATCGGCGCTGGCACCGTCGGCAATGGCGGTTTTAACGATTTCCAGCTCCTTCTCAATGGAAAGGGTCAGCCCCAGATCGGCAATAATGCCGTTGAAACGGTCGCTGATTCGCTGGAAGGTATCCTCAAAGGGGTTGCGCTCTTCCGCCAAGGCATGGCAACGCAAAAGAAGGTCGGTGACCTTCTCGTCTTCAAAAAAACGCTTGCCCGGCGCAGAGGCAACAACGTATCTGCGCTCCGGCTCGGCATTGATGATGGCCGCAACCTTGCGGAACTGATCGGCATCGGCTAAAGAGCTTCCGCCAAACTTCAAAACTTTCAACATAATTATATCGTATCCTGTTCGTTAAAATTGGATCATATCCTGCATATTATATAAGCCCGCCGGCTTGCCGCATAAGAACTCTGCGGCGGCCATCGCACCATCGGCAAAGAGGGCGCGGCTATGGGCTTCATGCTTTAAGGTGATGGTCTCGGTATCGGTACCGATCTGCACCTCATGGGTGCCAACGATATTGCCCATCCGAATGGCATGGATGCCGATCTCTTCTTTGGTGCGCTTGCCCTGGCCGCTCCGCCCCAAGGCGAAGGTGGCGGCGGTGCGGACGCTCTTAATGGCGTTGGCGATCAAAAGGGCGGTTCCGCTGGGCGCATCTAACTTACGGTTATGATGGGTCTCAATAATCTCGATATCGGCATGGGGGTAAACGGCAGTTGCCTTTTTGGCAAGCTCTGCCAGCAGAGCAACGCCCATCGACATATTGGCCGAGAAAAAGATGGGAATCTCCTTGGCCGCTTCGCGGATCATGGCCAGCTCTTTATCGGTATGGCCGGTTGTGGAAATAACCACCGGGAGCTTTTGCTTGCAGGCATAGGTCAGCAGAGGCTTGACCGCCGAATGATGGGAAAAATCGATGATGCAATCCGCCCCGGCGGGAACCTGCTCCAATGCGCCGAAATGGGGGAAACCGCTATCGTTGCCGCCGAGATCCACTCCCGCGTGGAGGGTGGCCCCGCGAACGCCTTCTTCGGCCTGACGCTTGATCTCTGCGCCCATGCGGCCTGCAATACCGTGAATTATAATCTTCATACCTTTAATCCTTCTTTGCGCATCAGCTCTAAGAGGTGAGCCTCTTTTTGCTCATCCATCGGGGTGAGCGGCAGGCGCAGATAATTTTCGCAATAGCCCATGGCTGCCATCGCCGCCTTGGCGGGGATGGGATTGACCTCGCTGAAGAGGGCATGGATCATGGGGAGATAATGGAGCTGCAGTGCGGTAGCGCCCGCAATATCGCCCTTGAAGAACCGATCACACATTTCAACGGTTTCTTTGGGGAAAACATTGGAAAGAACAGAAATGACCCCAATGCCGCCCAGCGACATAATGGGAACGATCTGATCATCGTTGCCGGAATAGATATCCATCTTATCGCCCACCATCATGGCGGTATCGGCGATCTGGGAGATATTGCCGCTGGCTTCCTTGATGGCGGCGATATTGGGATGCTCGGCCAAAACCTTGCAGGTTTCAGGCAGGATGTTGGTTCCGGTGCGGGAAGGAACGTTATAAAGGATCATCGGCTTATCCACCGCATCGGCAACCGCGGTATAAGAAGCGATCAAACCCTTTTGCGTTGCTTTATTATAATAGGGGGTAACCAAAAGCAAACCGTCGGCCCCTGCTTGGCAGGCAAACTTGCTCAGCTCGATGGCGTAAGAGGTATCGTTGGAGCCGGTACCGGCAATAACAGGTACCCGCCCATCCACAGTACGGATGGTGAAATCGATCAGTTCCCGATGCTCTTTATCGGTGAGGGTAGAGCTTTCGCCGGTGGTGCCGGCGGCAACGATGGCGTTGATGCCGCTTTCGATCTGCCAATCCAGCAGACGTTTATAGTTTTCATAATCCACGCCCATCTTATTGAGCGGGGTAACGATCGCGGTGGCTACGCCCTTAAAAATCGGTTTAGACATTTTCAAACATCCTCCTTAACATAAAAAAGATCGTTGCAAATGCGGCAACGATCCCTACTAAGCCAAATGTTTGGCAGGGGTTCCCGCCAAAGTATAGTAAAGATAGCACTCCGCATATAGCGACAGCAACAGAACTCTTATTTCCTGCTGCCAGATCGGTTCTTTGCCGTGAACCGTCTTCGGCACCCATCCCTTTCTTTCCGCCTCGCTTTGGCAAGCGCCTCAGGCGAAAATACTGATGATGAAAGTGCGCCTCTATCAACACAAATACAGTAACATATTAAATATAAAAAGTCAATAGACAATGGAAACTTTCGTTTGAGATACTAAGAAACGGCGCGGGAACGGTCGAATTTTAGGCAAAAATACCATGGTTGGGGCGAAAATAGAAAACGCAGTATATTTTTACACCGCGTTTTTGGGGCTGATTTGGCAAACTTTGAGGGTATCTTGCTCCACCTTGAAGCGGATATCAAAGCCTGCATATTCCATGCCGAAGATCCGCTCGGGATCATCGGTATAGCCGGGGCGGGGGTCCTGCTCCAGCAGGGCCAGAAGGCCCTCTGCCTTATCTTGGGGGATCTGCGCCAGCAGCTCGGGCGGGCATTCCACCGCCACCGCTCCCTCGCCGGGCTTAAAGCCAAAGCCGCCCAGAGCGTTTGGATGGGAGTCGGTATAGGGGAGGTAGGGTTTTATATCGAAGATGGGGGTTCCGTCCAGCAGGTCGGCGCCCGAAACCTCGATGATAGGGCCTTCCGGGGAAGAGAGAATGATCTGCTCGATCTTCACCGAGGATAGGCCGATGGGGTTGGGACGATAGGGGGAGCGGGTGGCGAAAACGCCCATGCGGATATTCCCTCCCAAACGGGGCGGACGAACGGTGGGCGACCAGCCCTCTTTATGATTTTCGGAAAATTGCCAGATCAGCCAAAGATGGGAATAACCCTCCAAGCCCCGCAGAGCGTCGGCATTGCGGTAGGGCGGTGTAAAGACGATGCGGGAGCGCACCTGCTCCACCAAACCGCTTTGGCGGGGGATGCCGAATTTGGCCGAAAAGTCGTTGCGGATATGGGCGATGATCTGCATGGAAACCTGCACCATAGAGAACCTCCGATTTGGATGATTTTATAAGCCACATTGTATTATATTTAAGGATAGAAGTCAATAATGGTGGAAAAGAGATTCTGACAATAATCGCCCAAACATTAAAGAAATTTAAGATTTGAAATCGTGCAAACCCGCATGAAATCTAACTTTTTTGAGAGGTTAAAATTTTGACCTTTAAGAAATTTTATGTTATTATATTAGTGTGAGGTAATAGAATGAAACGAACAAAATTAAAAGACCGCAAGCTCCCTGATTACACCCGCGGGGAGGAGATCTTCAATATGGTTTCCCATATTGTTGGCGGTGGATTGGGTGTGATCGTTCTTTGCACCTGCCTGATCAAGGCAATATTGGTGGGAGATGGCTATGATATTGCAAGCTCCATTATTTACGGCCTTTCGATGATCATATTATATACCATGTCCAGCATCTATCATGGGCTGAAGCCCGAGATGGGCAAAAAGGTCTTTCAGGTATTGGATCATTGCACCATCTTTGGTCTGATCGCCGGTACCTATACCCCCATTGCTCTTTCGGCCATCCGTCCCATGGACCCCTGGTTGGGGTGGGGGATCTTTGCGGTGGTCTGGGGTGTAACGGCCTTGGGCATTACCTTGAATGCCATCGACCTGAAACGCTATACGGTCCTTTCCATGATCCTTTATATCGTCTTGGGCTGGTGCATTATCTTTACAGGCGATGCCGCCATCCAAGCCCTCGGTATGGGCGGTATGCTTTGGATGCTGGCGGGCGGCGTTTCTTATACCATCGGCGCTGTTTTTTATGGTGTTGCCGGCCATGGCAAAAAGCCAAGGCGGTATATCCATTCGGTGTTTCATTTGTTTGTTGTTGTCGGCAGTATTTTGCAATATATCGGAATTATTTTATATGTAATTTAGGAGAAAAAAGATGCGTGATTATGTTATTTTAACCGATTCGGGAAGTGATTTTCCCGCTAAAATGGCGGAGGAGCTGGATCTTCGGGTTTTGCCCCTTTCGGTAACGGTAAACGGCAAGGAATACCGCAATTATCTGGATGAGCGGGAGATCAGTCATAAGGATTTTTATGCCCTTTTGCGGGCGGGGAATACCGGCAAGACCTCGGCCATCAATCTGGATACCTTTAAGGAGGCCATGGAGGCTATTTTAAAGGAAGGCAAGGATGTTCTTTATCTGGGCTTTTCCTCCGGCTTGAGCGGTACTTATCAAGTGGGTGCGCTGGCGGCGGAAGAATTAAAAGAGGCCTATCCCGAGAGTAAGATCCTTTGCGCCGATACCCTCTGCGCGTCCTTGGGTCAGGGGCTTTTGGTCTATTATGCGGTGATGCAAAAGCGCGCCGGCAAGACCATCGAAGAGGTGAAGGAATTTGTGGAGCAAAATCGCCTCAATCTTGCCCATTGGTTCACCGTCGACGACCTCAATCATTTGAAGCGGGGCGGCCGCGTTTCCGCCACCACCGCGATGGTCGGCACCCTTTTGAGCATCAAGCCCGTTCTCCATGTAGACGATGAGGGGCATCTGATCAATATGGAAAAGGCCCGCGGCCGTAAGGCATCCATCCAGCGCCTGGCCGAAAAGGTCTTGGAGGATATGCTGCCCCAGGATCAGCCCATCTTTATCAGCCATGGCGATTGCATCGAGGAGGCGGAATATCTGGCCTCCTTGCTGCGGGGGAAACCCCATGTTGGGGAGATCACCATCGGGTATGTGGGCCCGGTGATCGGCGCCCATGCCGGCGCAGGCGTTTTGGCCATCTTCTATTTAGGCAACAAACGATAAAATATAAACAGCCGCACGAAAGTGCGGCTGTTTTTTTATTCGGATTCGGAGGCGGCGAGGATCATACGCTCCAGCTCTTTGGCGGCGATGGAGAGGGTCTGATCGGTGCGCTTTAAAAAGCAGACAGAGCGGGAGGGAATGGTTTCTTTGAGCTTGAGGGGGATCAGGGCTTCGCTTTTTTCCTCCTCTAAAAACTCTTTTGGAACAAAGCCGATCCCCAGATTATTGCGGACAAAGGGGAGGACTTGGTCGGAGGTATAGGCCTCGATCTCGGGGGAAAATTGCAGGTTGTGCTTCATAAACCACTTGGTATAAAGATCATGGTTTGCGGTATGGGGGCCTAAGGAAACGATGGGGTATTCCGAAAGCTTTTGCAGGGAGATGGGCTTTTGGGCCAGATCCGCAAAGGCGGTGCCGCAAACAGCGATGGTCTGGATCTTCTTAACATGGCGGCTCTTCAAGGATTTGGTATTACCCAAGGGGGTGGTGACCAGCGCCAATTCCACCGCGCCGCTCTTGAGGGCGGCGATGGCTTGGGGGGTGGAATGGTTGGAGATGCGCAGATGGATCTTGGGATACCGCCTGCGAAATTCCTTTAGCACCGGCAACAAAAAGCAGCGCAAAGCCACCCCGCTGGTGCCGATGGAAACGGTGCCGCCCTGCATTCCTTTTTCGGTGCTCAGCTCTTCCTCGCCCGCCTGAATTTGCTCGATGGCAACGCGGATGTAGCTATATAATTTTTCCCCTTCGGGAGTGAGCTGAACCCCGCGGTTGGAGCGAACGAAGAGGGTGCAACCCAGATCGTTTTCCATCTGCTTGATGGTGCGGGTGATGTTGGATTGGCTGTTCATCAGAAAGTCTGCCGCCTGGGTGAAGTTGCCGTATTTGGCAACATAGTAAAATATGCGGTAATGGTTATAGTTTGTGTTCATGATTTTTCTCCGTTTTGCCATATCAAAATGATATGGATATGATGACAAACATATATTTTACAGATCTCGACGCTTGTATTATAATAAAATGGATTCGGCATGTCAAGAGCCCGATAAAGGGAAAAACAGCGGATTTTTTATTATTTTGGATCAAATCATAAAAAATATGGCTCAGAATGATCGATAATAGTTGAAATATGCGGTTTTTTATGGTAGAATTAGCCCGGTAATATTTAAATTATTATTAATAAAACTCCGCAAGGAAAGAAACGAGGAAAAACATGAACAAAATCACCGTCATCGGAACCGGAAGCGTTGGATCGACCATCGCCTATACCCTGGCTATCAATGGGTCAGCCTCGGAGATCGTTATGATCGATATCAACGGCGAAAAGGCGAAAGGCGAATCGATGGATATCCGCCAAGGAACGCCCTTCAGCAATCCTTGCTCGGTCTATGCCGGGACCTATGAAGATGCCATCGGCTCCAATATCGTTGTTATCACCTGCGGTCTGCCCCGCAAGGCAGGGCAATCCCGCCTGGATCTGGCCCAGACCAACGTTGATATTTTGAAGGGCGTAACCAAGGAGATCCTGCGCTATGCCCCCGGCGCTACATATATCATCGTCAGCAACCCGGTGGACATCATGACCTATGCCTTCTGCAAATTCTCCGGTCTGCCCGAAAACCGCGTGATTGGTTCGGGTACGCTGCTGGATACCTCCCGCCTGCGTTCCCGCGTTTCGGAGTATTACGGCATCAATCAGCGCAATGTTCACGCCTATGTTTTGGGTGAGCATGGGGATTCCTCTTTTGTACCCTGGTCGGTGGCCAATATCTCCAATGTGCCCATCGATGATTATTGCCACGCGGTCCAGACCAATATGCTCCATCCCGAGCTGAATAAAGAGGAATTGGAAGAATATGTCCGTAAGTCGGGCGCCCATGTTATCCAGCGGAAGGGCGCGACCTTCTATGCCGTTTCCATGTCGGTCAGCCATATCTGCAAGTGCCTTCTGAGCGGTGTGGATACCACCATGACCGTTTCCACCATGCTCCATGGAGAGTATGGCATCGAGGATGTCTGCCTGAGCGTTTTAAACGTCGTTGGCAATAAAGGCGCCCATAGCAAGGTGCTTTTGCCCCTGAATGAAGAAGAAGTTGCCGCTTTGCATAAAAGTGCCGATAGCCTGAAAGAGGTTATCAGCGGTCTGAAATTCTAAAATAAACCATTTCGAAAGGATGAAAAGCAATGGATTACCGTATTGAACATGATTCTATGGGTGAAGTTAAGGTCCCTGCCGACCGTTTGTGGGCGGCGCAAACCCAGAGAAGCCACGAAAACTTTGAGATCGGCGTGGGCATCGAAACCATGCCCCGCGAAATCATTCACGCTTTTGGTATTTTGAAAAAGGCGGCCGCCATCACCAACCACGGTCTGCGCCCCGAAAAGATGACCGAAGAGAAGCTTTCGGCCATCAAAGCGGCTTGCGATGAGGTGATTGCAGGATCGCTCAACGATCATTTCCCCTTGGTGGTCTGGCAGACCGGCTCGGGCACCCAGTCCAATATGAATACCAACGAGGTCATTGCCAATCGGGGAAATCAGATCCTCGGTAAAAAATTGCTTCATCCCAACGATGATGTAAATATGAGCCAATCCTCCAATGATACGTTCCCCACCGCCATGCATATCGCGGCGGTGCTGGCTCTGGAGGAAAAGCTGATCCCTGCCGCCGAGGAGCTGATCGCCACCTTCAAGCGGTTGGAGGAGGAAAACGAAGGGATCGTTAAGAGCGGCAGAACCCATCTGCAGGATGCAACTCCCATCAAGTTCAGCCAGGAGATCAGCGGTTGGCGCTCCAGCCTGGAAAAGGATGTGGAGCTTGTTCGCCGCTCTATTGAGCCGCTTTATGAGCTGGCGCTGGGCGGCACCGCTGTCGGCACCGGGCTGAACGCTCCCGCCGGATTTTCCGAGCAGGTGGCCGAGCAGGTCGGGCTGCTCACCGGTAAGCCCTTCCGCACCGCTTCCAATAAATTCCACGCCCTCACCTCCAAGGATGAGCTGGTATTTGCCCATGGCGCTATCAAGGCGATGGCTTGCGATATGATGAAGATCGCCAACGATATCCGCTGGCTGGCCTCCGGCCCCCGCGACGGTCTGGGCGAGATCTTCATCCCCGAAAATGAGCCCGGTTCCTCCATCATGCCCGGTAAGGTGAACCCCACTCAATGCGAGGCGGTTACCATGGTTGCCGTTCAGGTTATGGGCAACGATGTTGCTGTTGGTATGGCCGCATCCCAGGGCAATTTTGAATTGAATGTATTTATGCCCGTTTGCGTTTATAACTTCCTGCAATCGGCAAGATTGCTGGCCGAGGCAATGGTATCTTTCAATAAGAATTGCGCAGTCGGTATTACCGCCAATAAGGAAAAGATGCATCATAACCTGCATAACTCCTTGATGCTGGTAACGGCTCTCAACCCCTATATCGGCTATGAAAATGCGGCCAAGACCGCCAAGAAGGCCTATAAGGATAATATCTCGCTGAAGGAAGCCTGCGTTGCGCTGGGCTTTTTGACCGAAGAGAAATTTGATGAAGTGTTCCATCCGGAAGAGATGGTTTGATTGGGAGGTCCTTTTATGAAGGTAAGTTATTTCCCCGGTTGCACCCTGAAGAATAAGGCTAAGGCGCTGGATGAATATGCCCGCCGCTCTGCTGAGGTTTTGGGTGTAACATTGGAAGAAATTGAAAATTGGCAATGTTGCGGCGGCGTTTTTACCACCGCAAGAGATGAGGTTGCCACCAAGCTTTCCTCGGTCCGTATTTTAAAAGCGGCGAAGGAAAAGGAGCAGCCCTTGGTAACGGTTTGTTCTGCTTGCCATAACGTTGTTAAGCAGACCAACTATGCAATGCAGACCGATAAGGAATTTGCCGATAAGGTCAACCGCTATATGGCGGAAGAAGTTCCTTATAACGGCGAGACAGAGATCTATCATTATCTGGAACTGCTGCGGGATGTTATCGGCTTTGACGCTTTGAAGGAAAAGGTGGTCAACCCCCTGAAGGGCAAAAAAATCGCGGCTTATTATGGCTGCCTGCTTTTGCGCCCCGGCAGCGTTATGAAGATGGATGATCCCGAAAATCCTTCTATTATGGAGGATATGATTCGCGCGATGGGCGCAGAGCCGGTGATCTATGCCAACCGTAACGAATGTTGCGGTGGCTATATCCTGGCGGAAAGCCCCGCCCTTGCGAAGAAAAACAGCAACGCGGTTGTCGAAAATGCCAAGGCCGCGGGTGCGGAGATGATCATCACCGCCTGCCCTCTTTGCCGGTATAATCTGGTGAAGAATGGTGCAGATATCCCTGTTGTTTATTTTACCGAGCTTTTGGCGGAAGCCCTCGGGGTGAAGGAGGATACCAATGAATAATCCGTATCTTCAGGAAGAATTGATCCGCATCAGCGGAGTCGATCCCAAAAAATGTATGGCTTGCGGCAAATGCTCCGCTTCCTGCCCTGCTTATGATGAGATGGAATATCATCCTCATCAGTTTGTCAGCATGGTTAAAAACGGAGATATCGAGCCTTTGATGAAATCGGAATCCCTTTACCGTTGCCTCACCTGCTTTGCCTGCGTGGAGCGTTGCCCCCGCGGAGTGGAGCCCGCCAAATTGGTGGAGGCGGTGCGGCTGGCGGTGATTCGGCAGCAGAATGGTAATCGGCTGAAGGCGCAGGATGTTCCCGCCTTATTAGACGATGAGATTCCCCAGCAGGCGCTGGTCAGCGCCTTTAGAAAATACGCAAAGTAAGGAGGAGAAGGCAGATGCAAAGAATTGGCGTTTTTGTATGTTGGTGCGGAAGCAATATTGCCGGGACTGTTGACGTTCAGGCGGTTGCCGAAGCATTGAAGAAGGAACCCGGTGTTGTCTTTTCCACCGATTATCAGTATATGTGTTCCCAGGCGGGTCAGGATCTGATTAAGGATGCGGTAAAAGAGCATGGTCTCACCGGCATCGTTGTCTGCTCCTGCTCCCCCCGTATGCATGAGGCCACCTTCCGCAAAACTGCGGCGGCGGCAGGCATCAACCCTTATATGGTAGAGATTGCCAATATCCGCGAGCAATGCTCTTGGGTGCATAAGGAGATGCCCATCGGAACCGAAAAGGCAATTATTTTGGGTAAGGCGGCGGTGGCCAAGGTCCACCTCAATGCCCCCCTCACTCCCGGTGAATCCCCCGTTACCAAGCGTGCGTTGGTGATCGGCGGCGGTATTGCCGGTATTCAAACCGCGTTGGATATTGCCGATGCGGGCTTTGAAGTTGATATTGTCGAAAAGAAGCCTACCATCGGCGGTAAGATGGCTCAGCTGGATAAAACCTTCCCCACTCTCGACTGCGCGGCATGTATCCTTACTCCTAAGATGGTGGATGTGGCCCAAAACGAAAAGGTTCGCATCTTTTCCTATAGCGAGGTTACCGAGGTAAAAGGGTTTGTTGGCAACTTTGAGGTTACCATCAAAAAGAATGCCCGCTATGTGAAGGAAGATGTCTGCACCGGTTGCGGCGCTTGCGTAGATAAGTGCCCCATGAAGAAGGTGCCCAATGAATTTAACTTGGGCATGGATAACCGCAAGGCCATCTATATTCCCTTCGCCCAGGCTGTTCCCAAGGTGGCAACCATCGATCCCAATGCCTGCAATATGCTGAAAAACGGCAAGTGCGGCCTTTGCGCAAAGGTTTGCACCGCGGGTGCGATCGATTATACCCAGAAGGATGAATATATTGAAGAAAAATACGGTGCGATCGTTGTTGCCACCGGCTTCAACCCCATCAGTATGGATCAGTTTGATGAGTTTGCCTATAATCAGTCCAAGGACGTGATCACTTCTTTGGAATTTGAGCGGCTGACCAATGCCGCCGGCCCGACTGCCGGTAAATTGCTCCGCCCCTCCGATGGCAAGCATCCTCATAAGATCGTCTTTGTTCAGTGCGTGGGCTCCCGTTGCGCTGCTTGCGCCGAAAAAGGAAAGGAGTATTGCTCCAAGATCTGCTGTATGTATACCGCGAAGCACGCCATGCTTACCCGCGATAAGTATCCCGATACGGAAGTATACGTTTTCTATATCGACGTTCGTACCCCCGGTAAGAATTTTGATGAATTTTATCGTCGCGCAGTGGAAGAATACGGCGTTCGCTATATTAAAGGTATGGTCGGTAAGGTAGTCCCCGAAGGGGATAAGCTGAAGGTGCAGGCCTCCGACCTGCTTACCAATAAGCAGCTCCATATCGATGCCGATCTGGTTGTTTTGGCGGCGGCCATCGAGCCCGATAAATCCGCCCGCCCCTTGGCAACGATGCTGACTGCCAGCATGGATACCAACGATTTCTTCACCGAAGCTCATCCCAAGCTTCGCCCTGTGGAGAGCCCCACCGCGGGTGTATTCCTCTCCGGCGCCTGCCAAGGCCCCAAGGATATCCCTGAAACCGTATCCCAGGCGGGTGCGGCGGCCTCCAAGGTCATCGGTCTGCTGGCCAAGGATAAGCTGACCGGCAACCCCTGCGTTGCTCATTCCGATGAGCTGATGTGTAACGGTTGCTCCTCTTGCGAGAAGGTCTGCCCCTATGGCGCGATCACTTATGAAGAGAAAGAATTCCGCATGCCCGACCGGTCAACGGCGATTCGGCGCGTGGCGGTCGTCAATCCCGCAGTATGCCAGGGTTGCGGTTGCTGCACCGTTACCTGCCCCTCCGGTGCGATGGATCTGCGCGGATTTATGAACAATCAAATTATGGCGGAGGTAGATGCGATATGCAAGTAAAAGAATATAAGCCTTTGATTGTTGCATTTTGCTGCAACTGGTGTTCTTATGCCGGCGCGGATCTGGCGGGCAATAACCGCCTCAATTATCCCGCCGAGGTCAAGATCATCCGCGTTCCCTGCTCCTGCCGGGTAAATCCCATGTTTATCCTGCGCGCATTTCAGCGGGGCGCGGATGGGGTGATCCTCTGCGGTTGCCATCCCGGCGATTGCCATTATACTTCCGGCAACTATTTCACCCGCCGCCGCATGGCCATGCTCTTTTCGATGCTGGATTTCCTCGGCATTGAGCGGGAGCGTACCCGTGTGGAATGGGTATCGGCCGCGGAAGGCGCAAAGTTTGCTGCCACCATGAACGATTTTGTTGAGAAAGTAACCGCCCTGGGCGAGAATAAGAGATTGGAGGATCTGCGATGCAAACGATAAAGCGTAATGAATTGATTGATAAAGCAGTTTCTCTGCTGGCCGAGGGCACCGTTTCCTGCGTTCTGGGTTGGAAAAAGGGCGAATTTGATTATGATATCACCCCTTATCTTTTTAAAGATGAAGAAGACCTGAAGGAAAACTTCGTTTGGAATGATTTCTGCGGCGCGAATTTCTCCAAATACTTGGTCGGCAAAAGCCGCAAATGCGAGGGGAAGATGTTGGTCTTTTTGAAGCCCTGCGATACTTATAGTTTTAATCAGCTTTTGACCGAGCATCGCTTTGATCGGGAAAAGGTCTATGCTGTTGGTATCCCCTGCGAAGGCATGGCGGATATCGAAAAGGTAAAGGCCATCTGCGGCGAGGGTATCTCTGCCATCGAGTGCGGAGAGCAGCTTGCTGTGCAGACCATCTATGAAGATGCCCCCATCATGGTGGATTTTGCTTCGGTTTTGGCCGAGCGGTGCATCAACTGCAAGAGCAAAAAGCATGTTGCTTATGATGAGCTGATGGGCGAGGAGGGCGAAGTTTTGGATTCCGCCCGCTTCGATGAGGTGGAGCGCTTGGAGGCCATGACCCCCGATGAGCGGTTCGCCTTCTGGCAGAATGAGCTTTCCCGCTGCATCCGTTGCAACGCCTGCCGCGATGCTTGCCCTGCCTGCACCTGCGAAAAGTGTGTTTTCAATAACCCCGAATCCGGGGTGGAAAATAAATCCCCTGCCAATAGCTTTGAGGAAAAGATGTTTCATATCATTCGGGCATTCCATGTTGCCGGTCGTTGCACCGATTGCGGCGAATGCTCCCGCGTTTGCCCTCAAAATATCCCTCTCCATCTGCTCAACCGCAAGTTCATCAAAGAGATGAACGAATGCTACGGCGAATATCAGGCCGGCGCAGAGGTAGGGTCCAGAGCCCCCTTGGTGGACTATACTACTGAGGATTTGGAGCCCGGCGAGGTTTTTGATAGGAGGGATTCCGATGCGTAAATGTTCTTTGGATCGTTTGCCCGCCATTTTTGCGGCAATCGCTGAAAACGCGGCGTTATATCTGCCGGTCGACGGGACCGACGGCAAGGCCGCCTATACCAAATGGGAAGAGGGAATGCAGTGGAGCAACGCCCTCAATACCGTTCGGAGCCCCAAGGACTTTTTCTTTCCCCAGACCGAGGATCTGATGAAGTTTAAAATGGAGGGCAAGAATATCGAGGTCGAGGATGTGCGGGATGCGCAGGAAGATTTTGTTGTCTTCGGTGTTCGCGCCTGCGATGTTAAGAGCTTTGATATTTTAGATAATGTATTTTTAACCGAGCCGATGGATAGCTTCTATGCCTCCCGCCGGGAGCATGGCATCATTATCTCCACCGCCTGCACCAGACCTTCCGAAACCTGCTTTTGCGGAACTTTCGGGATCGATGCCGCCGCGCCTGCCGGTGATATTACCACCTGGAAGACCGAAAGCGAGCTTTTCTGGCAGGCCAACACCCCTAAGGGTGAGGCTCTTTTGAAGGCCATCGAGGGCTTGACCGAAGAGTGCGGGGAAGAGCAGGTCGCAGATCAAAAGGAAAAGATCGCTTCCATTATGAAGAAATTGCCCTTGGCAGACCTGAGCCTTGAAGGCTTCGGCGGCGGAAAGACGATGGAACTTTTCAATCATCCCGCATGGGAAGAACTTTCCCAAACCTGCCTTGGTTGCGGCACCTGCACCTTTGTCTGCCCCACCTGCCAGTGCTATGATATCAAGGATTTCAATACCGGCAAGGGCGTCATCCGCTATCGGTGCTGGGATTCCTGCATGTATTCCGAGTTTACCCGCATGGCCCATGGTAATAACCGCCTTACTCAAAAGGAGCGGTTCCGCCAGCGGTTTATGCATAAGCTGGTTTATTATCCCGAAAACAATAATGGATTGTTTAGCTGCGTTGGTTGCGGCCGTTGCTTGGCTCGCTGCCCCATTTCCATGAATATTGTTAAAGTTATGAAAGAGATCGGAGGGAAAGCAAGTGAATAATCATCCCGAAACATTGATTCCTAAGATCGGCGTTATCACCGATGTTCGGATCGATACCCCCGATATCAAAACCTTCCGCGTTGTTACTACCGACGGGAAGAAGGCTTTCGACCACCGCCCCGGCCAATGCGCCATGCTTTCGGTTCCGGGTGTTGGAGAGGCAATGTTTTCCATCACCTCCTCGCCGACCAACGAGGAATATATGGAATTTTCCATCAAAAAGTGCGGTTGCGTTACCGAGTGGTTGCATCAGGCCGAGGTCGGCCAGCAGATCACCATCCGCGGGCCTTATGGCAATCCTTTCCCTGTTGATGATGTTTTCGCGGGTAAGAATATGCTGTTTATCGCCGGTGGTGTCGGTCTTGCGCCTCTGCGCTCGGTTATCAATTATTGCCGCCATTATCGCGATCGCTACGGCAAGATCGATATTGTCTATGGTTCCCGCAGTAAGGATGACCTCCTGGATTATCAGGAGATCATCGAGGAATGGACCAAAGATACCAATGTGGACGTTCATCTCACCATCGATAATCCCCAGGAAGGATGGGATGGGCATGTTGGGTTTGTTCCCAACTATGTGAAGGAGCTTGGTTTTGATACCGATAAGATCGCAGTTCTTTGCGGTCCTCCGATCATGATCAAGTTTACCTTAGACGGCTTGCGTGCCCTGGGCTTTGAAAAGACCCAGGTTTATACCACCTTGGAGCTTCGCATGAAGTGCGGCGTTGGTAAGTGCGGCCGTTGCAACGTTGGTTCCAAATATGTCTGCAAAGATGGCCCGGTCTTCCGCTTCGATGAGCTGGATGAACTTCCGGATGAATATTAAGGAGAATGAAATGATGGAAAAAATGGTTAATATTTTCCTTTTCGGGAAGAAATATGAAGTTCCCGAAAATCTAACGATTATGACCGCCATGGAATATGCCGGCTATCAGCTGGTGCGCGGTTGCGGTTGCAGAAACGGTTTTTGCGGCGCCTGCGCCACCATCTACCGTATTAAGGGCGATAACGAGCTTAAGGCTTGCCTTGCCTGCCAGACAACGGTGCAGGATAATATGTACATCGCCACCCTGCCCTTCTTCCCCTTGGTGAAGCAGGTTTATGATATCAATGAAATCCCTGTGAATGAATCGGTGATGATGCAGCTTTATCCCGAAATCTATGCTTGCGTTGGTTGCAACGCCTGCACCAAGAGCTGTACTCAGGGCTTAAACGTTATGCAGTATATCGCCTATGCCCAGCGCGGCGATTTTGAAAAGTGCGCCGAGGAGTCCTTCGATTGCGTGATGTGCGGTGTTTGCTCCTCCCGTTGCCCTGCGGGGATCTCCCATCCTCAGGTTGCCATGCTGGCCCGCCGCATCAACGGCAAGTATCTTGCTCCCGGTTGCGGCCATCTGGAAGATCGCGTTAAGGAAATCCGCAACGGCGATTTCAACGACCTGATCGAGGCCCTGATGCAAAAGCCGGTGGAAGAGCTTAAAGAGCTCTATAATACCCGCGAGATTGAAAAGTAAGGAGGAAAGCGATATGTATTCTGAAAAGTTTCAGCAATCCTTGGCGGCCGTTGAGGCGGCAAGAGCCAAGAATATTGCCATGGAGCCCGAGCGTATGACCGCAAAGCAGAAGGAAGAGCTTCTGGCGGCCTACCATCCCGACTATAAGGCTAGCGAATTTTCGGTTCTGCAGATCGGCCCCAATAAGGGCGATAAGGTTCCCCATGAGCTGGCAGAAATGCTGCAGGCCCATAGCCGCATTGCCGCAAAGGATATCGATCTTTCCTCTCCCGATTATGAGACCGATGTTTTGATCATCGGCGGTGGCGGTGCCGGTACTTCCGCGGCCATCGAAGCCCATGAGGCAGGTTCTGATGTTATGATCGTTACCAAGCTGCGGATGGGCGATGCCAATACCATGATGGCGGAAGGCGGCATTCAGGCGGCTGATAAGCCCAATGATTCTCCCGCCATCCACTTTGTTGATGCTTTCGGCGGCGGCCATTTCGCTGCCAAGAGAGAGCTTTTGGCAAAATTGGTCTGCGATGCACCCGAAGCTATCCAATGGCTTTCCAACTTGGGTGTGGAATTTGATAAGGATGCCGATGGCACTATGGTAACAACTCATGGTGGCGGCACCTCTCGCAAGCGTATGCACGCTGCAAAGGATTATTCCGGCGCGGAGATCATGCGCACCCTGCGGGATGAGGTTCTCAACCGCGGGATCCCCGTTGTTGATTTCACCGCCGCCATCGAGCTGATCCTGGATGAAAACGGCAAGGCCGCAGGCGCGGTTTTGATGAATATGGAAACCAAAGAACTGCTGGTTGCCAAAGCAAAGACCGTCGTTATCGCCACCGGCGGTGCAGGTCGGATGCATTATCAAGGTTTCCCCACCTCCAACCATTACGGCGCAACCGCCGACGGTCTGGTTCTGGGCTATCGCGCAGGTGCCAAGCTGCTCTATGCTGAGACCCTGCAGTATCACCCCACCGGAACCGCCCATCCCGAGCAGATCTTCGGCGCGCTGGTTACCGAGAAGGTTCGCTCTCTGGGTGCAAAGCTGGTGAATAAAAACGGCGAAGTTTTCATGCATCCCTTGGAGACCCGCGACGTTACCGCCGCCTCCATCATCCGCGAGTGCAGCGATCGGGATAACGGTTTGGAAACCAATAATGGCAAGGCTGTTTGGCTGGATACCCCGATGATCGAAGCGATCGGTGGGGAAGGTACCATCGAAAAGCGGATCCCCGCCATGATGCGGATGTTTGAGAAATACGGGATTGATATCCGCAAGGAGCCCATCCTTGTTTATCCCACTCTTCATTATCAGAACGGTGGCTTGGATATCGATGTCAACGGTATGACTACTAATATCGAAAATCTCTTTGTTGCAGGTGAGGCTGTCGGCGGTATCCATGGTAAGAACCGCCTGATGGGCAACTCCCTCTTGGATATCATTGTTTTCGGCCGCAATGCGGGTATCAATGCAGCCAAAGCCGCAAAGGATACCAAGGTTGGCGCCCTCACCCTCAAGCATGTGGAAGCTTTTGAAAAGGAGATCGCCGCGGCAGGCATCGAAACCGCCGCTGTTTCTCCCAAACTGTTACCGAACTACACCCGTAAGTCCGGCAAGTAATTTAAAGGAGTGCAAATCAAATGAATTTATTTGGCGGAGTAATTCCCGTTACCGGGATTTCCTTCTTCTTATTTTGTGTGTTTGCGATTTTAGTTGTCGGTTATGCCTTGGGGCGGATCACCATTAAGGGTGTTTCCTTGGGCGATGCAGGTGTTTTTATCATCGCTCTGCTGTTTGGCGCGCTGTTCTGCAGTAATTTTATGACCGATGTTTTGGGCGCGGCAAAGCCGGTTGAATTTGAGGAAAGCTGGCTTTCCATCATCGAAAGTTTTGGTTTGATCCTCTTTGTTACCAGCGTTGGTTTTATTGCCGGCCCGAAGTTCTTTGCAAATATGAAAAAGAACTTTAAAAGCTATGTTTTGCTGGGCCTGGTGATCATCCTTGCGGGCGGATTGGCCGCAGTCGGCTGCATCTTGCTGGGCAAGAATGTCTTTGGTTTTGGTGCCGATACCATTAAGGATATTGATGGGTTTGTTGCCATGATCGTTGGCCTGCTCTCCGGCTCTCTGACCTCTACCCCCGCATTCTCCGCGGCCAAAGCCACTGTTGCTCCCGAGCTGCAGGGCCTGGTTTCGGTGGGCCATGGTATTGCCTATATCTTCGGCGTTGTCGGTGTTGTTTTGTTCGTTCAGCTCATTCCTAAGATTACCAAAGCGAATATGGAAGAAGAGCGGGCAAAGATCGCCATCAAAGTGAAAGAAACCGAAAAGAAAAAGGTTTTAAGCCTCTTTGAATTGGATCATATGGGCATCGCGGTCTTCTCCCTGGCAGCCATTTTGGGTACTGTGATCGGCAAGATCAAGATCCCCATGAGCGCGGCAGGCTTGGATGGCACTTGCTTCTCTTTGACCACCACCGGCGGTTGTTTGCTGGTATCTCTTTTGCTGGGTCATTTTGGCCGCATCGGCAAATTGAGCTTGATGCCCAAGGATAGCCTTTTGAAGCTCTTCCGCGAGTTGGGGTTGGTGCTTTTCCTGGTGGGTGCAGGTATTCCCGGCGGCGCCGAGTTTGTTGCCAATTTCAACGGAATGTATTTCGTTTATGGTGCGATCATGACCATCGTACCCATGATCATTGGTTATCTTTTTGCTAAGTATGTTCTGAAATTGAGCTTGCTTAATAACCTGGGCTCTCTCACCGGCGGTATGACCAGCACCCCCGCGCTGGGCACCCTGATCGGAACTGCAGGAACCGAGGATGTTGCGGCAGCCTATGCGGCAACCTATCCCATTGCGTTGATCGCAGTCGTTCTGATCTCCCAGTTTATTATCATCTTATTCTAAAGATAAAGCCCGCCTCTTTGGAGGCGGGCTATTATTATGCCCCTGCGGCCAATGGCCGCAGGGGCAATCTTTTTATTTGAAAGGAATCAGCGCTGGACGCGGCCGGAGCCATCGCCGCCGGCGAGTTTTTCGATCTCGGCAACGCCAACGCGGTTATAATCGCCCTCAACGCTATGCTTCAGCGCAGAGGCGGCAACCGCAAATTCGATGGCGTCCTGGGTGCTCTTGCCGTTGAGCAGAGCATAGATCAGGCCGCCGCCAAAGGAATCGCCGCCGCCAACGCGGTCCACGATCCGCAGGTGATAGCTCTTGGAGAAGCAATAGTTTTCGCCATCGTAGAGCATACCCGCCCAATCGTTATCGCTGGCGGAGATGGAGGTGCGCAGGGTGATGGCAACCTTCTCAAAACCAAATTTATCCATCAGCTGTTTGGCAACCGATTTATAACCTTCATGGTTAAGCTTACCGCCGTAGATATCGGTATCTTCGGCCTCAATACCGAAAACATCCTTGGCATCCTCTTCGTTGGAGATGCAGACGTCAACATATTGGCAAAGGTCGGTCATAGCCGCTCTTGCCTCCTCGCGGGTCCAGAGCTTGCCGCGATAGTTGAGGTCGCAGGAGATCTTCACGCCCTTTTTCTTGGCGGCGATGCAGGCCTCGCGGCAGATCTCAACAACGTTTGCGCCCAAGGCGGGGGTAATACCGGTGAAATGGAACCAATCAGCACCTTCAAAGATGGAATCCCAATCGAAATCGGAAGCGGATGCCTCTTGGATGGCGGAATGGGCGCGGTCATAGATGCAGACCGAACCGCGCTGAGAAGCGCCCTTCTCCAGGAAATAGATGCCAACGCGATCCCCGCCGCGAACGATCTTGGAAGTATCCACGCCGAAATACCGCAGAGAGTTGATGGCGGCCTGGCCGATGGCGTGCTTGGGAAGCTTGGTAACATAAACGCTATCCATGCCGTAGTTGGCAAGGGATACCGCAACATTGGCCTCGCCGCCGCCGAAGGTGGCCTGCATCTGATCATTCTGGAAAAAACGATAATACCCGTTGGGGGCAAGGCGAAGCATGATTTCGCCGAAAGTAACAATTCTGCTCATAGGATTAACCCTCCATTTTTTCTAAGGATTCTTTAACAAAGAAACTGCCGCCGATGGCCGCAATCTTATCAAAGGCCAAAAATTCATCAATATTGCTGCGGTCAACACCGCCGGTGGGAATAAACTTGATTTGGGGGAAGGGGGCGGCCAGCGCCTTCAAGGCCTTCAGCCCGCCATAAACGTTGGCGGGGAAGAACTTAACGGTGGTGATGCCCAGCTCCAGCGCCTGCATAATCTCGGTGGGGGTAACGCAACCGGGATAATAGGGGATGCTGCGCTCGTTGCAGATCTTGGCAACCGCAACCGAAAGGCCGGGGGAAACGATAAACTGCGCGCCGGCGGCCAGAGCGGCCTCGCATTGCTCCGCGTTGATAACGGTACCTGCGCCGATGCTCATATCGGGGTAATGCTTGCAGGCATATTCGATCGCCTCGGCGGCGCAGGCGGTGCGGAAGGTGATCTCCGCGGTATTGATGCCGTTGTTTTTGAGCGCCTTGAGAATCTTATCGGTTTCGGAAAGCTCTTTAATAACAACAACAGGGATAAATTTTTCCATTTTTCCAATCTCCTTTTAAAATATTAAACGCCGGAATAGGCAGAGAACCCGCCATCAATCGGCAAGACAACGCCGGTAATGAAGCCGGCGGCCTCATTATTGATTAGGAAGAGGAGTCCCCCTTCCAATTCTTCGGTCTCACCGAACCGGCCCATGGGGGTGGCGGCAAGGATCTTGCCGGTGCGGGCGGTGGGAGAACCATCCTCATTCCAGAGCAGCTTGGCATTCTGCTTGGTGGAGAAAAATCCGGGGGCAATGGCGTTAACGCGAATGCCCTCGCGGGAGAAATGCACCGCCAACCATTGGGTGAAATTGGAGATGGCGGCTTTCGCGCCGGAATAGGCGGGGATCTTGGTGAGGGGGGTATAGGCATTCATGGAAGAGATGTTGAGAATGCTGCACCCGCTTCTGCCCAGCATCTGGCGGGCAAAGGCCTGCGTTGGGATCAAGGTCCCCAGGAAGTTCAGGTTGAAAACAAAACCAACGCCATCTGCGTCCAGATCGAAAAAGCTTTTGGTATCGGCATCGATATCGCCCGCTTCATAATATTCCTTATCGGTGGTGGCTTTGGGGTTATTACCGCCTGCGCCGTTGATCAGGATATCGCAGGGGCCGAGCTCCTTTTGAACTTCATCGGCAACTGCATAGCAGATCTCTTTATTGAGAACGTTGCAGGAATAGGCCTTGGCGCACCCGCCTTCGGCATTGATTTCTTGTGCATAGGCATCGGCGGCCTCATAATTGAGGTCTAAAAGGGCAACCTTTGCGCCTGCTCGCGCCAAAACTTTCGCGAAATGGCTGCAAAGAATGCCGCCTGCGCCGGTAACAACGGCAACCTTGCCGGAAAGATCGGTATTTAAAACGTTTTTATTCATCTTATTGAACTCCTTTCAGGCGGTCCAGCATATCCCAGCAACCCAGCATATACATAATACCCAGCGCCCGATCGTAAAGCCCGTAGCCGGGGCGAACGGTGCCGGGACCTTCATCCCAAAGATGGCGGCCGTGGTCGGGGCGGATATAGCCCTTGAAGCCGCAATCATGGTAGGCGCGCATGATCTCCAAAATGCCGGTATCTCCATCGCAATCCCGATGGCTGGCTTCGGAAAAATCACCGTTATCAAAATGCTTCACGTTGCGGATATGGGCAAATGCGATCCGATCGCAATGCTTGCGAATGATCGCGGCCACATCATTGGAAGGATCGGCACCCAGCGAACCGGAGCAGAGGGTGAGGCAGTTATATTCATCGTCCACCATCTTTAAGAAGCGGTCGATGTTTTGCTCGTTGATCAGCAGGCGGGGCAGGCCGAAGATGTCCCAAGGGGGATCATCCATATGGATGGCCATTTTGATATCGCATTCGCGGCAGGTGGGCATGATGGCCTCCAGAAAATATTTCAGGTTCGCCCAAAGCTTTTCGTGATCCACATCTGCATAAGCTTTAAAAAGCTCATCCAGCTTGCTCATCCGCTCCGGCTCCCAGCCGGGGAAGGTCATATTATATTTTTCGGTGAAATCCAGAATATATTTCGCCATGGCGTTATAATCGGTCTGGATCATCCCTTTTTCATAAAAGAGGGCGGTGGAACCATCGCCCACCGGATGGAAAAGATCGCTTCTTGTCCAATCAAAGATGGGCATAAAGTTATAGCAGATGACCTTCACGCCGAATTGGGAAAGGTTGCGGATGGTCTGCTTATAATTTTCAATATATTGATCGCGGGTGGGCAGGCCGATCTTGATATCATCATGGACATTGACCGATTCCACCACATCCATATTGAAACCATAGGGTTCTAATTGCTTTTGAACCTTTTCGATCTCCTCGATCTCCCAAACCTCGCCGGGCATCTTATCGTGCAAGGCCCAGACTAAGCCTGAAACACCGGGGATTTGTTTGATATGGGCGGGGGTGATTTTATCGTTGCCCTCGCCATACCAGCGAAATGTCATTTGCATAGGGGGAGTACCTCCTTTATTATTTGATGCCGAAATAATTTTTGGCATTGAAATAGCAAATGTTTTCTACCATTTTGCCGAGAGTATCCATATCGGCGGGATATTCGCCGCCTTCCACCCATTCGCCGATCAATCCGCAAAGAATGCGGCGGAAATATTCATGGCGGGTATAACTCAAAAAGCTACGGGAGTCGGTCAGCATGCCGATGAAATTGCCCAGCAGGCCGAGATTGGCCAGGCTGATCATTTGATCCCGCATCCCCTGCTTATGGTCGTTGAACCACCAGGCGCTGCCGTGCTGGATCTTACCTGCCGCTTCAGGGCCTTGGAAGCAACCCAAAACAGTGCCGATAAATTCATTATCCTTGGGATCCAGGCTATAAAGAACGGTGCGGGGGAGCGCGTTTTCTTTGTAAAGGGCATCGAGGAATCGGCAAAGCCCTTCGCTTCCGTTATAGGGACCGATGGAATCAAAGCCGGTATCGGGCCCTAATTTTTCAAACATAACGGTATTGTTATTGCGCAGGCAGTTATAATGCAGCTGCATTACCCAGCCAAGCTTGGCATACTCTTTGGCAACAAAGAGCAAAACCGCGGTTTTGAGTTGGTCGGCTTCCAAGGCGGTAACCGCCTCCCCTGCAAATCCCTTTTGCATGATGGCGTTGAGCTCATCGCGAGTGGCGGGAGCATAGAGGGTATGATCCAGGCCATGGTCGCTGGAACGGCAGCCATGGGCATCAAAGAAGGCGATGCGGTCGGCTAAGGCTTTTTCCAGATCGTCGATGGTCTCGATCTTCTGATTGGCCGCCTTGGAGAGGGCGGCAATATATTCTTTCCAACCCGCTTTATCAATATTCATCGCCTTATCGGGGCGGAAGGAAGGGGCAACGGTGGTTTTCATGGAAGGATCTTGGGCCAATAGGCGGTGATATTCCAAAGAATCAATGGGATCGTCGGTAGTACCGATGAAGACGACATTGCTTTGGGCGATCAGCCCCCGCACGCCCATTCCTTCCTCTTGCAGTTTCTTGGCGGTAAGGTTCCAAACCTCCTCGGCAGTCTCACCGTTGAGAATTCCCTCGTAACCGAAATATTTTTTCAGCTCCAGATGGCACCAATGATACATCGGGTTGCCGATGGCCTTGGGGAGCATTTCGGCAAATTTTTGGAATTTTTCCCGATCGGGTGCGCCACCGGTGATATAATATTCCTCCACACCGTTGGAGCGCATCAACCGCCATTTATAATGGTCGCCGCCCAGCCAAACCTGGGTAATGTTATCAAAATGTTTATCCTCAAACATCTCCTTGGGGCTAACGTGGCAATGATAATCGATGATGGGCATCTTTGCGGCATATTCATGATAAAGCGCTTGCGCTGTTTGGGTTGTGAGCAGAAAATTATGACTTAAAAAAGAGGACATAACAGTTTGCTTCCTTTCTATAATATAAATACAGTATATCATAAATATTTGCAATATCGATTGCTTAGATTGCTTGACATATTGCAATTCTTGCTGTAAAATAAAGGGGAGGTGAACGAAATGGGAGCAAGAATTCAACATTTTGACCCCCGCCAGATCATGTTGCGGGAGGATTTTGAAATTTTCCACTATCGGGAGCCCAAAGCCGAAGGGGTGGAGGTTCACCACCATGATTTTTATGAAATCTATCTTTTGCTGGGCGGAGCGGTGGAATATTGGGTAGAGGGAAGCCTCTATGCTCTGGAGCCGGGGGATATTTTTTTGATCAGCCCGATGGAACTGCACCGACCGGTCGTTCGCCCGGAGGGGCAGTATGAACGGATCGTTTTATGGATCAATAAAGATTATTTGGAAGGGATTTCCCAAGGAATCGATCTCACCGCCTGCTTTTCTGCCCATCCTTCGGGGCGCATCAATATGATCCGCCCTTCGGAAACCGCCAATCCTTCCATCGCGGCGCGGCTTTTTGACCTGGTGAAGGAATATAACGGTTCGGAGCAGGGCAATTTGCTGGCCGCGCAGGGGATCTTTTTGCAGTTTATGGTGGAGCTTAATCGCATCGCCTCCGGAACGCCCGCCTTGGAGCAAAGGCAAAAGCAGGGCTCTGAGCTGGTGGAGCAGGTTCTTTCTTATATTCATGCCCATAGCGGGGAAGAACTCTCCTTAGAGGGGCTTGCCAATCGATTTTATATCAGTAAATATTATCTTTCCCACGCCTTCAGCCAAGAAACAGGGGTGAGCGTTTATCGCTATATCATGCTCAAACGCCTTCTTCAGGCCAAGCAGATGCTTTTGGCGGGGATGGCGGCAGGTCAGGTCTGTTATAAATGCGGTTTTAAGGATTATGCAGGGTTCTACCGCGCCTTTAAACAGGAATATGGCGTTAGCCCTAAAGTTTTTGCTAACGCCAATGAATAAATTATTTGAGAGACTCCCGATATTCTTTGGGGGTCTTTCCGATATATTTGCGGAAAATTTTGGAAAAATACTGCACGTCCATGATGCCGCAATGAAGGGCAACGGTCTGGATCTGCAGGCCGGTGGTCTCCAAAAGATGGGTGGCCAGATGCATCCGCTCGCTTTGGATATATTCGGTGAGGGTCTTGCCTGTTTCTCTTTTAAATAAGGTAGAAAGGTAGCCGGGGCTGACATTTTGCGCCTCGGCCAGGGTGCTCAGGGAAAGATCGGCCGAAAGATCGGAATCGATCAGCAGAATGGTCTTTTGGATGGTGGAGGAATAGTTTTTCATGGTATGCTTGCGCACCAGCAGGCAATAGGAGCGGAACATTTCCACCATCAGATCATGCATGGCGCTGAGGGATGGGGTGGATTCGATCTTGGAGGCGTAGGCGGAGGAGATATCGTTGAGATAAAGGGGATGGACACCGCCCTTTTCGGCCGCCTTGCGGAGCAGGGTATTCATGATAATGCTGTAGTTTTTTAAATTACGCAGAGGATCATCCAGCCGTTTTTCATAGCCATTGGTCGAAAAACCCTCCATGATATAAACCCCTTTATGGATCTGCCCTTTGGAAACTGCGCGCATCAGCTCGTTTTCTGCGGCATAGCGTTCTTCCATCAACTTCATATTGATTAAAAGATCTTCGCTGCTGCCGGGGGTATGTTTCATGGGGGCGGGTTCAGCCATGAAGTTTTCGTTGATATCCTCTACCTTGAAGGTATTACTGCCCCATAAATGCTCGCCGAAGGTATCCAAAAGGGCAAAGAGATGGCTGGTATCGGGGATCACCGGGATCCCTGCATAAAAGCTTTCCAGCAACCGCTGGCGGTTGGGGGAAATATGAAATTTTTCGCCGATCTCAAAGAGCAAGCGGCTGCTCGGCGCGGCGGAAAGATAAGGGCCAAGCGCCAGCACTGCCTGGCGGGGCTCTTTGGAAAGTTCCAAAAAGATATAGCGGATGCGCAGAGCGGTGGACATCCGATAGATGACCTGGGGATGAATCTGACCCAAAAAGCAATCTACCGGTTGATCGGGATCACCGCCGAAGAGGATGCGGAACCGCTCGTCTAATAATTTTTCCATGGTTTCTCCGGGGTGAATGACATTTGCCGCAACGCGGCATTTTCGAAAGGTTTCGCATAATAATTGAAGTTCGCTTTCGAGGATCATGGGTAATTCACTCCTTTTTTGTTAAAAAAATCCATAAATTTTCCAATACACTAATTATTATAGTATACATTTTTCTTTATTTCAAGAAAAAATGCAGGATATTCTGAAGAAAATACAATAAAAACAAGAAATATTCCTCACGATGATGGCCAAATTTTATTTATACTAAAATTAGAGTTTTATCCAAATTATTTTACATTCAGGAGGGTATGTGCTAAAATGGGTAAAAAGGTTATTTTAGACGAAAAGGGCCATCGTAAGTTTGGCATTCGCGATAGTATCGCTTATGCGGCCGGCGATCTTGGCTGTAACATGAGCTTTGCGCTCAAGGGAACGATGTCGATTTTCTGGACCCAGTTTATGGGGATGGATCTTTGGTATGCCTTACTGCTGATCATTGTTCAGGTTTGGGATGCCATCAACGATCCTTTGATCGGCTCGCTGATCGATTCTGATAAACGTAAGTATAAGCGCAATAAGTTCTTGGCTTATATCTGGGCCGGCTCGATCGGTTTGATTGTTGGCGGAGCTTGCTGCTTCCTGCCTTTCCCCAATGCCCCTGTTTGGGCAAAGTTTATTATCTTTATTGCCGGCTACGTTGTCTGGGATGCGTTCTATACCGTTGCAAACGTTCCCTATGGCTCGCTCCTTTCCCTTATTTCCAATGACGTTAAGGATCGCGCATCTCTTTCTGCTTGGCGTTCCATCGGTTCCATCTTCGGCAATATGCTGCCGATGGTTATTCTGCCCTTTATCATTTATGATAAGGATAATAACCTGATCGGTGAGCGGGTATTCATTGCCGCGCTGATCATGGGCGTTTTGGGCTTTATCTGCTTCCAGTTTATGATCCGCAATACTGAAATCCGCGTGGAGCAGGATGTTACCCTGAATGAAGAAGCGCCGAAATTCAATGTTTTGAAGGCAATGGTCAATTTCCTGAAGAACCGCCCGGCTGTAGGTGCAACCGTTGCGGCAATGGGTATGTTCATCGGTATGCAGGGCGCAACAACGGCTGTTACCGTTATCTTCCAATCTTATTTTAAGAATGTGCAGATCTCCGGTATCGTTCAGTTGTTTGCCATGATTCCTATTGTTGTCTTTACTCCGCTGGCCCGCAATATGGTGGCTAAGTACGGTAAAAAAGAGTTGGCAACTTTCGGCTCCATCTGCTCCATCATTGCGGGCTTAGGGCTGTTTGTTGTTACCCCCGATAATACCGGGATGGATCTTTTGCTTTATGTTCTTTGCCAGCTGGTCTTTTCCTTGGGCATGGGGATCTATTCCACTGTATCCTGGGCGATGATGGGCGATGCTATTGATTATAATGAATGGAAGACCGGCAAGCGGGAAGAGGGTACGGTTTATTCCCTCCATTCCTTCTTCCGCAAGCTGGCGCAGGGCGTTGGCCCCGCATTGGTGCTGGTTGTTATGGTGGCTCTCGGCTATGTTGGCGAGAATGAAGGCAATCAGGTCTGGGAGGTTGCTGTCCGGATGCGTTATCTTGTTGCGGGCACCTTCCTCTTCTCTGCAATCATGCAGTTTATCGGCCTGGGTCTGATCTATAACCTGGATAAGAAGACCCTCACCCAAATGACCGAAGAATTAGAAGCAAGAAAATCTGCTGAATAAGCATATGCCCGGCAGACCATAGGTTCTGCCGGGCTATGAATCATAAGGAGAAAAAGAATGAGAACAGTTTTAAACCTCAACCGTAAATGGGCCTTTGGCAAAGCCGTTTCCGAAATTCCTGCGGCCATCCCTGCCGAGTGGGATTTTGTCAACCTGCCCCATTCCTGGAATGCCATTGATGGGCAGGATGGCGATAACGATTATTTCCGCGGCACCTGCATCTATGCCAAGATCATCGATAAAATGGATCTGCCCGAGGCGGATCGCTATTATCTGGAGATCAAGGGCGCCAATTCTTCGGCCGAGGTCTATCTCAACGGCAAGAAATTGGCAACCCACCATGGCGGTTATTCCACCTGGAGAGTGGATCTGACCGATTCTTTGGATGGGATGAACCTGCTGGCCATTTCCGTTGATAACGCGGCCAACGAAACCGTTTATCCCCAGATGGCCGATTTTACCTTCTATGGCGGTATCTATCGGGATGTGAACCTGATCTGCGTAAGCGAATCCCATTTTGATCTGGACTACTATGGCGGCCCCGGCCTGAAGGTTACTCCGATCGTGGAGGGCGCCGATGCCAAGGTGGAGATCGAAGCCTATGTTTCCAACAGTAAGATGGGGCAGGGGTTGAGATTCAGCATCCTCAATGCCGAGGGTGAATTGGTTACCGAAGGGGTAACCGACGAACAAAAGGCGGTTCTGCTTCTGAATAATGTTCATCTTTGGAACGGCAAGAAGGATCCCTATCTTTATACCGCCAAGGTGGAACTCTTGGAAGACGGCGTTGTTCTGGATGCGGTTTCCGCCCGCTTCGGCTGCCGTACCTTTGAAATTGATGCGGATCGCGGCTTTATCTTAAACGGTGAGGAGTATCCTCTGCGGGGCGTTTCCCGCCATCAGGATCGTTGGGGATTTGGCAACGCTCTTTTGCCCGAGCATCATGAAGAGGATATGGATCTCATCTGCGAGATGGGAGCTACCACCATCCGCCTGGCTCATTATCAGCACGATCAGTATTTCTATGATCTCTGCGATGAGCGGGGCTTGATCATCTGGGCGGAGATCCCCTATATCTCCAAGCATATGGCCACCGGCCGGGAGAATACCATTTCCCAAATGAAGGAACTGATCGTTCAAAACTATAATCATCCTTCCATCGTTGTCTGGGGGCTTTCCAATGAGATCAGCATCGGCGGTTCCGATGAAGACCTTCTGGAAAACCATCGCATCCTCAACGAGCTTTGCCATGAGATGGATCCCACCCGCAAAACAACCATCGCGGCGGTGTCCATGTGCAAGATGGAGGATCCCTATCTGCAGATCCCCGATGTTGTTTCCTATAACCATTATTTTGGCTGGTACGGCGGCGAGACCGATATGAACGGTCCTTGGTTTGATAAGTTCCATGCCATGCATCCCAATATCCCCATCGGTTGCTCTGAATACGGTTGCGAGGCCCTTAATTGGCATACCTCCGAGCCCATGCAGGGCGATTATACCGAGGAATATCAGGCTTATTATCATGAGGAGCTGATCAAGCAGTTCTTCAGCAGAAAGTATCTCTGGGCAACCCATGTCTGGAATATGTTTGATTTCGGTGCTGATGCCCGTAATGAAGGCGGCGAAAACGGCCAGAACCATAAAGGTCTGATTACCTTCGACCGTAAGTATAAGAAGGATTCCTTCTATGCTTATAAGGCATGGCTTTCCGATGATCCCTTTGTCCATCTCTGCGGCAAACGGTATATTGATCGGGTGGAGGATGTTACCAAGGTAACCGTTTATTCCAATCTGCCCGAGGTGGAGCTTTTTGCCAACGGCGAAAGCTTGGGCAAAAAAGCGGCGGAGGATCATTTCTTCTATTTTGATGTTCCCAACGCAGGAGAGACCAAGCTGGTGGCCGTTGCGGGAGAGTATAAAGATGAAAGCATCATCCGCAAGGTGGATTCCTTTAATGAATCCTACCGCCTGCAGGAAAAGGGTGCCATTCTCAATTGGTTTGATATTGAGGCTCCCGAAGGCTATCTCTCCTTGAACGATAAGATGAGCGACGTTCTGGCAACCATCAAGGGCAAGATGCTCTTTATGAGCTTGGCGGCCAAAATGATGGGCGGTAAGGATGGCAAAATGAAGGCGGCCGGATTTGAGGTCGGCCCCGAAATGATGAGCATGATGGGTGGATTTACCGTTTTGCGCCTGTTTACTCTGATGGGCGGCATGACAGATATGAAGTTCACCAAAGAGCAGCTTTTGGACCTCAATGCAAAACTAAATAAGATCAAGAGACCGAAAAAATAAAAAAATGAAAATAATCCTCCGTAAAAGCGGGGGATTATTCATTTTTTCAAAAAAACGCTTTATTCCCCATTGATATTTCAAAAAAGAGGATTGTTTTTTGGTATCATTTTAAGACCATCTATGATAGAATGTGGCTGTACTAATCTTTTAGGAGGATTTAAAAGATGGCTAAAAAACGTTTTGCTCAGGTTGGCCTTGGCGGCCGTGCACGGTTCTTTTATCATGCAGTGGCGCAGACCTATGGGGATTCCAGCGAGTTGGTCGGTTTTTGCGATATCAACCGTACCCGTTTGGAATATGCTAACGAGGTGTTGGTGAATGATTTCAACTATCCTGCTGTTCCGCTCTATGGGGCCGATGAATTTGAAAAAATGATTCTGGAAACCAAGCCGGATTGCGTGATCGTTACCACCATCGACCGCACCCATCATAAGTACATCTGCAAGGCGATGGAGATGGGGTGTGATGTTATCACCGAAAAGCCCATGACCATGGATGCCAAGAAAGCGCAGGAGATCCTCGATTGCGTGGAGAGAACCGGCAAGAATCTGCGGGTTTCCTTCAACTATCGTTATGCTCCCTATAATACCAAGCTCCGCGAGGTCATTATGGATGGCGCCATCGGCGAGCCTAAGCAGATCCATTTTGAATGGATGCTCAATTACCGTCATGGCGGCGATTATTTCCGCCGTTGGCATCGGGATAAGAGAAACAGCGGCGGCCTGTTGGTGCATAAATCCACCCACCATTTTGACCTGGTCAATTTCTGGATCGGCAGCTATCCCGTTCGTGTTTTTGCCATGGGCGATCTGATGTTCTATGGCCGCGAGAATGCTGAGAATCGCGGCATTACCGAATTCTACGATCGCGGCATCCATAACCCCAACGTTAAAACCGATCCCTGGGCGTTGGATCTGCATAAATCCGAGCTGCTGGAGCGTCTTTATCTCAATGCCGAAAAGGACGACGGCTATATCCGCGATCAAAGCGTCTTCGGCGATAATATCAGCATCGAAGATACCATGAACGTTATGGTAGAGTATGCCAGCGGCGCTAAAATGTGCTATTCCCTCAACGCCTATTCTCCCTGGGAAGGCTTCCGCATCGGCATCACCGGCACCAAAGGCCGTGTGGAGATGGAAGTTTATGAAACCGTCTATGTCAACGGTGAAGGCAACCCCGGCAAAGAGGGTGTCGTCAAGGGTGCCAAGATCACCGTCTATCCGCTCTTTGAAGAGCCCTATGTCGTTCCCTTTGTGGAAGGCCAAGGCGGCCATGGCGGCGGCGACCCTGTTCTGCTGGCCGATGTCTTCGGCAAGAATACCGAAGAAGATCGTTTCCATCGCGCCGCATCCCATATCGATGGTGCCATGAGCATCATGACCGGCATCTGCGCCAATAAGTCCATTGCAACCGGTTTGCCGGTAAACGTACTGGATGAGATAGACATCCCCGGCTACAAAAAACGCTAAAAAACGCTGAAATGGGCGATCTTTCCGCCTTTCCTCATTCGGCGTATCGGCATACACCTTCATTCAGAGAATGCGAAAATCTCATTCCATTTGAGCGTTTTTAATTAAGAGCAAACGGCCGCGGGGCGATCTTTCCGCCTTTCCTCGTTCGGAGAATGGGAAAATCGAATGTCCTTTGAGTGTTTTTAAAGTTTTAATCAATGGTAAAAAGCCTTGAAAGTTTGACTTTCAAGGCTTTTCCTTTTGAAACAAAGAGTATATCGTGGTAAATTTGTTGAAGATCGGTAAAAATTGGTTAATGTGAACGAAAATTAAGCACATTTTTTCGACATTTTTCGAATAATTTCGTCGACGGGGTTGCTTTTATCATATATTTATGTTATCATTTATTATGTATTGGTGTGAATTTGCGTAAATCGGCATGCGTGCTTTTGAAAAAGGAGACAGCAAACAACATGGAATATATCGAAAACAGTGAAAAAGAATATTTTTCGATTGATATCGTTCATATTCTGAAAACGATTTGGTATCACATTTGGGTGGTGGCATTGGTTGGTATTCTCGGCGCAGGGCTTGGTTTTTCCTATGCCGCTTTTTTAATTACGCCGACCTATTCTTCTTCCATCATGCTTTATGTTAATAACAGTTCCTTTTCCCTCAATGATGTTGGATTCAGCATCAGTTCTTCCGATCTTATTGCTTCTCAAGGGCTGGTCAAAACCTATAATGTGCTCCTCAAGAACCGCACAACATTGGAGCGTGTGATCGAAGAGGCGAATGTTCCCTACACTTGGGGGGAACTCAACGGAATGGTGGAGGCTTCCTCGGTTGGGGAAACCGAGGTGATGCGGGTTACCGTTACATCCACCAACCCCTATGAGGCGCGGGATATTGCAAACAGCATCGCGGTTGTTCTTCCTCAGCGCGTTACCGAAATTGTGGAAGGAACATCGATGGAGGTTGTGGACTCTGCGGTGGTAAATCCTCATAAGGTGGCACCGAGCATTACCAAATATTCGATGATCGGTTTGTTGCTGGGATTGTTTCTTTCCATCGGCATTTTGACTATTCGCGCGTTGCTGGATAATACCATCCACGATGAAGAGTATATCACTCAGAATTATCAGTATCCCATTCTTGCCAAGGTCCCCGATCTGCTCAACAGCGGAAATAAAAAGTATGGCTATAAATACGGCTCCAAATACGGATACGGATATAAATACGGCTACAATAGCTATTATCAGGCCAGACAATCCGAAAAAGCAAAAAAGAGCGATGAGAATAAGGCAGGGGAGGTGAGCACCGATGGCAAAGAATAAGAAAAAGAGATCTCTTTTCCACGGCGCGGCAGATAGCCAGAAGACCCTGCATAAGAATCTGGAATTTACCGCAACAGAGCAGTATAAGCTGTTGCGTGCCAACCTTTCTTTCACGTTACCTGAAGTGGATGGGTGCGCGATCATTGGCGTTACCAGCTCAATGCGGGGCGAGGGTAAGAGTACCACCGCGATCAATCTCTCCTATGTTTTGGCCGAGGCGGGCAAAAAGGTCGTTTTGATCGATGGCGATCTGCGGCTTCCCTCCATTGCCAAGAAGATGCATATGGAAACGCCCATCGGGCTTACCGACTGCTTGAAAAACAGTTATGCAGAGAAGTTTACCGTTTATGAATCGGAGCATATGGCCAATTGGTGCATTCTTCCTTCGGGAGCGCTTCCGCCCAACCCTTCGGAATTGCTGGGCTCTAAGCGGATGAATCGGGTGTTAACAACCTTATCCCACGATTATGATTATATCATTGTGGATCTCCCGCCGGTTAATTTGGTTTCGGATGCGCTGGCGATCTCCAAATACCTGACCGGTATTGTGGTTGTTGTCCGCGAGGACTATACCGAGAAGAAGGAATTGGAAAACTGCATGCGTCAGTTGGAACTTTCCGATGTAAATGTTCTGGGCTGTGTTATGAACGGTTCCAAAAACGGCTCCGGCAGATACAGCCGCTATCGCCAGAGAAAATATTATCGCTACTATAAAGCCAATAATTATTACTATAAATAATGAGGTGGGAGTATGATTGATTTTCACAGTCATATATTACCCCGCATGGACGATGGAAGCCGAAGCGTTGAGGAAAGTTTAGCGATGCTTTCGATGCTTTCTGAGCAAGGAATAAAAAAGGTGGTGGCAACGCCCCATTTTTATGCCGACGATGAATCGGCGGAAACGTTCCTGGCAAGGCGCAAAGCGTCCTATGAAAAACTAATGGATGCAAAATCATCCAACCTGCCCGCTTTGGTGCAGGGGGCAGAGGTGCGGTATTATCAAGGCATCAGCCGATTGGAAAATCTCAGCGCTCTTTGCATTGAAGGAACCGATCTGCTTCTTTTGGAGATGCCTTCTGCGCGCTGGACCGATTATACCATGCGTGAGATCCAGGACCTTTCCCGCAGGGGAAACCTGCAGATTATTTTGGCCCATATGGAACGCTATATCGGGCTTCAAAGCAGGGAAGTGCGCGATCAGCTGGAGCAAAGTGATATTCTGATGCAGGCCAACGCCGGTTTTTTCAATTCCTTCAAAAGCCGAAGAAAGGCCTTGAAACTTTTGGGTGAGCAGAAAATCCATTTAATCGGTTCGGATTGCCATGGGTTGGAATACCGCCCGCCGCAGATCGGTAAGGCGATCCGCCGTATTCAAAAAAAATTCGGCTCGGATTTTTTGGAAGAGTTTGCCGAATTTGGAGAAAATCTTTTGGATCATAAAGCGAAAAAGCTTTTTTGATAAATATATTTTTTCTATTCAGAAAGGATTAAATAAAATGAAAAAAGCATTAGCAGTATTCTTGGTTATGGTAATGGTATTGGCGATGGCACTTCCTGCTGTTGCCGCAACAGATAATTTTGTCAAAAGCCCTTCCGGCAATCCTGCTCCCGAGCTGGAGAAGGTTGAACCTTCCGATAAGGACTGTACCATTGAAATCACCCTCACGCCCTATTCCGATCGCGCGGATCTGGATGATGAGAGCCGCGAGGAGATGGAAGAAGCCTATGATACCATCAAAAATAATGAAGAGGGTTCTTCCTTAAATAAAGCATTGAAGAATCTGGCAACGAAGGATCATCCCGTTGCTGTCTTGGCGGTAAGCGATCTTTTCGATGTGGATTATTCCGATTGTGCGCAGCATGCAGATCATGGTTCTGTTAAGATTCATCTTGCTGCCGAAACATTGGATCATTTTGCCGGCTTGCTGGTTTATGTGGGCGGCGAATGGAAGATCGTTGAAGGTGCAGAGGTTGATAAAAATGAATCTATCTTGAAGTTCAGCGCAGAGGAATTCGGCCCCTATGCAATTGTTGTCGATTCCAAGCTTGCGGGTAGCGGTGCCGATACCGGTGATGCGGGGATTTCCTGGATCTGGTATGCACTTATGGGTATTTCTGCAGCCGGTTTGATCATCATTGCCGTTGTCTATAGAAAGAGCCTGGTGAATAAGAATGCATAAAGGAAGCCGCAAGAAAAGCATTTTGCAGATCGCAGCACTTCTTTTAGCTATTGTCTTTATTGTTTCGATCGGTTTTGTTGCCGGAAACTTTTTGGAAAAGAGATCGGGACTCTATTCCGGAGAGGAAGGAGATCCCGCCGGAGAGGTTCTGGAACTCAACGGTCAAAGGTATACCCTCAAAGAAAATGTTGAGACCTTTTTGGTCATGGGCCTGGATGCGGATGAGGGGGCATCGCAGGTCGAATCCTATAATAATAATCAAACGGCGGATTTTCTGCTTCTTTTGGTGCTGGATCATAAAGAACGATCCATTTCTGCGTTGCAGATCAACCGCGACACCCTTGCCGAGATGAATATCCTCGGCGTTGCGGGGGAAAAGATCGGAACCGTTGAAAAGCAGATCGCCCTTGCCCATACGTACGGCAACGGCAAGGAGGTCAGTTGCCGTAATGTAGCCAATGCGGTGTCTAAGCTGTTGGGTGGTATAACGGTCAAGCATTATGCCTCTGTTACGATGGATGTTGTCCCTTCGTTGGCCGATTTCGTGGGCGGTGTTGAGGTGACCCTCCAGGAGGATTTCACCCACCTGGATCCCTCTTATAAGGAAGGGGAGACTGTTATCCTGAAGGGGGATGGCGCCCTTGGTTATGTCCGCGGGCGTGCCGGCCTTGAGAATCCTACCAATGAATCCCGCATGAAACGCCAGCAGCAGTTTTTGAGCGGCTTGCAGAAGAAATTATCTTCTTCGTTGAATAAAGAGAATTTCACTGCCGATTTTGCTTTGGAAATCTCTGAATATATGGTGTCCGATTGCTCGGTCAATCAGTTGGAAACTCTTATGAATAAGGTCTCTTCCTATCACGCATCGGGGATCAAAAACATTGCGGGTGAATCGGTTGTTGAAGAAGGCTATGTGCAGTTCCATCCCGATGAGGAGGCGTTGAAGCAACTAGTAGTGGAATTGTTTTATCAGATCCAAGAATGAAAAGTAGGTAGTTCATTCATTTTTTATAGCAGATTGTCAAAATTATGAATATGAGGTTTTAACCATAATGATCGATGTTATGAAAAAATTTAATATTCGTTGGCAGCTTGTTATTTATGATGCGGTTATTCTTGCAATGGCAGAGATTTTGTTGATGCTTTTCTATCGAAAAGAGCCAATGTCTCTGCCTGCTGTTATTGCGCAAGCTGCCGTTACCTTTATCTGCGTAACCGACGTGAGGATTTTGGGCGGTGTCTATCACCAGATCTGGCGCTATGGCGGTATTCAATGTTATATCCGCCTTTTGTATACCGATGCCATCGCCTTCCTTTTCAACCTGATGGTGGAAAATCTTTTGCCGATCGATCATATTGCGGCCGATCGGTTGCTGGCCATCATTTGCATGAATTTGCTGGGTTGCCTGGCCATTCGTATGTTTTATCGCTATGCCTATAAGTGTGGGAATACGAGGACTGTTTTGGGAAAAACCATGCTTTTGGCCCTCCGCATTTTTGCCGGGAAAAAGATTGAACGCGAGATCAGTGACGCGCGGTTAAAGGTCAATGTTGCTATTATCGGTGCAGGGCGCGTGGGCGTTGCGTTGGCGGAAGAATTATTTAATAATGCATCTACGCGCTATTGTCCGCGCTGTTTTGTTGATATCAATAAGGAAAAGGCAAATCGGATCATTCACGGCATTCCGGTTTTGCTGGAGCATGATTTTATTTTTGAACGCCTGAAGGAGCTGGAGGTGCAAGAGGTCGTTTTTGCCCTGCCCGGTCTATCCGATGAGGCGAAAAAGCAGTGCTATGAGCGCTATGCTTTAGCCGGCTTCAAGATTAAGGTCTATGATTATCCCATCATGCAAACGGCAGATTCCAAGCGAGCCTTGCGTGATTTTGATATCGATGAGTTATTGTTTCGAAAGCCGACGCTGCTGCAGGATGATGGGGCAGTTGCATACTATCGGGATAAAGTGATCCTGATCACAGGCGGAGGCGGTTCGATCGGTTCCGAACTTTGCCGTCAGCTGGCTAAAATGAAGCCGAAGCAGATCATCATTCTGGATATCTGCGAGAATGGTGCTTATGATATTCAGCAAGAACTGAAGATTATATATAAGGAAGAATTAGATCTGCAATTGGAGATCGTTTCCATAACAAATCGAAGAGCGATGGATCGGATCTTCCGCCGTTACCGCCCCCAGATCGTTATCAACGCCGCCGCCCATAAGCATGTGCCCTTGATGGAGCATAATTGCATTGAGGCGGTGGAAAACAATGTTTTTGGCACAGAGATCCTTGTGCAACTTTGCAAAGACTATCAAGCGGAGCGCTTTTTGATGGTATCCACCGATAAAGCGGTGAATCCCACCAATGTGATGGGTGCCACCAAGCGCATGTGCGAAATGATTGTCCAAAGTGCAGGTATGGATAGCGATGTGAAATTCAGTACAACCCGTTTTGGGAATGTGCTGGGTTCTGCGGGGTCGGTCATTCCCCTTTTCAAAAAGCAGATCGCAAACGGCGGGCCTTTGACCATTACCGATAAGCGGATCATTCGCTATTTTATGACTATCCCCGAGGCTTCTCAATTGGTGCTTCAATCGGGCGCGATGGCGAAAAACGGCGAATTATTTGTTTTGGATATGGGCCGGCCGGTGCGGATCTATGATCTGGCGGAGAACTTGATCCGCCTTTCCGGCGCGAAGGATATTGAGATTGTTGAAGTCGGCCTTCGCCCCGGCGAGAAGCTTTATGAAGAACTTCTGGTCCACACAGAGGAGTTGGAAAAGACCGAAAATCGGTTGATCTTTATCGAGCGGGAACCCCCGCTCTCTGCCGAGGCGGTGGCCGAAAAATTGGATGCGTTGCATCGTGCCGCCGATTCGGGGGATGAGGATCTGATGCGGGCGGTTCTTCATCAGGTAGTTCCCACTTATCGGAATCCCGAGGAGGTTAATGCAACTGCCGAAGAAGCAAAAGAAATGAAAAATACAAATGAATACGTTCATTCAACGGTTTCATAGTCCGGCGGGAAAACGCAGTAATATCAAGGGTATAAAATGAAAAATAAAAAGAAAATTTTGCTTAGGTTGCTAACTGTTTTGATGGCGCTTGTATTTCTTTTTGCGCTTGGCAACATTTTGTTTAAACTTTATGAATATGAAAAGAGCAAGCGCAACTATGAGCAATTGCAGCAAGAGCACGTTCAGGTGATTGAGCCGCCCGCGGAAGAGGAAGCTTCCCGCGAAGCGGCGCCCATCGCGGTGGATTTTGAAAAGCTTTTAAAAGAGAATCAGGATATTGTCGGCTGGATCTATTGCGAGGGAACGGTTATTAATTATCCGGTGGTTCAGGCGGCGGATAACGATTATTATCTGCGCCGCGGGCTTGATGGGAAATATGATGTTTGCGGCACCGTTTTCATGGACTATCGCAGTCATGCAAACTTAACCCACCGTAATACCATAATTTATGGCCATAATATGCAGAATCAAACGATGTTTAGCGTATTGGAACAATATAAGAAACAATCCTTTTACGAGGAGCATCCGGTTTTATGGTATCTGACCCCCTATGGTGATTATAAAATTGAGCTTTTTGCGGGTTTTGTCGCTCCTGCCGATGCGAGGGTCTATAATGTTTTAGATACCTATGAAAAAATGGTGGAGCAGAGCAAGCAAGCAATCGAAAAATCTACCTTCCAATCGCCGATCGATCCTGAAAAAGCAGAGCAGATCTTTACTCTTTCCACCTGCTCCTATGAATATGAAGATGCTCGTTATATCCTGCTCGGCACATTAAATAAGGTTTAGGTTGTGTTTCGATAGCTAAATTATTTACGCGAGAAGAAATTTTAAATCGCCCCTGCAAAATTACGCAAAATGTGTAAAATAAGGCACATAAAGTGGTGTCAATTTTCGACAAATTTTGATATAATTTAAATAATTATAAAAAGATATGTATCTCCCAGAGGCGTTTATACCCTTTTCGGGGATAATTTAAGCCTCAGGTGTGCGTATCGAAGGAGGATAAGCTATGCTTAAAAGAATCGGCGCAATTGTCCTAACTATTGCCATGTTGCTTTCGATGGCTTGCACCTTCTCTGTGGCTTCTGCCGCCGGCCAAATGGCGTTGGAAGTGGTCGTGAGAGATGATAAGACGAATGTCAATCCCGGCGATAAAATTACTATCGATGTATATGTTGCAAACCAGTCTGCCGCATTGTATGCGGTTACTGTTTTGGGGAAATATGATGCCACCAAATGGGATCTTCAGGCGAGCGATATTTCCACAGACCTTCCTTCGTCGATGCAATTTATCCCCATTTTAAACCCCGTTTTAGGAAACGGTATCGATGCGAATATCAGCGCGACCTGGATGGCAGGATCTGATACTCTCCCCGGCAGCAAATATAAATTCTTCTCCATGACCTTTACTGCTAAGGAAGTAACCGAAAATCCCGGTAGTGCATTTTCTTTCTGGCTTCGCGAAGGCGGTGTCCTTACTTCCGAGGGTGCTTATTCCTCATTCAGCACCGCAAAGGTTTCTAAAACAGTGATGGTTGAAAAAATCGTACCCACCATCGCTGTAAGTGCAGCCGAGGTGAAGAAGGGCGAGAGTGTCAATGTTACCGTCGGTGTCGATCAGTATCATGGCAATATGCTCAAGGGCTTTGGCTTCATCGGTAAATTTGATGCAACAAAGTTTGATGCAACCATCACCAATTTGCCGGTTGGCGTAACCGCCACCCCGATCATTGATGGCGATACCTTTAAGGTTACCCTCACCTCCGCAACTGCCATTGCGGATCCCACCTTCACGGTGAAGTTAACCGCCAAGGGCGCGGCTGCTTTGGGCGCAACGGATGTTTCGGTTGCTTTTATGAATAGCGGCATGATGGGTAATGATATCACCGTTGTATATGGTTCTCATTATTCCACCGTTGCAGTTAAAAAGGCGATCACCATCGCAGAAAATGAAAGTGCGGCTGTAGCTATGATCGGCAGCAACACCTATCAATCGGTTGCAGAGGCCCTGGCTGCGGCAACAAGCGGCAAAACCGTTGTCCTGATGAAGGATTGTGCGGATACCGCAACGGTGTCTGTGATCAATACCGGTGTTACCCTGGATCTTAACGGATATACTCTGACTGCGAATAATATTCTTTCCTTTGGCAACGTTATTGATAGCGCTACCGATGATAATGAAACTGCCACTGTGGGCGGAATTAAGATCAGCAATAATACGGCTAATGCTTTTGTTAGCTTGCAGGCGGGAAATACCTACCTTCCCATCTATGATTCTACCAATGGTTGCTATCGGTTCTTTAAGTATGACTTTAAAGTCTCTAATCCTAGCTATAAATATAACGCAGAAGAAACTCCCAATTCGGTAAAATTTGGTTATCAGCTGGTGCTTGATAATGAAGTTGGTTATCAGCTTTTGGCCAATGAATCGAATGAACGTGGTTTTGATATCCATGTTGATGTTGAGTGGGATGTTGCCGATGGCAAACGCGGAACATCCATCACCTTCAGAACCGACACTTTGGCAGAATTTGCGGAAGGTACCTTGAATAAGTTTGACGAAATTCAAGCTGGTACTAAATCGATGGGTGCGCTGACTCTCACTGTAAACGGTCTGAACTTATTGGCAGAAGGTGCAACGATTACTACTGCTTCGACTCTTCAGTCTGTTACCAATGTTGAAAAAGGAACAAGCAGTTCCTTTCAAAAGTCCAATGCATAATAACCAAGGAGGATTTTTGAATGAAGAAGCTTTTTGAAGAGCCTGTTATTGAGCTCATTAAATTGGAAACAATTGAAGCCACAACGGGAAGTATTGATATGGGTGGTCCCAGTGTGGACCAGGGCTATGATGATGAGTGGTAATCTATAAACATCATTGAATGCGTTTTTAAACGAGTTCTATTGCACTGTTGTGTGGTAAAATAATAAAAAACAGTAGGCCGGAATTCGTTCCGGCCTACTGCAATTTCAAAGAGAATTATTAAATAGGAAAGGATATCCTGTTTATGAAACATAATAAGTTTTTGCAATTTCTGGCACTATTGATGGTTTCCACTGCTTTTTTAACCGCCTGCTCCGGTGAGCCGACCGATCAAAAGGAAGAATCGGGTTCAAAGGGTGAATCCTCCCAAGGGCAAACTGAAAATGGCACCGAGGGGGATGGTTCTTTGAATGGGGGTGAGAATGCCACCCAATCCGAGGTCGGTAATCAGGATCAAACGGTCGGCAGTGATGGGACGGGAAATACTTCTGCTTCCTCCAATCCCGGAGCAAACCAACAAGGCTCATCAGGCAATGGGCAGAGCGGCAATTCCAATAATAGTTCCAATGGCAATACGAATGACAATTCCAATGGTAGCTCCAATGGGAATTCAACCGATAGCAATAAAACCGAGCAATCAACACCCTCTCAATCTCCCGAAAATCCTTCGGAGGGCGGGGGTAATCAATCCACCGATCCCAAGCCAAATACCAGCCTGACCTATGCGGAATATATTGCCAAGACTCCTGCCGAGCAGCAGGCCTATTATGAGACTTATGATAATTTCATGGATTTTGTTGCATGGTATAATGCGGCAAAGGCGAAATATGATGCTGAAAACGAAGTGAACCGTGTTGAGGGCGGAAAGATCGATATCGGCGAGATCATGAACGAAAAAAATTAAGCGGAGGCTTCATGGAAAAAACTTATAAGGTGGCAGGCCTTGTTTTTCGGATGGATAGTTCCGGGACCACTGCCGCGCGGGCTGAACGGTATCGTTGCGCGCCGCAGGAAAGAGTGGATTTTGAAATCAAGGTTACCTGGAACCGCTTGAAAGAAAAGTATCCCGATATGACTGATGATATCGCCGAATATCTGGCAACCGGCTTCTGTTTTTACCGCAATTTGCTTCATTTCGACGGATTGATGCTTCATTCCTCGGCTGTGGTGGTGGATGGCAAGGCCTATCTTTTTTCCGCCGATTCGGGAATGGGAAAATCCACCCATACCAATCTTTGGCTGGAGGCCTTTGGGGACCGGGCCTATATTTTAAATGATGATAAGCCCGCCCTTCGGTTGGAGGATGGCGCGTGGTATGCTTATGGTACGCCCTGGAGCGGTAAAAATGATATCAGCGCCGATCTCAGAGTACCGGTGGCGGGGATCGCCCTGCTTCGCCGCGGCGAAGAAAATGTCATTAAGCCTGCCGATGGGATCAATGCGATCCATGGCTTGTTTAAGCAGGTGAACCGCCCGCGAAAGGCGGTTTTTCGAGAGAAACTTTTGGAATTGATGGATCAACTGATGCAGACCGTTCCCATTTGGGATCTGCAATGCAATATGGAACCTGAGGCGGCTAAAATCGCCTATGAGGCGATGAAAGGATCAAAGGAATGAAGATTAAAGAAGGATTTATTTTGCGGGAAATTGCGGGCAATACGGTCGTTATTCCATCGGGGGAAATGCTGGACCTCAATATGATGATCTCCCTGAACGCAACCGGCGCATTTTTATGGAAGTGCTTAGAGAAAGGTGCGAAATCGCAGGATCTGGTGGAGGCGTTGCTGGCGGAATATGAGGTAACGAAAGAGCAAGCGGAAAAGAGCGTTGCCAAGTTTCTGGAGCAATTGAAAGAGCATGACCTCCTTGCATAGCCGGGAACTCCCCATCGAAGAGCTGATGCCGCTGATCCGCGAGCGGTTGGCGGCGGGACAATCGGTGCGGTTTTCGCCGCGGGGAGTCAGTATGCGGCCCATGCTTCGCCAGGGGAAGGATAGCGTCATCCTTTCGCCTGTATCAACCCCACTGAAAAAATATGACCTTCCCCTTTATCAGCGGGTCGACGGCACTTATATCCTGCACCGTATCATCGCGGCAGGAGAGGATTATACCTGCATGGGGGATAATCAATTCACTGCGGAGCAAAACCTTACCCATGATCAAATGATCGCGGTTGTAACCGCTTTTTATCGAGGAAACCGCAAGATATCGGTTACCGACCCCCGGTATCGCCTCTATTGCCGTTTATGGGTCCATAGCCGCCCTCTGCGCCGATTTTGGCATCGGGGCATTGGTTGGCTTCGCCGGCGCCTTTCAAAGTGAAAGAAAGGCGAAGACGGTGCTGTTTCTCAAAAATAATACAATAAAATGAAAAATGGTAGGCACTTTTGTGCCTACCGTTTTTTTATCACATCTTTCGGATACGTGCTAATTCTTTATTTGCGCTTATTTTTGCGGTATGTAACCGGCGATGTTCCGGCGATGGATTTAAAGACCTGGCTGAAATAGCTGCTGCTGTTGAATCCCACGTTCAGTGCCAGCTCGGTGATGGAAACATCCCGTTGCTGCAAAATCTCGCAGGCCTTTTCAATGCGGATCTTATTAAGATATTCTTTAAAACTCAGGGAAGTGAGCTGATGAAACAGGCGGGAAAAGTGGGAGGGGCTCATATAAGCGATTTTGGCGCATTGCTCCAAGGTGATATTCTCGCTGTAATGCTCAAGAATATAGTTAATGGAGTTTTGGAGGCGAATATCATTCTTTTCTGTCAGCGCCACTTCATGCCCGGGTTGGTTGGCGGCGCGGTGGAGCAACAGGAGAATGCGGGTGATATGGTTTTTGATCATGCTCTCGGAATAATCGTCCCGCGTGTCAAACTCCTTTTTGAGTAGGTGGATGATTTCCATCAGCTCGTCGCGGGTTTCTTCTTTGAGCTTTAAGGACCGGGTATGGACAAAATCGGCCAATTCCCGATATTCCTTACAGATGGTATGCATCAGCTTGGGAGTGATATGGATCAGATACCGCTCGTAGGGGAGGTCGGTATCCAGGGTGGCCTGATGGGGCTCGCCGTTTTTGATCAGCAAGACATCGCCGGGCGTCAGATCACAGATCTTATTGGCAAGAAAATATTTTCGGTTGCCTTTGATCAGAAAATAAAATTCATAATCATTATGGTAATGGGGGGCTTTCATGCTGAAGCCATGTTCCATCGCGGTATGAAACAGACCGCAATCACCATAAAGTTCATATCTTGTATCCAAAACGGTATAATTCTGCATAGCCTCACCATCCTTTATCTTCATTATATCACATTCTTTTGAAAAAGCAATAAAATATAAAAATATAGGGCGGAATTTCGAAAAAATCTATAAAATTGTTAAAAATATGCTATTTTTAATTCAAAACGATCAGGAAAAAAGTTGTTTTTCTATAATTTTTGCAAGAGACTCGGCATATTTTTTGCAACCTTCTAAGGATTCATATTCCACCATAATGCGGATTACCGGTTCGGTTCCGCTTTCGCGCAGGAGAATGCGGCCGTTTTTACCGATAGAGTCGGAGATCTCCTGCAACCCTTGCTGAACGAGGGGATTGTTGAGAACGGCGGCCTTATCGGTCACCTTGATATTTTGCGTATATTGGGGAAGATTGATTACGGGGCGGGCAAGCTGAGAGAGGGTGGCTTTTTCGTCTCGCATTTGTTCGGCGATCATAATGGCAGTCAGCAAGCCGTCGCCGGTGGTAGCATATTTCTTTAAAATAATATGCCCCGATTGTTCGCCCCCTAAGCGGTAGCCGTTCTTTTGCATACATTCATAGATGAACCGATCGCCCACCGAGGTTCGCACGCACTGGATCCCTTCTTTTTCCAAAGCTCGGATCAGCCCGGTATTGGACATAACGGTAGCCACCACCGTATCCTGATTCAGCATGCCGCGCTTTTTCAGGCGGGTGGCGAGGATATAGAGGATGGAATCGCCGTCGATGGGGTTTCCAAGCTCGTCCACCGCGATGCAACGGTCGGCATCTCCGTCAAAGGCAAAGCCCACATCCAGGTGATGCTCCCGCACCAGGGCGCAGAGGTTTTCAATATGGGTGGAACCGCAACCTTCGTTGATATTGAGCCCGTTGGGGGAGGCACCGGTCAGATAGGTCTGGGCACCCAGAGCGTCGAAGACCGCCTTGGCTACCATCCAGGAAGAGCCGTTGGCGCAGTCCAACCCGATCCGCAGATTTTTATAGGAATGGGCCGCCACCGAGATCAGATAACCCATATAGCGGTTTCTGCCCGCCACATAGTCGATGATCTCGCCCAAGCCATCCCGCTTGGCCAGCGGAAGATCCTCTTCCATGCCCAGCGCGGCAAGATCGCCGTCAATATAGGCTTCGATCAACGCGGCGGTGCGATCATCTAATTTTTCGCCGAACTGATTGACGATCTTGATGCCGTTATCATAATAAGGATTATGGGAGGCGGTGATCATCACGCCGCAATCAAATTCATCCTGGCGAGTAACGTAGGAAACGCTGGGGGTGGTGGTAACGTGCAGCATATAAGCGTCCGCCCCCGAGGCGGTAATACCGGCAACGATGGAATATTCCAGCATATAGCTGGAGCGGCGGGTATCTTTGCCGATTACAATGCGAGGCTTATGGTTGGCTTTGGTGCAGCCTGAAAGGGGGCTGGCAAAATACCAGCCCAAAAACCGCCCGATGCGGTATACCTGCATGGAGGTGAGGGTTTCATTGGCCTCCCCGCGAAAACCGTCGGTCCCGAAATATTTATTCTTGGAGAGGGCGCTGAAATCAATATTCGGTATTGCCGGTTGCGCGAGCAATTCTTCTTCCTGATGGAGAAGCTGATCGGCGGAGATGGAAAATAGCTCGCAGATCTGCAGGATCTTATCGATTTGGGGCAGGGATTGATCCATTTCCCATTTGGAAACCGACTGCCTTGATACCGAAAGCTTTTCGGCAAATTGCTCCTGGGACATTTTGGCGGATGTGCGTAATAATACGATTTTTTCTCCGATGGTCATAATTTCCCTCTTTTCATCATTATTCTTACTAATAATACTCCCCCGTTTTTCAAAAAGCAAACAACTAAACTTTGAATTTTATTGCAACCATAGGTTGCGAAAAAGCCTGCACAGCGTGCAGGCTTTTCTTTATACGGGAATAATATGGTCGGGCTTGCTCCAGCGGTTGATCGGTTGATCGAAGTGCAGGTTTTCAATATCGCTCACGGCTACGCTTTCGGTAGCATAATTTACGCCGTGGTGCAGCATCTTTTCCGCTAAGCTGCGGTTTTTGGCTTGGTAGGCTTCCATCGCCGCTTTGAGGTTGGGATCTTTGTTTTCATACATTTCTTCCAGCACCTGAAATTCATAAAGGGAGCGCAGGTATGCCGGTTGCAGCGAAGCGCAGTCAATATGCTCCTTTAAGATCGGATCGCTTTCGGCCTTCGTTGCCGCCTCAAACAGCCGCTCTCCCTCCAAAAGGAAGGGATGGGGCTTCAGCCCCTCCGGGGTTTGGATATTGGGAAATTCATCCGGTTGCAGTTCATAGGTGGTAACGTGCAGGTCTTTGGTGTATTCCAGCCCCAAGCGGATGTATTCTTTAATGAAGGGTGCGCCCTTGCCGTAATAGTCGTCAATAAATTCTTCGGTAATGCGGCGGTATTCTTCTTCGCTCATATAAGGGTCCCACATCAGCTTGGTCAGCAGATAGCTTCGCAGTTCGCCAAATTCTCCGTTCGCAGCGCCGGGGTGCCCTTGCTCAAAAAGGTATTGAACGTTATTTTCGGCAAAAAAGCGAACGTTTTTCCGCAAAACGGGGAAATTGGGATGGAACATACAGAAGTTTTTGAAATTCGTCGTATAGTCCCAAACAGCCAGATGGGGCGCGATCTTCGCCCACTCCTTCATGATCACGGGAAAATTATCGGCAGGAATATGATCGTCGCCCACTGTTCCGCATTGCTCTAAGGGATGGCGGAAGCAGGATTCGATGGTGCAAAGCTCCACCAGGATGTTTTTATGCAGCTTGATATTTTTGGGCGGCTGGCGGGTAAAGCGATAGGCAAAGGTATGGAATAAAAGGTCGGGATATTCCGGCTCCACTTCTTCGATCAGCCTATTGACCAGCTTGATCCAGGATCCGGCGTAGCTCCCCGTTTCCTCCAAAACCTTTTTGCATTCCGCGCATTCGCAACCCTTGCTCCAGCGGTGGGTATCGTTTTGGGAGACAGAAACGATCTTTGCCTCGGGGTCGGCCTGCAAAAATTTACGCAGGTTCTTTAAAATGGTTTGATAGACCTTCTCATCCGAAAGGCAGGGCTGAATGTCGATATGGCTGCCGGTCATTTCCGCCAGGTTATAGATGGTATGACATCCGCAGTCTTCGCAATAGTGCAGGCGCATTCCGTATTTTTTATCCATCGTTATCCCGCTCTTGCGGTAGTTGACCTTGCGCTTGGCGCAAAGCTCATCGCTCTTTTGATATTCATACCAATAGAGGGAACGATAGGGAAAGCCCGGTTTTTGGGTGTCGCGGATGGGCGGGAGGGAAATGCTCTCTTTTTGGGGAATTTTTTCAAAGCAGGAGGTATAGAAACGGCATCCCATGTATTTTTCTAAAAATTCATAAACGGCATAGAGAACGCCATAGGCATCCCCGCCTACCAGATAGAGCCTTTGTCCTTCGGTGCGGATGGTAAATCCGTTGATGCCGAGGCTCTCGCAATCTATTGCGGCGGGCAAGCCACGGTTGGTTTGCCCCAGGAGGATCTCATAGGGGCTTTCGGGGCGGTCATCGGTGAAAAAGGGTAATTTTACACCGCTTATTTTCTCCAGATAAGCCGAAAGCTCCTCGGCGGCCAGCCGAATCGGCGCGGCGGCAGATTTTGAAATAATGATGGAATAGGCGGATTTTTTCTCTTGGATCAGTTGTAGATTCATTTTTTATCCTCCCGATGATATTGTTCGCCTTTAGGGTAGCAAACAGCGCAAAAAAAGTCAATAAATTTGGTTGACTTTTGATTAAAAATTGTTATACTGAAATCAAGAAAAGAGTAAAGGAATTTTTTTGATATGCGTTTAGAAGATATTGATCCGAATTT
>JAZODI010000064.1:0-3032 GCA_045596965.1 Eubacteriales bacterium | reverse complement strand
ATAAAATGCACCGGGCACGCCGGGATCGCCCAAAAAGGAGAACATCCGCACCTTCCCCTTCGCACGCTTTGCAAAATCGGCGGTAACCTCATTATCCGCATTGAGGACCAAAAGATCCTCTCCACTCTGATAGCAGAAGATATTCGCCTTTGCTTCGGTATATTCCGCCATATCTTTATGAACATCTAAATGGTTGGGCGAAAGGTTGGTAACCACGCTGATATGGGAACTCTTACGCAGCGTATGAAGCTGGAAACTGGAGAGTTCCGCAACCACCAGATCCTCCGCCTGAATACCATGGAGGCGGCAGAAAAGGGGAAATCCGATATTTCCGCCCAGATGCACCCTTTGGGTTCCTTGAGAGAGCATCTCATAGATGAGGCTGGTTGTTGTTGTTTTCCCATCGCTCCCTGTTACCGCAACGATCGGGCAGGGGCAATATTCAAAGAAGAGTTCCATCTCGCTGGTGATCACGCTCCCCTTTTCGCGGGCGCGCTCCAGGGCAGGATGATCAAAGCGCATACCGGGGGTCTTGATGATCCAGTCCCCCGCCAGATGGTCCATATAATCCTCGCCGCAGAAAAGGTGAACGCCCTTTTCCTGAAGTTCGCGGGCGGTATCTCCCAACTGCTCAACAGTACGCTTATCAAACGCCAACACCTGCACACCCATGGCGGCAAGCATTTCGATGATGGGTTTATTGGATACACCGATCCCAACAACCCCAACAGTTTTTCCGTTGATATCCCTTTTAAAACGTGTTAAATGGTCCACTTTGATTCGCCCCTTTATATTTTGGTATACACATACAGTTTAATTATATAATTTAATTATATATTTAGCAATATTTTATTTGCATTTTTTTGAGATTGTGTTATAATTTTCGGTAATGAGTGGGCTGAACAGTCGCCGTGCCCTTGCGGCGCGGAGGAAAGTCCGAGCATCCCGGGCCGGGATAGTGGGTAACGCCCACCGGAGGCGACTCCAGGGAGAGTGCAACAGAAATAAACCGCCGAGGATCATCCTCGGTAAGGATGGAAAGGCGAGGTAAGAGCTCACCACGCCCTATGGCGACATAGGGGGTCTGTAAACCCTATCCGATGCAACACCGATAGAGGCGAGGGCGGCCCGCCCGATTGAACCTCGAAAGCGTGGCTTGAGGCAGCCGGCAACGGTTGTCCCAGATAGATGACTGTTCTCGACAGAACTCGGCTTACAGGCCCACTCATTTTATAAAAGCAAAAACAAGGCACCCCGCGGGGTGCCTTGTTTTTTTATAATTTTTCTGCCATTTCCAGGATGAGGCTTTCGGTCTTTTCCCAGCCGAGGCAGGGGTCGGTGAAGGATTTTCCGTAGCAATATTCATTCATGCCCTGAGCACCGTCTTCGATATAGCTTTCGATCATCAAGCCCTTCACCAGGCTCTTGATCTCGCCATTCTGGCGGCAACTATAGAGAACATCCCGCGCAATGCGGATCTGCTGCAAATAATTCTTGCCGGAATTGGCATGGTTGGTATCGATCAATACCGCAGGATTGGAAAGTTCCGCCTTCGCATAAAGGTTCGAAAGTTTGGCCAGATCCTCATAATGATAGTTGGGTAAGGAACGCCCGCTGCTATCCACATAACCGCGCAAAATCGCATGGGCATAGGGGTTTCCGCTGCTTTCCACCTCCCACCCCCGATAGAGGAAGGTATGGGGATGCTGGGCGGCGGTGATGGAATTCATCATAATGGAGAGATCCCCGCCGGTGGGATTTTTCATGCCGACAGGGATATCCAACCCGCTGGCGGTAAGGCGGTGCTGCTGATTTTCCGCCGAGCGTGCCCCCACCGCCACATAGGAGAGCAGATCCGAAAGATAACGGTAATTTTCGGGATAGAGCATCTCATCCGCACAGACAAATCCATATTCCGCCAATGCGCTCATATGGATATCGCGAATCGCCAGAATGCCCTTAAGCATATCCGGCCGTTGATGGGGATCGGGCTGATGGAGCATTCCCTTATAACCGTCGCCGGTGGTACGGGGCTTATTGGTGTAGATGCGGGGAACGATCATGATTTTATCCTTCACCCGATCCTCCAGGCGGCGCAGGCGGCCGATATAATCCATGACCGGCTCTTTACTGTCGGCCGAGCAGGGGCCGATCACCAGCAAAAAGCGATCACTCTCGCCGGTGAATATTTTTTTCAATTCATCATCCCGTTGCTCCTTGATCTTTTGCATAGCATCGGTTACGGGATATTGCTCTTTGATCTCCTTGGGGATCGGTAATTTATGGTGGAATGTCATACTCATTTTAAGTTTACCTCTCATTTATCAAACCAGGCCCGGCGTTTGGTGGAGATGCGCATCATTTCCCGCATTTCATCTACATTCTCTGTAACCAGGCAATTGCGCAACTGCTGAAATTTATCCATAAAAATATCCATCTGCTCCAATAAAGCCGGTTTATTCATCATAAAAAGTTCGCTCCACATTGCATCGTTGATCTTCGCAATGCGGGTGAGATCGCGGAAAGAATCGCCGGTATAGGCCTCCAAACTCTTCTTATCATGGCAACACATCAGCGTTACCGCAATGCAGTGGGTAAGCTGGGAAAGGTAGGCGATCATTTCATCATGCTCTTCGGGCGATAGGCGGGAAACTGAGCGAAACCCAAGTTCTCTGCCCAACTCCTCGCAAAGGGCGATGGCAGGCTCTGTATTCCTCTCAGTGGGAACAACGATATAGTTTGCGCCCTCGAAAATGCGGTCATCGCTGTTTTCAACGCCATAGACCTCCCGCCCTGCCATAGGGTGCGCGGCGATGAATTCCACATCCTCTCGCAACATTTCCTGCACCTTGCCGACGATCGCACCTTTCACGCCGGTAACATCGGTGAGAATTGTACCGGGGCGCAGCAGATGCTGATTGGCTTGGATCCATTCTAAAAGAACCTTGGGATATAAGGCAAAAACGATCAGTTCTGCCCGTTGCAGAACCTCAGGGTCAACGGCGGTGGTACCGTAGTCGATGATCCCATGC
>JAZODI010000063.1:0-1738 GCA_045596965.1 Eubacteriales bacterium | reverse complement strand
GTGCTTTCGCTTTTCCCCACCGCCTTGGCCACCTCCCCAATGGTGATGCGGTCGTAGACCTTCCCCTTCAGCACGTCCAATACTTCCTTCACGTCATAGGGAATATCCACGCCGTCGATCTGATAGCTGCGGCGCATCTTTTTGGTAACAACATCGGTATTGCGGCAAAGCTTGATCAAAAAGATCTCCAAAAGGTTTTTGGTCATCTGGCTGCTGCCGAAGGGCGCGCCCTCCACCCATTCCAGCTTTTGCAAAAGGGGGTTGCGCTCATCCGCCAGCCGATAGCAGGAAAGCCCCTCCTCAAAGAGCATGGAGAGCAGGGATTTTTCCTCCGCATCCAGATGAAAGATCTTGCCCTCAAAATGCTTCATAGCGCGGCTTTTGCATTCAAAAGTCAGAATGCTGACGTTGGGAGCGGTCTGATGATCGCCCGAAAGGTTATGAAATTCATTGGGCTTATGAAAGGTCATCTCCCCGCTTTTGAGGATAAAGCGGTTCTGGTCGGCGGTGCAGACCATCTCCCCCTTATCGATATAGACCATCTCCCAAAAATCATGCCGCTCCCCTTCATATTCAAAATCTTTGGGAAATTCCATATAAAAGATGGTGATGATCTTTTGAATATTGATATTTTTTTGAAAGCCCAATCTTGTAAAATTATCTTTCATCTTTTTTCTCCGTTGGCTGATTTTACACTTATTATAACCAATATTACATTCTTTTGTAAAGAGGGAGTTGGTATAATCGAATTATAAAAAATAAAGGAGGTCATCCCATGTATACCGTTTTGGTTCTTTCCTGCCATCCCGACGATATGGAGATCGCCTGCGCAGGCACCCTGCTCAAATGCAAGGAGCGGGGGGATCGGGTTGTTATCTGCCATCTTTCCAGCGGCAATTTAGGTCATGTTGTCATCCCGCCCGATGAACTGACCAAAATGCGCGCCAAAGAGGTGGAGCGCAGCTGCGCCATTGCCGGCTTCGAATATATTCATAGCGAATTCGACGATCTGGCGATCTACGACAATAATAAAGCGGCGCGGGATAAGGTAGTGGATATCATCAAGCGGGTAGATCCCGATTTTATCATCACCCACGATCCCGAGGATTATATGCCCGATCATAACGCCGTTTCCCGCCTGGCCTTCGATGCCAGCTTTGCGGCCACCCTGCCTAATTATCATACCCCCACCGAAGGGCACGCCAAGATGGTTCCCATCTATTATATGGATACCCTTTGCGGCGTGGGCTTCAACCCCACCGAGTATGTAGACGTTACTCCCTATATCGATAAAAAGTTGGAGATGCTCAACTGCCATGAATCCCAGATCGTTTGGATGCGGGATCATGATGGCATCGATTTTCCCGATATGGTGAAAACCTGCTGCCGCTACCGCGGCTTCCAATGCGGCGCGGAATACGCCGAAGGCTTTAAGCAATGCATGGTCTACCTCAAGGGTACCACCAAGCGTTATTTACCGTAAATATTTTATAAAGGAGATAAAACTATGAACTTTAATTCGACCGTTAAAGGCTCTGCTCTGGAGGGCTTCTATCCCGCCGGTTGGGATTTCGATAAGATCGATGCTTGCATCGACGCCCCCGAAAAGATCACCGAGCGTCAGGCATTCTGGAACGATGGGTTCACCCCCGTTCAGTGCGATTCCTTAGGCGAGTTTGAAACCTATATGGGCCATGAGATCGCCCTGCAGATCAAGCTGGCCAAGGAGCGGGGCGAA
>JAZODI010000062.1:0-12126 GCA_045596965.1 Eubacteriales bacterium | reverse complement strand
GCAAAAATCAATTCGAATTACTCTGAAATGTGGGCGCATAAAAATTGTTTGAAAGTTTCAAACCGAGCCGTAAGGGTTACCCGAAGGCGTATAAAAATACGCCGAGTGGCTCGGTTTGGAAGTAGCAAAGGGCATTTAAATAGAGAAAGACATCGCTTTTGCGATGTCTTTCTTCCTTATATCCAAATGATGCAGAGATTTTATTTAAACCCTTGTTTTTTCTTGCCCTTTGCGGTTCAGGCAATTTTTACAGCCCTTTATTTGATTTCGAAATCCAGAATGGTCTGTTCACCATAGAGGGAATCCCAATCCTTTTCAAAGCCCGCAACCGCAACGTCGGTCATGGGATGGGAGAGGGTATTCTTAAAGAGATCGGCTGAGATGGTTACCGCATGGCAACCGCTCAGGGCGCATTTATGGATCTGTTCCACGTTTTTGAAGCTGGCCGCCAGAACCTGGCAGTTCATGCCGTAGCGATCAAATTCCTGAACGATCTCTTCAACAACGCGGGCACCATCGCCGACAACGTTATCGAATCGATTGACATAGGGGGCGACAAAATCTGCACCGGCGGTTGCGGCGAGCAACGCCTGAGCAGGGGTAAAGATGGCGGTAACGGTAACGCCGATATCCTCTTCCTTGAGCATCATAACAGCCTTAAGGCCTTCCTCGCTGATGGGGATCTTAACAAAGAAGTTACCGCCCACCTGATATTTCAAAAGCTTGGCTTCCTCAACGATCTTTTCCGCCTCGGTCTGAACGGTCTGAACATGGAGCATCTTATCCGGCCCGATGATATTACGGATCTCCTTCACCAGCTCCCAGAATTCCATCTTTTCTTTTGCAACCAAAGTCGGGTTGGTGGTAACACCCGCCAAGGGGTAAAACTCATTGCAATGCTTAACGTCGGCCAGATTGCCGCTATCCAACATATACTTCATTTTTCACATTCTCCTCTTCTTAATTTTGCACAGACTTATGATAAACCAATCACCCTTCTTTGTCAATGGATACAATTCACCAAAATAAGTAGCAATTCCGATTGACAAATATTGAGATTAACTATATAATCATAAACGGATATCTACGAAAAGGAGAATTTTGCCATGCTTAAGAACTTTAATATCAAGCCGCCTTTCTTTGAGGTCGGTCCCAAGGCCTATCTCTATGGCGAAGATATGCTCAAACTTGCCAAAGCCATCGATAAGGTTGCGATCAAATACGATGTCGATATCATCGTTACCCCCCAATATACCGATATCCCTCTGCTGGCCCAAAATACCGAGCGTATTTTGGTTTTTGCTCAGCATATGGATTCTCTGCCCGTCGGCCGCGGTTTGGGCTCTGTTTTGCCCGAGGCGGTTAAGGCAGCCGGTGCGGTTGGCGTTATGCTCAACCATGCCGAAAAGCCCCTCACCCTCGAAGAGGTTGAAGCCACCATCAAGCGCGCCGATGAGGTTGGCCTTGCCACCATCGTTTGCGCCGATACCGTTGAGGACGTGAAGGCCATCGCCAAGATGGGCCCCAACCTCATCGTTGCTGAGCCCACCGATCTGATCGGCACCGGCAAGACCAGCGATAGCAACTATGTCATCGAAACCATCAAGACCGTGGAAGCCATCAACCCCGATATTATGGTTCTGCAGGGCGCCGGCATCTCCAACGGCCAGGATGTTTATAACACCATCAAGCTGGGCGCCCAGGCCACCGGCAGTACCAGCGGCATCATCAAGGCCGAAGATCCCGAGGCCATGGTAGAGGAAATGATCTCTGCCCTGCGCCGCGCCTGGGACGAGCTGCACGGTTGAGGATATACATATGAATAACGAAGCATTATCCCGCGCCAAGGAAGCCTATCAGATCGAAAGTGAATGCATTGCCGAAATGCTCAACCATTTCGATGAAGAGGCCTATTCCAAAGCGGTTGAACTTTTAAAGAACGCGCCCCGCATCGCATCCTCCGGCTGCGGCCATAGCGGCATCATCTGCCAGCATTTTGCCCACCTGATGTGTTGCATCGAGCAGCCCGCCCGCTTCATCTCCCCCGCCGAAGCGCCCCATGGCGCCATGGGCTTTTTGCAGGAAGGGGACGTTATGGTGCTGGCCTCCCGCGGCGGCAAGACCAAAGAGCTGATCCAGATCTTAGAGATCTGCAAGAAAAAGGGCGTGAAGGTCATCACCGTTACCGAAAATATGGAATCGGAGCTGGCGGTCAAGGCCGATGTTGTGCTGAAGCAGTATGTCAATCGGGAGACCGATAAATATAACTCCCAGGGCACAACCTCTTCCACCGCCCTGGCAGTCATCTTCCATGTTTTGCAGACCGCGCTGATCGAAGAGACCGGCTATAAAAACGAGCAATTCGCTCTCATCCATCCCGGCGGAGCCGTTGGTGAGCGATTGAATAAGTAATAATAATTTTTAGGAGGAACTAAAAATGGAATTTAAAATTTTCCAAAAAGAGTTAGAGTTGCAGTCCCGCGGTTGGATTCCCACCTTCCACGATGTGACCAAGGAGATCAACGAGATCGTTGCCGCTTCCGGCGTGAAGAACGGTACTGTTATCGTTGCTTCTCACCATACCACCTGCTCTGTTATGATCCAGGAGTGCTCCCATGATATCGATTCCTTCGATCTGGAGTACCTGCAGCATGACCTGCTGGACATCATGAGAAAGATGATCCCCGATTTCGCCGATGAAGGTCAGTATCGTCATCCCGGCCCCATCCATGCTCAGTATGGCCGCTATGTTGATGAGCCCGGCAACTTCACCAGCATGAATACCGACGGTCACCTTCGCTCTGTATTCTTCGGCAGAAGCGAATCCATCACCATCAAGGATGGTCTCTTGGATACCGGCGAGTTCGCTCATGTATACTTCATCGACTGGGACCATGTTCGCGCCCGTCGCCGTCAGCTGAACGTTACCGTTATCGGTACTCCCGATGATATCGGCGATCGTAAGTGGAACAATGGCGAGGTTATCAATACCCTGCATAAGTTCACCGATGAAGAGAAGGCTTATGATGAGCACTTCGATCTTCAGCTGAAGAGATAACGAAATTTATCCATAAAAATAACGGCTCGCTTAGCGAGCCGTTATTTTTTTAAAAAGATCTTGCAGGGCTTTTCCTTTTTTCGGCAATTTTCGATAACGAACCGCGTTCCGCGGGATTGCCCATCCCAAAAGGCCAAGACCATATCGCAATAATCGATGATCTCCAAATTGCGCAAAAGAGGGGCGCGCTTGCCATGGGTGGCATAATCCGGAAAAAATTCCGTCAGCTTGATTCCCTTTTCTTGGGCATAATGCCGCGCGGCGGTATCGATGCCGCGGGCCCCGCCCGAAACGATCTCCTCCACCCCTTCGGGCAGATATTTTTCAAAATCCCCAACCCAAAGGTCGCGGGATCCGATAATAGCAACGATCATAATTCAAAACTCCTGAACACAAAGGCTCCCTTGTGCAAAGGGAGCTGTCAGCGAAGCTGACTGAGGGATTGTTTTACAGCGTTATCAATATAAATGCAAACACCCTCAAAATTTTGATTTATCTCATTGTTTGGAATACGGATGATTTTTAAATCGTATCCCTCCAAAGAATCAGTACGTTCTTGATCTTTTAGAATGGAATCCTCCTCGTAATGTTGCCCGCCATCCAATTCAACGACCAGCTTTGCTTTGGCGCAATAAAAATCAACGATATATTTTCCTAATATTTTTTGGCGAGAAAACCGAACAGGATAGGAGCGCAAAAAATCATACCATAAATGCCGCTCTTCTTTCGTCATATTCTTTCGCAATGCTCTGGCAAGAGGGACGATCTTTTCATTATGTTTCCTTTGCATAAACAATCCCTCCACCGCTAACGCGGTCCCCCTCCCTTTACACAAGGGAGGCTTTTAGTTAAATTGCATATTGTAGAGTTCGGCATATATCCCGTTCTTTTCTAAAAGTTCGGTATGACTTCCCTGCTCTGCGATGCCTTCCTCGGTCAATACCAAAATCCGCTTGGCATTTCTTATGGTGGAAAGCCGATGGGCGATAACAAAGGTTGTCCGATCCTTGGCAAGGGTCTCCAGGCTCTCCTGCACCACCCGCTCGCTTTCGTTATCGAGGGCGGAGGTTGCTTCATCAAAGATCAGGATGGGCGGGTTTTTCAAAAAGACCCGCGCGATGGAAAGGCGCTGCTTCTGCCCGCCCGAAAGCTTGATGCCCCGCTGGCCGATATCGGTATGATATCCATTGGGGAGCGCCATGATAAATTCATGGGCATTGGCCTTTTTGGCGGCCTCGATGATCTCCTCATCGGTGGCCTCGGGGCGGCCGTAGCGGATATTTTCCATTACCGTTCCTGCAAAGAGGTAAACATCCTGCTGCACCATCCCGATCTGATCCCGCAAACCCTTAAGGGTATAGCGGCGAATATCCTCGCCATCGATCAAAATCGCGCCGTTGCTCACCTCATAGAAGCGGGGAATCAGGTTGCAAAGGGTGGATTTGCCTGCCCCCGATTCTCCCACCAAGGCGATATATTCCCCGGGCTGAACCTGCAGGGAAACCTTGGAGAGAACGATCTTTTCGTGCTCGGGATAATGGAAAGAAACATCCCGAAACTCCACCGCGCCCGCAAAGCGGGGCGGCAAAACCGCATCCTTTTCGTCCAAAATCTCGATGGGCACCTCCATCATCTCGCGGAAACGCCCAAAGGCGGTGGCGCCGTTTTGAAACTGCTCGGTGAAATTGATGAGCTTTCTTACCGGCTCGGTGAAGTTATTGATATAAAGAACAAAGGTGACCAGATCGGTGGCGGTCAACTGCCCGTAGGTAATAAGGATCGCGCCGACAACCAAAACCGCAATGGTAATAAAGGTAGTGAATGCGCCCAAGCCCGAATGGAAGATGCCCATATTCTTATAGGCATATTTTTTGGCATCCAAAAGCCCATCGTTAACGACGGCAAACTTTCGGCCCTCTTCCCCTTCGTTGGCAAAGGATTTTACCACCCGAATGCCCGAAAGATTATCCTCCATCCCCGCATTGAATTCCGAGATCTTTTCCCGACTGCGCTTAAAGGCCGCCCGCATCTTTTTATTGCATTTGGCGGCAAAGAGGATCATCACCGGCAGGATCAGCAGGGCCGCAACGCCCAACTTCCAATTGAGGCTCATCATAATGATCAGCGAGCCCACCAGCTTCATCAGCGAGATAAAAATATCCTCAGGGCCATGGTGCGCCAGCTCAGCAATATCAAAAAGATCGTTGCCGATACGGCTCATCAGATGGCCCACCTTCTGATTATCATAGAAGCTGAAGGAAAGCTTTTGATAATGGTCAAATAATTCCGCCCGCATGGTATATTCCATCTTCGCACCCATCACATGCCCGTAGTTGGCGGTGAAATAGGTGCAATAGGCCTCCAGGGCGATCAGCCCCACCATTGCCGCGGCGATGATTAAGATCCATTGCAAAGCGTCGGGGCGGTTGATAACATCCCCGGTGATAAACCGCACCATAAGGGGAATCACCAGCGCAATCCCGCCGCCCAAAGTAGCAAAGAACATATCCGCCCAAAAGAGCTTCCAATGGGGCTTATAATAGGAAATAAACTTTTTGATCACGTTGCTTTCAGTTCCTTTATCCGTTCCCGATAGTCGGGAAGTATTTTTTCAATCTCTTTGTAAAATGCGGGGCTATGGTTATGCTGCTTGATATGAGCCAATTCATGAACTACCACATAGTCCACCGCCCGCGGGCTCTTTTCCATCAGATAGAGGGAAAAGCAGATGGCATTTTTGCCGCTGCAGCTCCCATAGCGGGTCTTGGCGGAGGTGATCTTGACCGATGCGGGGCGTACCCCCATCATCGGCGCAAAATAGGCCACCCTTTGGGGCAAGAGCTCCTTCGCCCTTTGGCGCAGGTCAGCGATCTCTTGCTCCGAATAGACCTTTTGCGCCTGCCGCTCCGCCATCCGTTTTTCGATCCACCGCCGATGCTTTTTTATAAATTCCTCGATCACCCAAGAGGGGCAACCCAAGGGTGCGCGCACCAAAGGCTCCCCATCGGCATCAATGGATAAACTTATTGTTTTTCGTTTACTATAAGTAATCTTCATTCCTGAATAACAGTTTCTTCCGATTTGCCGACAACGGCGGTATTCTTCAGGACACCCAGATGGTTCACGATCTTAAAGATCAGGTCCTCGCCCTCCCGCTCAAAGGTCGCGGCCTCGAAGGTATCCTTACCCTTATAGTCGGGGCGGCCGCCGATGCAGATGGGGCAGGGCTGGCCGAGGGTATCATGCAGACCGCCGGGCAGAAAATGGCCTGAGCGGTGCATATGCCCGCAGATCATCACCTCGGGGTTCATCTTTTTCACCAATTCGCACCATTCAGTATAAATATCCAATTCAATATTAAAAGGCTCTTCCAAAACGCTGGAGAAAGGATGATGGGCGATCACCCAGCAATGGTTGATGCCTTCCGCCTTATATTCCTCCTTGGCGATGACCTCGCGAAGCCACGCGGTCTGATCCAAGCGGAATTGATGGAAGCAGTTGATGCCGTTATAGGCGGCATGATCATCGGGCTTATCTTCGCCGCAATCCAAGGCAAGAATGAAGGTATCGCCCATCCGCGCGGTGAAATAGGTTCTGCCCTCCCGATGGGGAATATATTCCTCCAGATGCTCGGCAAAGGCGCCGCGGGTATCATGATTGCCCCGAATAAAGAGGGTGGGAATTTCGCCCTTGCCCACTTCGCCGGTGAAATCCAAAATGTCGATACCGCCCTGCTCGGTACTGCAATCCTCCGGCACATCCCCATTGAGGATCAGGCAGTCGATGCGTTCCACATAGCTTGCGGCCGCCTTGGCGGGATCGGTCTTGGCATGAACGTCCGCAACATGATAGAATTTTGCGCCGCTTCCCATGCAGGGGCGGAAGGTATAAGACACCTCTGCCACATCCTCCATCTTGGGAAAATAAGCCGAGCGCTCGATCATCTTTTTATAGCAAACGGTATAGGCCTTTGCTTCGTCCAGCACCGCTTGGGGAACGCAAACCCGATGGACCCGCACATCCGAGCGCATAATTCCGCCCGAATGGTCGTAATAACAGCGGTCGCCCACCTTCACCCAAAGGATACATTCCTCCTTGGTCTTCACCATGATCTGATATTGATCCTCAAAAAGATAAACAGTAGGTGCAAAATAAAACATTGCAAATCCCCCCTTTTTTATATTTCCGATAAAAGTATATCATAAAGGACTTAAAAAGGGAACAGTAAAAATAATTTTGCAAGCAAAAAAGCCAGCCCCCCGCAGATGGGAAAGGTCAGCCCCCAAGCGGCAAACATGGAGCCTGCGATCTTGCGGTCCACCTCCCCCGCCGCCCCCATCATGGCGCAGGTTTTGGCATGGGTGGTGCTAACAGGCAAGCCCTGCAGGGTGGATAAAAGCAGGCTGACCGTTCCCGCCAGGTCGGCGGCAAAGCCCCGGCGCTGATCCATCACCACCATCTCCTCCCCCACCTTGCGGATGATCCGCCCACCGCCCAGCAAAGTTCCTGCCGACATAACGGCGCTGCATAAAAGAAGCATCCATAGGGGAATCTCTTCGGATGCGCCTATCCCCCAAAGGCTTTTTCCCAAGAGCAAAATAGAGGCGAATTTCGGGGTATCCTGCAGGCCGTGGGCAAAGGCCATTAAGGCCGCAGAAACCACCTGCCCGCCCCGCCAGAAGGCAGGCTTTGCCTTCGTTTTGCCAAAGAGTGCGGAAAAGAGCCAACCGCCCAGATACCCCAGCGCCACCGAGAAGATCAGCCCGCAGACTACCCGCCCCAGAGCGGGCAGGGAGATGCCGCCCGCCGAAAGGGCCAGCGACGCGCCCATCAAGGCGGCCATCAGCCCATGGCTTTCGCTGGTGGGGATGCCAAACCACCATGCCGCTACCGCCCATAGGATCACCGCCAGCATGGCGGCGGCCAAGGCCGCCGCCCCCGTATCGGCGGAAAAATCCCCCAAATTCAAAACCGTTTCGGCCACCTTATCGCCCAATACTAAGGCCGCCAATCCCCCCAGCCCATTGAGCAACCCCGCCATCAATACCCCCTGCCCCATGGTCAGCGCGCGGGTAGCGATGGCCGATGCGATGGCATTGGGCGCGTCGGTCCAGCCGTTAACAAATAATACCCCCAAGGTGATGATTACCACCATCGCCCCCAAGGGGGTGGAAAATGCCGCCCCAAAAAATTCTCTCATAAAAAACCACCTCATACCATTCTATGAGGTGGTTTACATAATTATTTCATCTGAGATAATGGTACAATCTCATACCCATCGGCGCGCAGGGCATCGATCAGATCCCCCAAAATCGTCGCATTGGTTTGGGAGGTGGAATGGAGCAATAAAATGCAGCCGTTATGCATGCGGCTTAAGATCTTTTGCTTTGCCGCCTCGGGGTCAGGTTGATCATTCTCTACCCAATCGTAATAGGCGAAGCTCCAAAAAACGCTTTTCAGCCCCAGCTTTTCATTATAGTCCAGCGCCCGCTCGGAAAACCTTCCGCAGGGATAGCGAAAATAGCCCGATGGAGTAATGCCGTAGCCCTCCAAAATGGCGTTCCAGCCCTCCACCTGCTCCCGATAGGTGGAAAGATCGGTCAATTTCGTCATATCCGCATGGTTTAAGGTATGGTTGCCGATGATATGCCCCTCGTCGGCCATCCGCCGCACCACCGCCTCATTCTGCTTTAAAAAATTTCCATCGACGAAAAAAGCGGCCGATACCCCTTTTTCCTTGAGGGTATCCAAAATCTGCCCGTGAGTGCCCTTATCAAAGCCCGCATCAAAGGTCAATGCCACCTTTTTTTCCTCGGCATTGCCGCAATAGAGCACCGACCGCCCCTGCAGGTCGATCTCCCCCGCCACTTCGGGTTGAAGATGCTCCTCATTGGGCTTGAAATACCAATCATATCCTTGGGTTGAGGAAACGCTCCCATCGGCGCTCGCCATAAAAAGCAGGCCGATCACCAAAAGCGGAACCATCAAAAAAATCATCAAATCCTTGGCCTTCGCCATTTTAATCACTCCTTTTTCTATATTGTTTGGAAAAGGAACGCAAAAAATCCTTAATTTCGGCAAAATAAATATGGTAATTTTATGTTTTTTTTGATATAATACATTTTTGGATGAAATATGAAATTAAAAGAAGGTTTTTTATGAAACGAGAAGATTTAAGAAATATTGCCATCATCGCCCACGTTGACCATGGTAAAACCACCTTGGTGGATGAGATGCTCAAGCAGGGCGGTGTTTTTCGCAGCAATCAGGCGGTGGCCGACCGTGTGATGGATAGCAACGACCTGGAGCGGGAGCGCGGCATCACCATTCTGGCCAAAAATACCGCCGCCCATTGGAAGGATACCAAGATCAACATTGTTGATACCCCGGGCCATGCCGATTTTTCCGGCGAGGTGGAGCGGATCTTAAAGATGGTGAGCGGCGTTTTGTTGCTGGTAGATTCCTTTGAGGGTGCTATGCCCCAGACCCGCTTTGTTTTGCAAAAGGCGCTGGAGATGGGGCATCAGATCATCGTTGTCGTCAATAAAGTCGACCGCCCCGATGCCCGCCCGTTGGAAGTGGTGGATGAGGTATTGGAGCTTTTGATCGAGTTGGGCGCAACCGACGAGCAGTTGGATAGCCCCATCCTCTTCTGCTCCGGTCGGGAAGGCACCGCCTCCCTCACCCCCGACGAAAAGGGAACCGATCTTGCCCCCCTCTTTGATAAAATTTTAGAGCAGATCCCTGCCCCCGAGGGCGAGGTTGAAGAGCCCCTGCAGATGCTGGTCTCTTCCATCGACTATAATGATTTCGTCGGCCGCATCGGCATCGGGCGGGTGGAGCGCGGCGTCATTCGCCAGAATGAAGAGCTTTCCATCTGCAATTACCATAATCCCGAATCCATCCGCAAAGGGCGGGTGCAGGCGCTTTTTGCCATCGAAGGCTTGAACCGCGTACCCATCACCGAAGCGAAGGTGGGCGATATCGTTGCTTTTTCAGGCATTGAGAACGTAACCATCGGCGAGACTCTCTGCGCCGCCGCCAATCCCGAGCCCCTTCCCTTTGTTAAGATCAGCGAGCCCACCCTGGAGATGAACTTTATGGTCAATAACAGCCCCTTCGCAGGCCGTGAAGGTAAGTTTGTTACCTCCCGCCATATCCGTGATCGGCTGATGCGGGAGCTTTTGAAGGACGTTTCCCTGCGGGTAGAAGAGGGCGAGACCGCCGATACCTTCAAGGTGGCGGGTCGCGGCGAGATGCACCTTTCCATCCTGATCGAAACCATGCGGCGGGAGGGCTATGAATTTGCCGTTTCCATGCCCCATGTTCTTTATAAGGAGATCGAGGGTCAAAAGTGCGAGCCCATCGAGCATGTTTTCATCGACGTTCCCGAAGATTGCGTCGGCGCAGTGGTGGAGCGCCTCGGCTCCCGCAAGGGCGAGATGCTCACCATGGAGCCCAACGGCTCCCGCATGAAACTGGAATATCTGGTTCCCGCCCGCGGCCTGATCGGTTATAAGAGCGATTTCCTCACCGCCACCCGCGGCGAGGGCGTGATGAATACCATCTTCCATGGCTATGAGCCCTTCAAGGGCGAGATCCCCGGCCGCTCCAGCGGTTCGCTGATCGCCTTTGAGACCGGCGAGGCAGTTACCTACGGCCTCTTCAACGCTCAGGAGCGGGGCGCCCTCTTTATCGATGCGGGCGTGCCTGTTTATGAAGGCATGATCGTCGGCATGAATCCCAAGGGGGATGATATCGCCGTCAACGTCTGCAAAAGAAAGCACGTTACCAATATGCGCGCCAGCGGCTCGGATGAAGCTCTGCGGCTGGTGCCCCCCAAGCGGCTGAGCCTGGAGGAATCCATCGAGTTCATTGCTCCCGACGAGCTGATCGAGGTTACCCCCACCAACATCCGCCTGCGCAAGCGCATTTTAGATAATTCCCAACGGCTTCGCGAAGCCGCAAAACTCAAGCAATAAGGAGGTTCATTCCATGCCATCATCATCTGAATTCCGCCGCCGCGCCCGCGAAGCTCTGCGGGGCAAATGGGCGCTGGCCGCCGCCGTTTCCTTTCTGGCCGCTCTGCTGGGCGCCAATATAACTTCATCGGGCAGTTTTAGTTTCAGCATTCCAAGCTCCTCCTCGGAAGAAAGCGAGCTTTCCCCCGCCCTCGAGCAGTTTATCGAACAATGGATCGGGGTCATTATCGTCGTCCTGATCGTTGTCCTGTTAATCGCAATAATCATCGGCCTTGTGCAGTTTATTCTGGGCGGCGTTATAGCTTTGGGTTACGCCAAATTTGGGCTCGACCTTGTGGATGGAAAGGAGGCTTCTTTTTCCACGCTCTTTTCCCAATTCAACCGTTTCGGCGAAGGCTTTTGCATGAGGCTTTTGATGAATATATTTCTCACCCTTTGGACGTTGCTGTTTATCATCCCCGGCCTTGTTAAAGCCTATTCCTATGCTATGACCCCCTTCATTCTGGCCGAAAATCCCCATCTTTCCGCCAACGAAGCCATCACCAAATCCCGCCAATTGATGGACGGTCATAAATCCGAACTCTTTTACTTAGATTTATCCTTCCTCGGTTGGATCTTACTGAGCATCTTCGCCCCTTTGATCGGAACTGCGCTGGTTTCTTGCTATACCCATACCTCCCGCGCGGCTTTCTATCGCGAGATCTCCCGCTTTGATTCCACCTTATATCGCAATCCGGTTGAAGTCCAAGGCATTTAAAACAATATAAAAAAGCCACCCCGATGGGGCACCTTCCTTACGGAGGGTGCCCCATCGGGGTGGCTTTTTTGCGCTGAAATCTCATGCCAATTCTTGATTACGCACGAAATAATTTTCCGATCCACCTTTTGAACTTGCTTATTTTTATCCACAAATCAAATTGCGGAAAGCAAACCAAATAATAATCGCACTCATCGCAACAGCATTCATATTCCGAGTATTCGCCATTTCCTAAGCATTTACGCCCTTGCCAGGATGGTGTTAAGGGTGTACCTGTTACATCCGTTATTTGCTTTTTCCCCATACTTTTTACCTCACAATTAAAAAAA
>JAZODI010000061.1:0-46668 GCA_045596965.1 Eubacteriales bacterium | reverse complement strand
AGAATATCCAAGGGGCAAAGGAATGCGGCATCGCAGGCTATCTATTCGATGGGGATGCCGAGAAATTAAGAAAATATCTTGAAATATAAGAAAAGACCTCGCTTTCAGCGAGGTCTTTTGCTATTTGATTGACAGATAGGTTTTCGGTGCGGTCAGGTTCTCGCGGAAGGGAACCCTTTCGATCTGCTCCTGCAACCGCCCTTCCTTTTGAAGGGAGTAAAGAACGCCATAGGTCAAAAGGGCCGCGGGTGGGCAGATCTGATCCTTGAAGAAACGGGTCTGCACCTTTCGGCGCAGGTCGGAAAATCCGATGGGCTCTTGCAGATTTTCGCAGATGAAGGTATAGGCCTCCTGCCGCATCTTGGCATCGATGGGCGGGACGTCTGCGGGAGGGTTTTTAAACCGCAGGGCGGTATAGCCATCCTTGGTTACCGTTCCCGAGCAGCAGGCGGGCAACTCAATCGGCTCGCCCGCATCTGCGGGGAAGGCCATCGGCGCGCTGGCAAGATAGGCGCCATGGGAGCAAAAGCCCAGGCTCATGGGCATATTGAGGCGACTCCAGGTGATGGCATCGGGAGTGGCGGTGGCCAGCATCAGCCCAACGATCTCCGCGGGTAGCTCGCAAAAGCCCATCCCCATCGCCTCGGCGGGGGAGATGCCCTCATCGATATGGCGGGTGATATCCTGGCAGAGCAGGTCGCTCATATGAACCACCGACCCATCGGCCAGGCGGTTATAATCGGTATATTGGGAATCCCCGATGATCATTTCATAGCCTTCGGAAAAAAGATCATCGGCCAAGGGATTGAACTTGGGCTTGAGGTTATTGAAATACCCACCGCTTCCGTTGGCAACATAGGCGATGGCGGGGCGCCCCAGGCTTCTGCCGATAAAGGGATGGGCCCACTCATCACCGCCGCCCGAGCGGGTGCGGGAATGGATGATGCCGATATTCCCCGGCAGGTTCATGGCATCGGAATTTTCCAATAGATGGTCCAGATCCCCTGCCAATTTAGCATAATGCAACCGCCCGTTATGGATGGTGGCAATGCCGGTATAATAGCCACCGTCCAGCCCCTGCTGGCGGCGCATCATTTCGATCAAGATGGGTGCGGCGGGCCGATCGCCCACATACCCTGCGATATTACACATAAAGATCACTCCTCTATTATGACGATTTTAGCAAAAAAATAAACCAAAGTCAACCGATAATGGAGTTGAAAACTCATTTTACATATGTTAAAATAAAAGAAACGATGAAAGGAGGCATTCTTATGAAATACGGGATCAACATTATTGTTTCCCATCCTGCAAGCCCGCCCATTGCGGAGCAGATCGCAATTTACGCCAAAGCAGGGTTTGATGCCTTCTTCTTAGGGAGCGGGATCACCGAATCCTATGAAAACATCCCCGCCTGGTCTGCTTTGGCCAAAGGCTACGGCATTCGCTTGGAGGCAGTGCATATTCCCTTGAAATTTAAAGGTTGCGATATGGACGATCTTTGGCGGGGCTATGCCGCAGGGGAGCGGTACCGCCATGAGGTAAAAAAACTATTGGATCTTTGCGCTATGGGCAAGGTGGGCAAGGTGATCATGCACGTTGCCCATAAAATTCCCGCCCCTGCGCCCAGCGCGGAGGGCTTGCGCTCCTTTGGGGAGTTGGAGGCTTATGCCAAGGCCCGCGAGGTGCAGATCTGCTATGAAAACTGCAAGCATTCCGCCCATTTGGCGGCGGTGATGGAGGGAGCCGATCCCTTCCATGGCTTTTGCTACGATAGCGGCCATCACCATTGCTATACCCCTAAAGAGGATCTTTTGGGGCTCTATGGGGCGCGCCTTGCCTATACCCATCTCCATGATAACCTGGGCCATTGGGAGGATCTCCACCTCTTGCCCGGCGAGGGGAGCTTTGATTGGAGCAAGGTAAAAGAGCACCTTAAAAATTATGCGGGAACGGTCAATTTAGAACTTTCCTGCACCTACCGCGCCCCCTATCGGGCGATGAAATTTGAAGAATTTGCGGCCTTTGCTTATCAAAAGGCTAAAGAATATTTAGGAGGAGAGAAATGAACTATTATTTCGATGAAAAGACCGGGAGCGTGATCGTTCATGAGATCGAGACCGGCCGAAGATGGGAAAACTATCTTTGGGATGAGACCAAATACGGCTTCTTTTTAACCAAGACCGACCATCTGGGCGGAAGTGTTTCCTGGATGCTTCGCTCCACTTCCGAGCGGGTCTTTTTGGATATGGATACTGCGGTCAACCCCGCTACCCTTTATCTGCGGGATGATGAGAGCGGCGATTATTGGAACCCCTCCTATGCTCCCTCTTGCAACGCGGTGGAGGATTTCACCTGCGAGCAAGGCCTTTCTTTCAGCCAATTCTTCGGCAAGCGGGGCGGCATCGCCTGCACTCGCACCATTGCCCCCTTGGAAGGGGAGATGGCAGAGGCCTGGAAGGTGGTTATCAAAAACGAATCGGAAAAGGCGCGCAAAATCAGCGTGTTCCCCTTCTGTCAATTTAATCTGGATGGCTATAAGGCGGCGCCCCATTATCATGCCCGCACCGGCGGCCAGACCATGTTTATTGAGCAGGCCAACGCGGTATTCAGCCGTCAGGACAGCCCCTATATGCCCGAGGATATTTTCAGCGGCTATATCATGGGCTCGGAAAAGGCGGATGCCTATGAGGGGCGGATGGAAAGCTTCTACGGAACGGCCGGTTCTCCCGCTATCCCCCGTATTTTGAAGGAGAATAAAGACCTTTTGGGCACCATGGCCACCGCCCGCCCCCGCGCAGGCGTTTTGCAAAATAAGATCACCCTCGCCCCCGGCGAGGAGAAGACCCTCTATTATGTTTTGGGCTTCAACCCCAAAGATCCCCAGACCCTCATCGACCGCCGCGCCACCCTGATGGCGAAGGTGGAAACCGCTTTCGACGGCCTTTATGAAAAGGGCATCAAGCAGTTTGGCGCTCTGCGCACCACCTGCCCCGATAAGCGCATCCAGCATCTGATGAACTTCTGGGTGCAAAAGCAGCTGAGCTATTGCATGCTGGATAAAAAGGCGGTGCGGGATAATTCCCAATTCGGCATGGGCATCCTCAATTTCGATATCGCCCTGGCCAAGCGCACCATCTCCGAATGCGTTGCTCATCAATATTCCAACGGCAGCGCCCTTTTGAACTGGACACCGGGAATCGTTGAGCACGAACTGCTCTATTCCGATCCCCCCTTCTGGCTTATCTTCGCCGTTTGCGAATATATCATGGAGAGCGGCGATATGGCCTATTGCGATGAGGTCCTGCCCTTTTATGATGGCGGCGAGGCCACCGTTTACGAGCATCTGCACCGCGCGGTGGAATGGTATATGCGGGAGGATAATTTCGGCCCCCATGGGATCACGCGCATCCACCATGCCGACTGGAATGATGCTTTGAATATTAAAGACGAATTCGGTGAATCGGTCTTTTTGGCAATGCAGGTCTGCTTCGGGTTCCAAAAGTTCTCCGAGCTGGCGGAGCGCCGCGGCGAGAAAGAATTGGCCGAAAAGGTTTTGGCCTTCCGCGAAAAGCTTGTAAAGACCATCAATGAGGTGGCTTGGAACGGCGAATATTACGTTCGCGCCTTCAGCAAGGACCGCGTGATCGGCGATAAGGATGCCAAGGATGGCGGAAAGATCTATATCAATCCCCAATCCTGGGCGATTTTGGCGGATGTTGTCCCCGCAGATCGCCTGCCTTCTCTCCTGAAGGCCATCGACGATATGGAGACCCCCGGCGGTATGCCCATCTGCGCCCCTGCCTATACTACTTATGATCCCGAGGTTGGCAGAATGTCCGGCATGGCGCCCGGCGTTTTTGAAAACGGCGGTATTTATAACCATGGCTGCGCCTTTAAGGTAATGGCGGATTGCAAGATCGGGCGCATCGATAAGGCGATCGCTACCTTCCATAAGATGATCCCCGATGGCGAGGCAAACCCTGCCGAGCTTTCCACCAATGAGCCTTATGTTTTCACCAACTGCTACCTGCTCAATGAGACCATGAAGTATATGGTGGCTTTCGCCTGGATGACCGGCTCTTCCAGCTGGTGCCTGCGGGATTATTATGAAGGCATCCTGGGCATCACCCGCACCTATGAGGGCCTGCGGATCAACCCCATTCTGCCTGCCGATTGGGATGTTGTTGAGGTGCAGCGCCCCTATCGCGGAAGCATTTTGCAGATCTGCATCGAAAACCATGGCGGCAAGAAGGTAGAAATGACTGCCGACGGTCAAAAGGTAGAAGGCGACCGCATCCCCACCTTTGCCGATGGTAAAGAGCATGAAATTATCGTTAAATTGATATAAGAAAAAATTCCTGAAAGCGAATGCTTTCAGGAATTTTTTTGCTTATTTGGGTAAGACTATGCCATATGGAATCATTATGGAGAGCATCAAGCAAAATGCCGGAGTTTCCCCGGCTGGAATATGATCTTAAAACCGATATTCTGATCATCGGCGGCGGGATGGCGGGCCTGCTTTGCGCCTATTATCTGCATCAGGCGGGAGCAGACTATACCCTCATCGAGGCCAACCGCATCTGCGGAGGGGTTACCGCCGATACCACCGCCAAAATCACCTATCAGCATGGGCTGATCTATGATCGGTTGATGGAGGAATTTGGGGCGGAATCCGCGCGGCTTTATTTAGAGGCCAATCGGGCGGCGCTAAAGGAATATGCCCGCCTTGCCAAAACCATCGATTGCGATTTTGAGCGAAAGGATAACTATATCTATTCCGATGATCGCGCCGCCCTGGAGCGGGAGCTTTCCGCCCTGGAGCGGATCGGCACCTCTGCGGCGCTGGCGGAGCAGCTACCGCTACCCTTTGAGAACCAAGGGGCGGTGCGGGTGAAGGACCAGGCCCAGTTTCACCCTTTGAAATTTGCCGCCGCCATCGCCAAGGGACTGCATATTTATGAGCATACCGCCGCCCGCGCTTTTGATGGGGAGGCGATCCTCACCGATCGGGGCGGCATTCGGGCGCGAAAGATCATCGTTGCCACCCATTTTCCCATTTTTAATAAGCATGGCCGCTATTTTCTAAAGCTTTATCAGCACCGTTCCTATGCCTTGGCGCTGGAGGGCGGGCCGATCCTCGATGGAATGTATGTGGGCGGCGGGCAGGATACCATTTCTCTTCGGAACCATGGCAAACTCCTGCTGATCGGCGGAGGCGGGCATCGCACCGGCAAGCAGGGGGGCAATTGGGCGGAATTAGAGGAATTTGCCCGCAAGCACTATCCCAAAGCGAAGATCCGCTACCGTTGGGCGGCGCAGGATTGCATCTCCCTCGATGGGGTGCCCTATATCGGGCAGTATGCCAAGGGCACGCCCCATCTTTACGTTGCCACCGGCTTTAATAAATGGGGGATGACCTCCTCCATGGTGGCCGCCCGCCTGCTTTGTGATTTGGTTCGGGATAAAAAGAATCCTTATCGGGCGGTTTTCGATCCCACCCGCAGCATCTGGCATAAGCAGTTGGCGACCAATGCTTTGGAAACTACCCTCCATCTGCTTAAGCCCACCGCGCCCCGCTGCCCCCATTTAGGGTGCGCCCTGGAATGGAATGAGCAGGAGCGCTCCTGGGATTGCCCCTGCCACGGCTCGCGGTTTGCGGAGGATGGAAAGCTTTTAAATGATCCCGCTACCGACGATTTGAAGCTAAAAAAGAAGCCTTGAAAGCGATGCTTTCAAGGCTTTTATTATTTTACTTCAGGCAACAGCTTGGGTTCTACCAATACCGAATAGTGCCCCTCATAGACCACCATGCCGGGGCGGGCGCCCACCGGCTTTTTCACATGGGAAACAGGGCAGTAATCGACCTCCACCTTGGGGGCTTCTTTTCCCTTGCTGAAATAAGCGCAAAGGGCGGCGGCCTCTAAGATGGTATCGTCATCGATTTCTTTGCCTTCCGAAACGATCAGAACGTGGGAACTATGAATTCCCTTGGTATGGAGCCAAAGATCGCTCTTGCGGGAGAGCTTAACGGTGAGATAATCGTTTTGCACATTATTGCGCCCCACCAAAATGGTGAACCCGCCCGAGGAGAGAAATTTGCGGGGCTTGGAGGGTGCGGCAGGCTTTTGGGCGTTTTTGCGGCGGTTTTTGGAAAAGCCGGTGCGGATCAGCTCTTCGCGAATTTGATCCACATCCGCTCCGCTTTCGCAATCGCAAAGGGCGAGATAAACGCTCTCCAGATAGGAAAGATCCGCCTCATCCTGCTTGATGAGATCGGCAACAATGCGGGCCGAGGTTTTGGCTTTATTATATTTTTTGAAAAAGAGCTGGGCATTTTGCTGGGGGGATTTATCCTCCCGCAGGGGGATGGTGAAGGGCTTGCAATCATCATAATAGTTTTCAACGGTGATCTCCTTCATTCCGCTTTTTGCCCGATGGAGATTGGCCTGCAAAAGCTCACCGCAGATGCGGTAGTGGTCGGCCTTTTTGCCCTCCTCCAATTCCTTTTGGCGCACCCGCATGGTGCGCTCGATGCGGGCGGAGGTGCGGGTGATAAGCTGCTCCACATCCTTAGTCTTTTGCTTGAGCCGCACGCTCTCGGCGCTTTTTTGATAATAATCCTCGATCAGCTCCACCGCCGAAGGATAGGCGATCGCCTCGGCAGAAGGGCCGTATTGCCCGATGGGCATAAAGGAAAAATCGATCCACTTATCGGTGGCGATCTCCTTTGCCGCATGGGGCGCGCAATCCCCTTTTTGCACCCGCTCCACCGCCGAAGAAAGGGCGGTTTTTAACGCCTCCTTTTGGTTGGGGGTGAGCCCTTGGGCGGGAGTATCGATCCGCCCTGCGCTTTGGTGGGCAATTTCCCGGGCAACGATGGGGGAGATGCCGCTATATTGATCCATGATCGCCTGCCAGAGGGGCTTATCGGTGGCGGTGATGGCGGGGAGATCCCCCTCGCTCCCTTCAATGAAGGGCGTTTTTTGCTGGGGGACGACCGGCTCATATTTCAGCCCCGGCAGAACCTGCCGCCCGTTTTGGGCGGTGAGGTCGATATGGCGGATGGCCTCGATGATCTTATGGGTTTCGTCCAAAAGCATCAGGTTGGCGGTCCGCCCTAAAATTTCCAAAACCAGATATTTTTGAACCGGTTCAAAGAAATCGTTCTTGGCGGTAAATTCCAAAAAGATCGCCCGCTCGAATTGGGGCATCCAGACCCGCTCCAACCGTGCACCCATCAGATGCTTGCGCAAAACCATGCAAAAAAGCGGGGGTTGGGCGGGGTTTTCCGCATCCTTTCGGGTGAGGGTAATGCGGGCGCAGTTGGGGGCGCAGCATAATAAAAGGCGGGTACGCATCCCCGGCGCGCGCAGGTGCAGGATGATCTCATCCTTGGCGGGCTGATAAAGTTTTTCCACCCGCGCGCCTGCAACGGTTTGGTCGATTTCTTTGGATAAAAAGGATAAATAACAAGCGTCCAGTGCCATAATTATACATTCTCCAACGGTGCGTTAAAGGGCATTTCTTCGAAGGTTATTTCGGGGAAGGCCTCCCGCAGCTTCTGCGCCAGGGGCGCAAGAACAGGGTATTCGGTCTCATAATGACCCAAAACCAAAAGGTTGATCCCCCTCTCGCGGGCGATCAACAGCTGATGGTGCTTGGCCTCGCCGGTGATATAGGTATCTCCCGCTTTTAAAAGATCGGGCTGCTCCAAGGCGCCGCCGCCCGCTCCGCCGACGATGGCCACGCGGGAAACCTCTTCGGTGCAACGCACCCCTTGGCAATCGGCATGCAAGGTATCCTTGAGCTTCGCGGCGAGGGCGGAAAGATCGGTCTCTGCTTTGCCGATGCGGCCGATGCCCCAGAAGGGTTCCGTTTCGGTTAAGCCGCAGATCTCTGCCAAAACATCATTGACGCCCCCTTGGGCGGCATCCAGATTGGTATGGCAGGCGATATGGGCGATATTATTGGCGGCCAGCGCCAAGATCCGCCGCCCTTCCGCTGATTCGCCGTTTACTTGCTTGATGGGATCGAAGATGAGGGGATGGTGGGTGATGATCAGCTCGCACCCGCTTTCGGCGGCGCGGCAGATGACCTCCATGGTGAGATCCAGTGCGATCAGCACCTTGCTTACCCGCCGATCGGCGTAGCCTACATTCAGGCCGGGGTTATCCCATTCCTCTGCCAGGGAAAAGGGGCAGATTGTATCTAAAAATTCATATATTTTTTTAACCGTTGTCATGGCATTGCCTTTCTGATTTTTGATAATAAGGTTTCGGCCTCCCCGATCCGCTTCTCATCGGGAACGCGGGCGGAGCGAAGGCCTGCGAGCGCCTGCTCCATGCGCGCCTGCTCCTTTTGGAGATAGGGCAGGTAGAGGGGATCTTCTGCAATCATGGAAAAATAATCGGGCTCATAGGGGATGCCTGTTTTTTGCACCTGGAAGATGCGGTAAAATTTCTCGCCGTCCTGCGCCAATTTTCCATCGGAGATCTCATACCCTTCGGCGGCCAGAAAATCCAGCAGTTCATAGATGGCGCTCATGGGCTGGAGCACCCAGCAGATGGGCTCGATGGGCGCGTTTTTGAGGATCTGCTCAATCACTTCGCCTCCCATCCCCGCCACCGCAACGGTGGTAACTTGCTCCAAAACCTCCAAGGGAATTTCCTTCAGACCGTTGGAGAGATAAAGGGGGATTTTATCGAAAAGCCCCAAAGAGGCCAATTGGCGTGCGGCGGCATCCAGCGGCCCTTGGCGGATATCTGCCGCAAAGGCTTGGGAAAGCTTGCCGCTGAGCAAGCCTTCGGCGGGGAGCTTGCAATGGTCGGTGCCGATATCCAAAAGGGTGCTTCCTGCGGGAATCAGCGCTAAAACCGCCTGCAGGCGGGCATCTAAAAGGCTCATCCTTCCATCTCCTTTAAAACCGAAAGGATATGGGCGAAAACCTGCTCATTTCCTTCCTCCAATAAAATTTCATGGCGCATCTTTTCAAAGATCTTTTTGGTGGTGGGATAGCCCTTTTGGGCAATCAACTGCGCCGCATGATCAAAGTTTTTGATCCCGCCGTGGCAGGGGTCATCCGCCCCCGAGAGCAGGTGGACGGGCAGGGATGTATTTTTGCAGGCCCAGCCCTTATCGCTGAAGGTTTCGTCCATCAGCGCCATCAGCCCTCCAAATCCGCTTAAGGTGAAGCAAAAGCCGCAAAGAGGATCAGCGTCATAAGCCACTACGTTTTGGACATTATAAGAGATCCATTGGTTGGGGGAGGCAGCATCCTTGATGCCCCTGTTAAAGGCACCGGTTACCATGGCGTTGACGCTTTTGCTCCGCCATTGATCGCCGTTGAGTTTAATCTTAAGGGCGATATAACCGCGGGCAATTTTGATCAGCGCGGGGGGCGCAAAGGGCGTTCCGCAAACGAAGATACCGTTATAATCCCCATCGGCGCGCTTGAGGCAGCAGCGGGCGATGAGGCTTCCCATGCTATGCCCGAAAAGATAGAGGGGCAGGCCGGGAAATTCTTTTTTGGCCAATGCGCCAACCGCTTGGGCATCGGCGATGATCCCTTCCGCGCCGCCCTTGCCGAAATGGCCTAAGATGGGGCAGTTGCCGTGGCCGCGGTGGTTATGGATCACGCAGGCGTAGCCGGCCTCCGCTAAGCGGCGCATTCCCTCAAAATACCGCTCCTTATGCTCGGCCATGCCATGGAGGAATTGCAAAATGCCGATGGGATTTTCGGGGTAAATATAAGTCCCTTCCAATTCGATCTGATCGATGGGGGAGGGAAAAGAAAAATCTTTTTGCAGGATCGTGACGGTCATTTGCATCGCTCCTTTGTATAATTTAATATTATTCTACCAAAATTATAAAGGAACTGCAAGTTTTTATTGCAATCTGTATTTTATTTATGGTATAATTTATTCGATTAAACATAAATCGAAAAGAATGGGAGGAAGGCATGAGCGTTTCGGTTTTGGGTTTAATGGTACGGAATGTAACGATGGAGCAGGCGGTAAACGATGTTTACGGCTTTTTTGCCGCGCGCGAAAGCAAAATCGTTGTTACCCCCAATGCCGAGATTTTGCAGATGTTCTCCCAAAACGATGAGGTAAAGAAAGCCCTCTATGCGGCGGACTATGTTGTTCCCGACGGGGTGGGCATTTTGCTGGCCGCCAAGCGGCTGGGCCACCCCCTCAAAGAAAAGGTGGCGGGCGTGGAGCTGGCGGAGCATCTCTTGGAGCGTTCCGCCGAGAACGGCAAGAGAGTCTATTTCCTGGGCGCAAGGCCGGGCGTTGCCGCAGAGGCCAAGCGCAGGCTGGAAGAGAGTATGCCGGGGATCCAAATTGTTGGCCTGCGGGATGGATATTTCAAGCCCGAGGAGGAGCCGGCCATCATCGAGGAGATCAACGCCCTGGATGTGGATATGCTGTTTGTCTGCCTGGGTGCGCCCAAGCAGGAGCTTTGGATGGCGGCCCATAAATCCGAGCTGAAGGTGGGCGTTATGCTGGGGCTGGGCGGTTCGCTGGATATCTTTGCCCAAACCTTAAGCCGCGCCCCCAAATGGATGATCCGATGCCGCCTGGAATGGCTCTATCGGGTTTGGAAAGAACCTTTCCGCATCAAGCGGATCATGGGTTTGCCGAAATTTTTGCTAAGTATCAAGAAATAAGCCAAGGCGGAGAGTTCTCCGCCTTTTTCTAAGAAATCATATAAAGGGGATTTTTAAAAATGGGAGAAGCAACATTAAGAGTACGTCTTTTAAGCCATACCCCCGATGGGGAAAAGATCATTGCGGCGGCGGCCAAGCTTTGCTATGCCCGCGCCGATATCGATACTGTTTTGGACGGGCTGACCCCTGAGAAGACCGAAAGTTTCTTGGATATGCTCGCATCGCTGGGCCATGAAAGCCCCATCGAGCATATCTCCTTTACCTTCGGGATCGAAAACGTTTCCCGCGCCCTGCTGGCGCAGATCACCCGCCATCGCATCGCATCCTTCAGCGTTCAGAGCCAGCGGTATGTGGCGGAGGATGGGTTTGATTTTATTCTGCCCCCCGCCATTGCGGAAAATGCCGAGGCCAAGGCGCTTTACTTAGAAACCATGGACGAGCTTTCCGCCCGCTATACCAAGCTGACGGAGCTGCTGATGGAAGGCACCGAAGGGTCGGTGGCGGATAAAAAGAAGGCGATCGAGGATGCAAGATTTGTCCTCCCCAACGGCTGCACCACCAAAATGATGGTGACCATGAACGCCCGCAGCCTGCTCAATTTCTTCCGCCTGCGTTGCTGCAACCGCGCCCAATGGGAGATCCGAGAGCTGGCAACCCAAATGCTGATGGAAGTGCGGGAAGTTTGCCCCACAGTCTTTAAGCTGGCGGGCCCGCCCTGCGTTGCGGGCAGATGCCCCGAGGGGAAGATGACCTGCGGCAAAATGAAGGAAATGAAAGAAAAATTTTTGGGAGAGTAAAAGATGGGAAGATTGATCGTTATTGATGGGCTGGATGGCAGCGGAAAGGGAACCCATTCCAAGCTGGTCTGCGCCAAGCTTAATGAATTGGGCATCCCCGCCGAGCGCATCTCCTTCCCCGACTATGAATCCCCTTCCAGCGCCCTTTTGCAGATGTATCTCCACGGGGAGTTCGGCAACCATGCCGAGGATGTGAATGCCTATGCCGCTTCGGTCTTTTTTGCGGCCGATCGGTTTGCGGGCTTTCGCACCAAATATCAAAAGCTTTATGATGAGGGTGTGATCCTGGTGGCGGATCGGTATACCACCTCCAATATCGTTCATCAGATGAGCAAGCTCCCCCAAGAGGAATGGGATGAATTTATCCATTGGCTGACCGATCTGGAATACGGCAAGTTTGAACTGCCGAAGCCCGATGCGGTGATCTATCTGGATATGAAGCCCGAGATCTCTCAGGCGCTGATCGAGCGGCGGTATCGGGGGGATCTTTCCAAAAAGGATATCCATGAGCTGGATGTTGGCTATCTTAAGAGAAGCCGCGACTGCGCCCTTTACGTCGGCGAGCGGTTGGGCTGGCGGATGACCCCGATGTATGATGCGCAGGGGGTTCCCCGCAGCAAGCAAGAGAATTTTGAGATTATTTTTGAGCAGGTAAAAGAGGTATATCATGACCTTAAACTTTGAGTTCCCCGCCCTCTCCCAACGGGAGGCGGTGGAAAAAATCGTTGCCGCGGAGGATGTAATGATCTGCGATCAGACCTTCGGCAATCTTTTTTGCTGGAGCAAGATCATGGACGCGAAGATCTCCCTCCATGGAGATACCTTTATCTCCTGCTGGGGCAAGCGGTATACCGTTCCCATCGGACCCAAGCGCAAGGAACTGCTGGAGCAGATGATAGGCGAAGGGATCACCCGCTTTTTGGGGATCGACGAGCGGTATAAAGCTTGGATGGAAGAAACCTTCCCCGGGAAATTTACATTCAAGGAAGCAAAAAATTTCGATTATATCTATGAGCGGGAAAAGCTTGAAACGTTAAGCGGCAAAAAGCTGGCCGCCAAGCGCAACCATATCAATGCCTTTGAGGCTTCCCGCCAATGGGAGGTGCGCCCCATCAACGAGGAAAATCTCCCGCAGGTGCGGGAATTTAACGATTGGTGGTGCCGCCGCAATAACTGCGCCGCGGAGGATTCCATGGCCTGGGAAGGGTGTGCTGTCCGCCGCGGGCTGGAGCATTTTGAGGCGCTCGGTTATCAGGGGCTTGCCCTTTATGCCGATGGCCGCCTTTGCGCCTTTACCTTTGGGGAGCCCTTGGGCAAGGAAGGCTTTTGCGTTCATGCGGAAAAGGCGGACGATGAGGTGCGGGGCGCATACCCCATGATCAATCGGGAGTTTGTGAAGACCCTGCCTGCCCATATTAAATGGATCAATCGGGAAGACGATGCGGGCGATGAAGGCCTGAAAAAAGCCAAGATGAGCTATCGGCCTTCCTTGCTTTTGAAGAAATACGAAGCGGAGTTGCGATAATGAATAAAATCTATCTTTTATTGGCCGAAGGTTTTGAGGAGCTGGAGGCCTTTGCGCCGGTGGATCTTCTGCGCCGTGCCGGCGCGGCGGTGGAAACGGTATCCATTACCTCGGAGCGGGTGGTAACGGGGGCGCGGGGGATTCCTGCGGTGGCCGATATCACCTTGGATGAATTGGATTATGATGCCATGGATATGCTGATCCTGCCCGGCGGCTATCCCGGCTATGAAAACCTCGGCAAGGATGAGCGGGTGCGGGCGCTTTTGCTCCGCGCCTACGCGGACGAAAAGGTGATTGCCGCCATCTGCGGCGCGCCCTCTGTTTTGGGAGAGCTGGGGCTTTTGAAAGGGCATAAGGCCACCTGCTATCCCGGCATGGAGGATACCTTGGGCTGCGAGGCCCCGGCCGATAAGGTGGTGGAGAGCGGGCAGTTTATTACCTCTCGCGGCGCCGGCACCGCCATTGATTTTGCGTTGGCTTTGGTGGCACGGGCGGTTTCCGCCGAGCAGGCAGAGCAGCTGCGGAAAGGGATCGTTTACTGATGAGTACCCGCCGCGATATTTCCAGAGAAATTTCTTCTCTTTTATTGGTGGTGCTCACCCTCCTTTTGGGGCTGAGCCTTTGCCGCCAATGGTTGCCTTCTTTCGGGCCGGGGCTGACCGCCTTGGTCTATGGGATCGTTTATCTCATTCCCATCGCTGTCTACCTCAAGGTGCACCGCTATAAGGCCAGGCACGCTCTGCGGCTCAAGATGGTGGGGCCGAAATATTGGCTCTTTATCCTTTTATTCGGTCTTTCGGTCTGCATCATTTGCAGCCTGATCAATTTGGGAAGCTCGGCCCTCGCGCGGGCGGTCTTCCATGTGAGCTTTTCCAATTCCATTGTCGATCTGAGCAGTACCAATCCGGGCGTGTTGTTTTTTACCTCGGTGTTGCTGCCCGCCGTCTCGGAAGAGCTCCTTTTGCGGGGCGTGGTGCAGCATGAATATGAAAAATACGGCGTGACCATCGGTGTTTTGCTCACCGCGCTGATCTTCGCCCTTTTCCATACCAATCCGGTGCAGATTCCCGCCCTTTTTATCGCGGGCGTTTGCTATGGGGTGCTGACGGTTATGTTCCGCAGCGTATGGCCCGCCATCTTTGCCCATGCGGTCAACAACGGCGTTGCGGTATTGCTGGCGCGGTATCGGGATTTCATCCGCTACATTCTGCAGGATCAGCTTTTTTTGATCCTGGCAATTTTGGCTTGTTTCTTGATTTTGATCTTCACCCTGCGCATGCTGGAAACGGTGGTGGAGCAGCAACTCGGCAAGGGGCGCAAGGTTAAAAAGAGCACCCGCTCCCTGGCCTACGGCGACCCCTTGACCAGCCCCTGGCTTTGGGCTTTCGCTCTGCTCTGCATCGGAAAAATGGTTTATAATTTCTTTTTCAAATAAAGGAAACGGTTTATGAGAGAATTGATTTTGCAAGATGAAAAGGTCATGTGCGCCGATGTTATCAGAAAGCATTTTGAAAAATTGGCAAGGATCCGCCGCTATAAAAAGCAGCGCAAGGTTTATTTTTTAGGCGATGATAATCTGATCTGCGATTATCTCTTCCCCGCCCTTTGCGCCAATAACGACCGCTGCGGAATGTTTGAGCAGGTGGCCTATCTTGCCTCGGGCCGGGAAAGCGAGGCCCGCAAGCAGGCCTTTGCGGAACTGCCTTGCCTGCCGATGGCCGAATTGGAATCGGCCGAGGGCGGGGCGCTCTTCTTCTTTTTTGCCGATTGCCATGGGGGCAAGGAGCAGGAAACGATGGATGCCTTAGAGCCGATGGTTGCTTATCTGCGCAAGAATCCCGATTCGCGGTGTATTGTTGCGGCGCTGCTGCCCGAAACCCCCGCCTTTTCGGAGGAAATTACCGCCCTTGCAGAGCGGGAATATAATTTTTATATCGAAAAGGTATGCGAAAGATCGGCGGGCCTGGAATTTTACCTGAACCTGGAAGGCCGTTGCCGTAAGGCGGTGGCGGAGGAAGGGGCCCAACTTTCCATCCTGCGGTTTACCAATGTTTTGGCTCCCGAGCGGAGCCATACCCCCGGGCTGGATGTGGAGAAGATGATCGGGGAGTGCTTTGACCAAAAATGTGTTGAGATCACCGATGCAGACCGCAAAGAGGTCTTTTCCGCCTCCTATATCCGCACCGCCTGCTATGATCTTTTCTTGGCGATGGATCGGGCGCGGATGGGCCATGTCTATAATGCCGATTGTCAAAGAGTCTCGGCGGCGGATCTCAAGCAGATGATCTATGATGCGGCCAAGGATCTCTTTGACCTCAAGGTGGAGCGTTCTGCGGGCGGATCGGCCTCCTATCGGGCGCTGAGCGCCTTGAAACTTCATAAAATGGCCATCCCCGAGCGCAAATTGTTGCAGGCGGGGGTTCAGCATCTGGTATCCTACCATACCGGCGCGGAATACGATAACAGCAAGAACGTGGAATTCTATTGCGGCAAGATCAAAACCATCCAAGCCTTGGAGGTGGAGATCCTAAAGGAGATCGACCGCATCTGCCAAGCCCATGGCATCCAATATTTCCTGGCGGGCGGCACCTTGCTGGGCGCGGTGCGCCAGGGAGGCTCCATCCCCTGGGATGATGATCTGGATATCGGGATGCTGCGGGATGATTTCGAAAAATTCCGCAAGGTCTGCAAGACGGAGCTGGGCAAGGGCTTTTCCTATTCCGGCCCTAAGGCGGGCAGCCATTATACCATCGATAAGATCCGCCTGGACGCTACTTATTTTTCGACTAATTTTTCCAATAAAAACGTTTATCCCGATGGGGTGTTTATCGATCTTTTGATCTACGACCGCACCAGCAATATCAAGCTCTTCCAGCGGTTGCACAGCCTGGTGCTGACCGTTTTGACCACCGTCATGCTGATCAAATGGTACGGTGTGCCCCGCCGCAATTACCACTATTGGTTCTCCAAGCTGATGCTCCCGCTTTTGAAATGTATCCCTTGGTGCGTCTTCCATGGAGTATTCAATTTCTGCGCAAAAATCTATCGTTATAAAAAGAACGCCAAGTGGCTGATCGATTCGGTGGGCAAAAAGGTCTATGCCGATCCCCTGCCCAATGAGGGGCTGGATGAGGTGGTCTATGTGGATTTCGAGGGCATCAAGGCCCCCATCCCTGCCAACCCTGCGCCCTATTTGAATTATGCCTATGGCCCGAGCTATATGCAACTGCCGCCTTTGAGCCAGCGCAGATGCCCCCATAATTTTGCCCGCATCGATCTCGGTAAATATGTTTTCGATGCCAAGGAGCAAAAACCTTTCCGCAAGGTGGATGTCCGCGGCGAGCTTTTTGAAGAGATCGGCGAGGAATAATTCGAAAAAATTTCGGAGGATTTCAATTGAAAACCTCCGTTCATTTTGTTAAGATAAACGAAAGCTACTTCGTTTATTTGGAGGTTTTTATGAACAGACGTATTCTTTGTTTGCTGATGGTATTGATAATGGCGATCAGCCTTTTTGCCTGCAAGAGCAATTCCGATTCGGAGGATATGGCAACGCTGGATTCCGAGGTTGGTATCAGCGGAGAGAGCGAAGATAGCGGCGAGAGCGAAGGGGAAGAGAAGCCTTCCCAAACCCCCTCGCAGGAGTCCGACCAATCCACTCAGAAAAATGAGGGTAAGGAAGAGGCGCCCTCGGAAGAAAAGGGCGGTGAAAAAGAGCCTGCCCAATCGGAGGATCAGCCAAGCGAGGAAAAAGAGCCTTCTTCTGAATCGGAGGAAACTCCCGAAAAACCCAAAGAGCAAAATAAAGTAAACGTTGACCACTTGATCAACGACGAGAGTGGGACAAAGCTGAAGATCCTATGCCAAAACCTGCGGTATAATGCGGAGTCTGATCGGGGAACGGATAATTTTGCCGGCGTTCGCCGCTACCGTTTTCAGGTTTTGATGGAGAAATATGACCCCGATGTTGTTGGCTTGCAGGAATGCGATAAAACATGGATCGAATACCTCCAGCAGGACTATGGGCGTGAATATACCATGTTTTATCAATATCGGGGCAGTACCGGCGGCAGCGATGAAGCCACGCCCATCATGTGGAAGACCGAAAAGTATAAATTGGTCAATAGCGGCTATTTTTGGCTTTCGAATACGCCGAGCGAAGCCTCTGCGTCCTTTGTTAAAAATTCCCATCCCCGCATTGTTACCTGGGTAAAACTGAAGGATAAGGAAACCGGCACCTACTTTAACGTTTATTCCACCCACTTTGGCTTCTATGAAGAGGATGCTCATATCGATAAGATCCGTAATCTGATCGAAAATTCCTTCCGTTCGGCAGGGGAGTATTCCTTCATTATGGGCGATTTCAATATTGCATATGAGGATAATCAGTATAACCGCTTGATGCAGACCAATCTGCTGGGCGATCTGCGCCCCGTCTCCGAAGCGATGGCGAAGGAGGGTGTCTGCGAGCTGGGCGATATCCGCAACGGCGCGTATAACGCTTTTAAATATCCCGACGGCGGCGTTTTCGGCGATTACATTATGGCAAAGCCCAATCGAAAGCTGGCGGTCGATTATTTCGGCTATCTTTATGATATGCCCGCCGTTCCCGAGCAGAATATCGAGGCAGGCTATGTCTCCGACCATTTTGCGGTCTATGCCGAGGTGCGGATGGGAACCAAGCAATCCTATGAAAAATATTGGGGCGTCTTTTAATTTATAATCAGGGCGCGAAAAAGGAGAAAAAGATGAAGAGATTTTTTTGTTTGCTGATGGTATTGGTAATGGTGATCAGCCTTTTTGCCTGCAAAAGTAACCCCGATTCGGAGGAATTGGCAGGGCTGGATACCGAGGTTGGTATCAGCGGAGAGAGCGAAGATAGCGGCGAGAGCGGGGAGCAGGAAGAACCCTCTCAAACGCCGGATCAACCGTCGGCAGACGATAAGAAGGAGGATCAAACCCCTTCGGAAAATAAAAACGAAAAAGAGCCCTCTCAATCGGAAGGGGAGCAAAAGGAACCTTCCGGTGAATCCAATAAAACGCCCGCCGAGGATCAGCCCGAAGAGGAAGAGGATGAACTGAAGGTTTTGCTCGCCGATAAGAGCGGCACCAAGATCAAGATCATGAGCCAGAACCTGCGGTATGATGCCAAGGAGGATCGGCAAACGGATAACCGCATTGAATATCGCCGCTACCGTTTTCAGGTGCTGATGGAGAAATATGATCCCGATGTTATCGGCCTGCAGGAATGCGATGAAACCTGGATCAACTACCTCAGAGAAGATTATGGCGCGAAATATACCATGTTTTATCAATATCGGGGGAGTACCGACGGCAGCGATGAAGCAACGCCGATCATGTGGAAAACCGATAAATATACCTTGGTGGATAAGGGCTATTTCTGGCTTTCGGATACGCCGAACGTAGCCTCTGCATCCTTTGTTAAAAATTCCCATCCCCGCATCGTTACCTGGGTCAAGCTCAAGGATAAGCAGACCGGCGCGGAGTTTAATATTTATTCCGCCCATATGGGATTCTATGAAGAGGATGCCCATATCGATAAGATTCGCGAGCTGATCGCAAAATCTTTCAAAAAGAACGGCGATTATTCCTTCATCATGGGCGATTTCAATTTCGTCTATGAGGATAGTCAATATTATCGCATGATGCAGAGCGATCAGTTTGGCGACCTTCGCAATGTTGCCCAGTTCCTGGCGGATGATAATCTTTGCACCCTGGGCGAGATCCGCAAAGGAACCTATAATAATTTCAAAACCGTCAACGGCTATGGCTTTGGCGATCATATCTGGGGCAAGCCCAATGAAAATGTAGCCATCGATTCTTTCGGGTATTGCTACGACCGCCCTGCTGTCTCCGCGCGGGATATTCCGGAAGGATATGTTTCCGACCACTATGCGGTCCTTGCCGAGGTGCGTATCGGCACCCAAGGATCTTATGCGGATTATTGGGAACTCTTTTAATTCTGTTTAATAATGTGAAGGCTGTGAAAAACGATTTGTTTTTCACAGCCTTTTTTCATTTATATATATAAAGCATTGGATAAAACACCCAAAATTTGTCATAATACCAAAAAATTAATGGTTTTTTTGTATATTATCCCAAATTGAAAAATTTGTCGAAATATGTTACTATTAGTAATAATACTCGGTTTAAATCAAATTTAAAGGAGTGTATGTTTGATGAAAAAACGTTTGTTGTGCAGCCTGTTGGCTGTCATGATGCTGATTTCGATGCTTGCAGGCATTGTTCTGCCCGTAAGCGCGGAAGTAGTATCTACTTATCCCCGGTATACAAAGGGTGCGAGTGGAACCACCTTTTCCATTTCCGCCCCTGAAGACTGGATTGCCTTGACCGAATATTATAAAGGCAAGGCTTGCAGTCTGACTCTTTATGTCACCAACGACATTGTATTTGATGGTAACACTAATATGTTGCCCTTATCAAGCAACAATGCCACATTTTCTGGTACCATCTATGGTCAAGGATTTGCCTTTAGAAATATTTTGATTGATATGACCGGTGGTACGGGCAATTATGAAGGCGTTGCTTTGATCGGTGCTCTTAATAAAGGTAAAATTTACGATCTGGGCCTGACCGGTACGGTTTATAATCGGTCCACTTCGGCAAGTGCTCATACCGCGGCATTCTCCGGTGGTCGTAATACGGGCGCGGGAGCCTTGATTAAGAACTGCTGGTCTGATGTTTATGTAAAGGGCCCTTCCGGAACAAATACTAAATATTTAGGCGTGTTCTATGCTCATACCGAAAACAATTATCAGGGCCTTGAAAACTGCATCAACTACGGCACTATTGAGTCCACATCGACGAATGGTGGTGCAGGCGGATTCTATGCCTATGGCGGAAGTCCTGTAATGAAGAATTGCTTGGATCTGGGCACTGTTGTTGCAAACGGAAGCGGTGTTGCCGGTTCGGTTATTGGCCATTTCGGGCAAATCCAGAATTTTATTAATAGCAATAGTTATGCTGTTAATCATAATCTTTGGGGTGTAACCGCCAACAATGTTAATGAGGTTTCCACAACCATGCCCGATGGCACTGCCATTACTTCTGCGCAGCAGGTTCATGATTACCTGGCTGTAAGCTCTGCTGCCGAGGCTGCCTGGAAGGCAACCAACGGTGCGAACGGCGAGGTTTACTATAAACTGGATGATACCATGGGCGTTACCTACGGTTCTGCTACCGATCGCGTTCAGAAGGTAACAGCGACCGGTCTTGTTAATAAAGCTTTTTACTTCAATAACGGCGATCAAATCACAGCGGCTGATTTTACCAATGATCCCAACGCAAGCATTTTTGTCACCTCAGAAGGGTATGAGGATGCCATCAAAGATGGCGTTCTTACCGTTCCCAATGCAGATATCACCATTCGCGTTGGCGTTCCCTATTCTCAAAAGAGCACTTGCTCTAACGCAAGCTCCACGGTTTGGACCATTTCCACCAAGACAGACTGGATCAACTTGACTAACGATTATGCAAAATCTTCTTGTAATCTGAAGTTATATGTTACCAACGATATTGAATTTGATCCCAATGAGGTCGTAAAACCCCTTGGTTATTGCCTTAACGGCTTTACCGGCTTACTGGATGGCCAGGGTTATACTTTCAAGAACATCAATATCACCCATGATGGCGATGATCAAATCACTGATACATCTCATGGATTCCGCTATGGCGTTGCTTTGGTTGGTGCTTTGAATGGCGCTACTATCCAGAACCTTGGCATAACCGGCACAGTAACCAACGAAGGTGTAAATGAAAGATCCAAAACGGCGGTCTTTGTTGGCGGTAAGCATAATGGCGGGCAAGTAAATGGTGTTTATGGTTTAATCAAGAATTGCTGGTCCAGCGTTACTGTTAGCGGTCCTTCCAGCGCAACAGAAAATTGGTTGGCAGTTTTCTATGCTTATCCTCAGCATGAATTGGCTATCGAAAACTGTATTAATTACGGCAAGGTTATCTCCACTACCGGTGGACCTGCTTCGGTATTTTTCGCACCTGGTGGTCCAAGTAGATCTGACTATTGCACAACCGGTGTTTTGGAGAACTGTTTGGATCTCAGCAGTGCTGCAGATAGTTGCCCGGCATCGATTGTAACTTCTCATACGCAACTTCAGGACTTTGTTGGGCGTAATAACTACTCTGTCAAGGATCTTTGGAGCGATAGAATAACATTTGATGCTTCTCAGGTTACTGCAAAGATGCCCGATGGTTCTGCCATCACCAGCGTTGCGCAAGTCAATAATTATTATAAGGCCGGCTCTGCTGCTGAGGCTGCCTGGAAGGCAACCGACGGTGCAAACGGCGAGGTTTATTATAAGCTGAAAAACGGCAAGGTTACCTTTGGTACTGCTACCGATCGCGTTCAGAAGATCACCTTTACCGGTTATGAAGGCTTCGACGGCAAGAATTATTATCTGAATGTTGGCGACGGCTTGGATCTGGATGATCTTCGGATGGAGCTTGGCGTTGACGGCGACTTTATCTATACCATCGTTGAAGAAGTTCCTGAGGGCACCAATACCAATAACTATATTACCGTTCCCAATAAGGATATCACCATCAACGTTACCCTTGATGACCGTGCTATGGCGAAGCAGGAATTGCAGGCCATCTACGACGTGCGGAAGGATTATGATCCCAAGTATTTCGTTGAGGGCGATGCTCTGGCGCAGTGGAAAACCGATGCTGCTACTGTATTGGCTATGGATACGCCCACAATGAATGAGCTCAGCCCCCTCCTTGCAACTGCAACCAACATGTCTTTGGATCTGAAAGACGGCGCATATCTTCCCTATTCCAAGAAGGCTCTCTATAGCGTTGAGATCAATACCAATAAAACTTGGGGTATTGAAACCAAGGCCGACTGGATGGCTTGGGTGGATGAATCCACTACCACTGCCAATTCTTATAGTGGTTATACCTTCCATGTAACTGCTGATATTGATTTTGAAGACGATGAGATGCTGCCCATCGGCTATGGTAAGTATCGTTTTGAAGGTATGCTCGATGGCCATAATCATGTCTTCTCCGGAATCAACATTCGCGCCGATGGTGGCACGTCAACAAATAACGTCGGCAAAGGTTTGGGTCTGATCAGCGATGTTACCGGTGGTGCTGCCGGTATTAGAAACCTGGGCCTGGCCAGCGGAACTGTTACCTCTGTAAGCGGTGCAGGGAAAAACGAAATTGGTTCGTTTGCCGGTTATTCCAAACTTGCAAAGATCACCGGTTGCTGGAGCGCTTTGACACTCTCCATTCCCATGGAGGGCAATGGCGTTTATGCGGGCGGTATTGCAGGCGAAACTTATAATACTATTATCAATGGTTGCTATTTCATTGGTAACTTTGAAAATGCCCCCATCGAAAAGGATACGGCTTGCGGTATTGTTGGTTACGGCGAGACCATTGCAGGAACGGTTCGCAACTGCTTTGCTGCAACCCAAGGTGTAAGCGGCTTGATCGGCTTGCATCCCAATGCGTTTGCTGCAGGCGTGGATTTCAATGCGAAGTCCGGCTCCATTAATTCTTATACCATCGGCTTCCAGGCCTTCGATCCCAGACATACCGGTGATTCCGCATACAACAATGTATTTATAAACCATGCCGATGCCATTGCCGCATTTGAAGCAAAGTATCGGCTGAATGCCAATGCTTATAAGAGCGGTGAGCTGGCTTATAAGCTGACCGAGGGCAGCGCCGCAAGCGGTGTCTACTTCACGGTCAAAAACAATAAGACTGTATTTGGTACCGAAGCCGAGCGGGCAAAGCGGATCACCGTTGCCGACGGCGGCGTAAATACCTATTACTACGGTTTTGAAGGCGATGTTATCGAGGTGATCGCTCCTGCTACCGGCAAGGTGGCGGTGGATGAGGCCGGCAATATCCTCGAGAGCACCTCCATCACCCTTGGCGCTTCGGATATCGTTATCACCCATAAGGATTTTGAAGAGGTTGATGAGGTATTCCTCAAGAAGACCGAGTTGCAGGGCGTTATTGATAGCTATAAGACCTTTAACCCCGAATTCATTCAAAACTGGGATGAGGTTGTGGCTTGGTTTGATACAGCGGCGGCGGTTATTGCCGATCCCTTCGCTACCAAAGCGCAGGTTCAGGGTCAGATCAATCGTGCATCTACTCTGCCGAAGTTCGTCACCTTTACCTATCCCAATTATCCTGCTTTGAAGGATTATGAGCTTTATAACTCCTTCGTCAGAGAATTTTCCATCAATGATAAGGAAGACTGGCTGAAGCTGGTGAATATATCCACCACCAACAGCCACAGCTTCAGCGGTTATAAACTCCATGTAACCAACGACATCGACTTTGAAAATACCCAGATGTTGCCCGTTGGCTATGGTAAGTCTCGTTTTGAAGGCCATCTCGATGGTCATGGTCATGTCTTTACCAACATCAATGTTAAAGCGAACGGTGGTAGTGGTAAGACCGGTGTAGGTTTGTTCTGCGATATTACCGGTGCATATGCCGGAGTTAAGAATCTGGGCTTGGCCAGCGGTAAGATCACCTCTACCAGCACTTCTACAAGTAAAGAAATCGGTTCCTTTGCCGGATTTACAAAGTCTGCAACCATCTCCAACTGTTGGAGTGCGTTGACCCTTTCCATTCCCATGGGCAAAACAAACGTCTATGCGGGCGGTCTGTTTGGTCAGCTGCAGGAGGCATCCTCTCGCATTGAAGGCTGCTACTTCATCGGTAAATTTGATGCAGCTCCCGGCGCAAAGGATACGGTTGGCGGTATCGTTGGCTACGGTGAGACAAAGGCCGGTACTGTCCGCAACTGTTTCGCCTATGCGACCAATGTGAGCGGTTTGAACAACCTGCATCAGAATGCTTATAGCGCAGGCTTCAGCCTCGAAAAGATCGGTACGGTCAACTCTTATTCTATCGGTTTCCAGGCCTTTGATATGAGACATACCGGCGAGACGGCTTATACCGCAGTATTTGAAAATAATGCCGATGCGATTGCCGCGTTTGAAGCGCAGTATCGCCTGGATGCCGCGGCTTATGCCGATGGTACCTTGGCTTATAAGCTCAACGAAGGCAGTGCCGCAAGCAATATCTTCTTCACTGTTAAGAATGGCAAGACCGTTTTGGGTTCTGCTACCGATAAGGTCGTTAAGATCACCGTTGGTGAAGATAGTTATTATCTTGTAACCGGCGAGAAGATGACGGTTACCATTCCCGATGGCAACGTTATCGTTGCAACCGGTGATGCAAAGGTAGACGGCAGCGTTATTACCGCAGGCACCACCGATACGATCATTACCTTTGCAGACGATGAGGCTTCCACCCTGGCAGATGCCAAGCGGCAGCTGCAGAATCTGCTGGATCAGTACAGCGCACGCGAAGAGAAGTATTTCACTTCCGATGCATGGACTTCTTATCAGAACTGGATCAATACCGCCAATACCGCTCTGGACGGTGAATTGAGCGCAATTACTGCTGCAATCACCGCAGGAAAAGCATTGAACATGGCGAAGGCCACCACTTTGGCCTATCCCGATTATCCTTCTGTTGCTGATTATGATGCATATAAGGATACCGCGGTGAAGCATTTTGCTGTCGGCACCAAGGATGAATGGTTGGCGGCTGTTGCTTTGAGCAACCGCGAGTATGCTCCGGATGCAGCTGCTTCCGGTCGAAACTTTGTTAACGTAACGATTCATCTTACCGCGGATATCGACATGAACAATGAGCAGATGCTGCCTCTTTGCTATGGTGCTTCCTTTGGCGGCAAGCTGGATGGTCATGGATATGTCTTTAAGAATATCAATATCGATATTAAGAACCCTGTTGGGTCTGTCGGTTTGGTAAGTAAGCAGTATGGAAACGAGCTTTGGGTTTGCAACCTCGGCATCGAGAGCGGCTCTATCAAGGTTTCCGGAACAAACAGCGGCAGCACTGCTGTAGGCGGCTTTGTTGGAACTGTCCAGGGTGACAACACCTATATCCAGAAATGCTGGAACGCTGCGGATATCACCGTTGAAAACGGCGATCATGTGGGCGGTATCGCAGGTTATACTACTGCGGGCAACGGCGGCTACAACATGATCGATCGCTGCTTCAACTTGGGCGATATCGCAGCAGGCGGCGGTATTGTAGGCTATGGTTTGAATAAGGCCAAGGTTTATAATTGCTTTAATGCAGGCAAAGCATCCTATGCTGTTAAGCTTGCCCAGGCTGTTTATAACGACGACGGAACATGGCTGCTTGACGCTGCGGCGCTGGGAGAAATGCAGAACTGCTGGTCTCTCGAAAAGAATGTGCTCACCTTGAACGGTGCTGAATCCGGCTCTGCAAAATGGATCAAGGCCAGAGCGCTGAACAGTCAGTCTGATTGCAATACCCTTGAGCAAGTTCTCTGGATGGTCAATCAGAATTATGTACCCTCCGGAATGGGCGATACAAATCGCACTTGGTTTACCATCGATGCCGAAGGCATGGTTCGCTATGGCTCTGCATACGATCAGGTACGCAAGGTAACCGTTATGGTCGGCGGTAAGGTTGCTCAGACCTATTATGCGGCTCCCGGTGCTACCATTGAGCTGAGCGGTGAAGTAGATCTGACCTACTTCGTGCAGGATGGCGCTACCTCTGTCCTTAAAGGCAATATGCTGACCATGGGCCATGAGGATGTAACCGTTACCGCTCAAAGCGGCGTCTATATGGGCGATGCCGATAATAACGGATCGGTTACCCTCTTTGATGCGATCACCGTTTTGCGCGGCGTTGTCGGCCTTGCTGAATTGGAATATGAGGCGGCAGGCGATGTCAACCAGAACGGCCGCCTGGATGCCAACGATGCTGTTTTGATTGCCCGCAACTGGCTGGGCGATCCCAATGTGGATTATGTTATCCGCGAGCCCCTCAATGTGGACGGGCAATGGCTCAAGGTCGCAAGCTATAATATCAAGAGCCTTGCATTCGACGGTACTTATAACGTGGATTCCGGCGACCGCAAAGCGGAAGTCATCGCTGTCCTGGAAGAGGCAGATGCTGATATCGTCGGTCTGCAGGAGGTAGACGGCGAAAGCCAGGTACGAGAACTGGCCGATGCATTGGGCTATCAATATTATGATTTCACCAATGTGAATTATTGGGCGAATACAGAATCACCGTACATTGAGCAGTATGGTCATGCGGTGATGAGCCGTTATCCCATCACTGTTACAGACGAAGTGGTATACGAAGTACAAGTTGGTGAAGGTAATGTCAGAACAGAACGGCGTACTTACACCCGCGTTGAAGTCAACGTTGACGGTGCTGAGGGCGCAGATCTGATTTGGTACAACACTCACCTTCAGGGCTATACCGAGCAGTTCACCCAGCTTATTGGCGCGATGGAGACCGATCGGGCCGCAGGTAAGAAGGTGGTTATGACCGCCGACTTGAACCTCGAAGCAAAAACGCTCCATAACTACTTCGATGCTTCCAAGTTTACCGCACTCAACGGCGGTGATGATGGCGCGAAGACCATTAGCACAACTGTAGATTGCTCCAATCCCGATAACATCCTCGTTTCCGATAATATGGAATTCTATTGGGATAATACCTTGGATATTGGCTTGAAGGTAGTGGATCGCGTTTCCACCGAAGGAACCTGCGCAGGTCTTACTGCCAGCGATCACTCCTTGATCTATGGTTATATCTGCGTTTGATAAGCGGATAAAAATCTTTTAGCAAAATAAAAAATCAGACGCGGCGTTTGCCGCGGCTGATTTCTTTGGCTTCTCCTTGAGGAGAGGCTCCGCCTTAAGGCGGTGGTGAGGTGGTGGGTTAAGTGCATCCCTTTTTCACCTCATCCGTCTGCATACGCAGACACCTTCCCCTCAAGGGGAAGGCTTTATTTATTAGATTCGGTTATAAAGGGCGGAGAGCTTGCGGTATTCCGCGGGGGTGAGCTGGGCGAAGGCTGCTTCGGTGAGGCGGTAGCTCCAATTGCCGCCGGCAACGCCGGGGCGGTTCATCTTGGTATCGCCGCCATAGCCCAAAAGATCCTGGATCGGCACCACTGCCAGATAGGCGGGGGAGGCCCAAACTGCGCGGATCAGGGCGCGGATGGCGGGGTTTTTGGCGCCGCCATCCTTCCAATTTTCGCCATCAAAGCCGCAATAATCCAAAGCGTAGCGGCGATCCGCGGGGGTCTGCTCCCAGAGGTAGCCCAGGAGGGTGTTATTATCATGGGTGCCGGTATAGGCAACGGTATTTTTGGAATAGTTATGGGGCAGGTGCATATTATTATCGCCGCCGGGGAAGGCAAACTGCAAAACCCGCATTCCGGGCAGGTCGGTTTCCTTCAAAAGCGCCGCCAGCGCCTCATCCTGCACTCCCAGATCCTCGGCGATCAGCAGATCTTTATCGATATGAGCGAAAAGGGCGTTGAAAAGATCCATGCCCGGGCCGCACTTCCATTGGCCCTCCTTGGCGGTTTCTGCCGCGATGGGCACCGCCCAATAGGCGGAAAAAGCGCGAAAATGGTCGATGCGGATCTGATCGAAAAGGGCGCTTGCATGGCGTAGGCGGTCGATCCACCAGCGATACCCTTCCGCCTTCATTGCAGACCAATCATAAAGGGGGTTGCCCCAGCGCTGACCGTCTGCGCAGAAATAATCGGGGGGAACGCCCGCTTCTTCTTCCATCTTTCCGTCCGCCGAGAGGGCAAAGAGGTGCTGATTGCTCCAAACATCCGCGCTCTCATAGGAAACATAGATGGGCATATCCCCGATGATCGAAATGCCCCGCTCCTTGGCATAGGCGCGGATATTCTGCCATTGGGTGAAAAAGAGATATTGCAAAAAGATCTCCCGATCCATGGAAAGGCGCAGGCGCTCTTTGGCCTCCTGCATTGCCTTGGGCTCGCGGGCGCGCAGGGCTTGCGGCCAATCAATCCAATCCTTGCCTGTTTCGCCCTTGAGGGCGGAATAGAGGGCAAAATCCTCCAGCCAGGGCTGCTCCTCGGCCCAGCCTGCCACCTTCTCCCAAAGGGATGCGGGGCAGCGGGAGAAGGCGCGGTCGAAAAGTTTTGCGCGCTGCTCTTTAAGATGCTCGAAATCCACGGCATAGGGGCTGGCCGCCTTGCAGCCTTCCAGCTCTTCCCGGGTGATCAGCCCCTGCTCCCGCAGGCGGGCGGGATCGATAAAGAGGGGGTTGCCCGCAAAGGCGCTGATGCTTTTATAGGGAGAATTGCAGGAATCGGGGATGGCAAAGGGCAAAACCTGCCAGGCCGAAAACCCGCCTTTTTGCAAAAAATCGATAAAGCGAAGGGCATCCCCGCCGAAAACGCCGATTCCATAGGGGCCCATCAGGGAAGAGATATGCAGCAAAACGCCGCTGCTTCGGTTGCGCATGAACAATCTCCTTTTATCCAAAATTGGTCTTTATGCCGTTTATTATAACAAATTTTTACCGACGATTCAACAAGTTTTTTTGACAACATTGCGGTAAATAAAAACAACATTATGTTATGTGAAAATAAAGGTTTTAATGGTATAATGCTAATATCTAAAAATATCTACTGTAGATTTCTGCCGTAAGGCGGAGGGAGGATCTGATATGATGAACAACAAGTTGGTTAAACTTTTGGCGCTGGCAATGATTTTGGTATGCTCTGCCATGATGCTGGCATCCTGCGTTACCGGCAGCACCAAGGAAGATAAAAAGGGCGACGAATCGGTAATCGAGAGCTTGGTGCCCGAGAAGGATGATATTAAGGAGATTCCCTGGGAGGGCTAAGAGAGCGCAGAGCAATAAGTAGGTCTGCTGCGGCAAGCGCAGAGCGTGGATGATGATGAACAATCTCATAACGATATGTGCTGCCCGATTTTAAAAGTGAGTATTTGAGCCGGGTGCATTATTGCACCCGGCTTTCTTTTTTGGGAGAAGGAGCATTTTTGAAATGAAAAAGACTGGAACACCGATTACCATTATGACCCAAAACCTGCGTTGCGGCTATATCCGCGACGAGCGGGACGGGCGCGACAATATGATCCGCACCCGCCAGCATCGGTTTAAGAAGCTGGTGGAGAAATACGATCCCGATGTGATCGCCCTGCAGGAATGCACCACCGGCTGGCTGGGCCTGCTGGAGGATGGGATCTTGGATGATTATACCATCGTCTATAAATGGATCGTGCGGGGCGTGGACCTGATCCCCGGCGAGACCGATTTGGGTTCCAACCCCGTTGCCTATAAAACGGCCAAGTATGAAGAGTTGGATCGGGGGCATTTTTGGCTTTCCCAAACGCCCGAGGTCTGCTCTCCTTCTTATTCTCCCGACCATGGTCCGCGGATCGTTACCTGGGTTCACTTAAAGGATAAAGAGACCGGCGCAAAATTCTATTTCCACTCCACCCATTTTACCCTCGGCGAGGAATGGGAGGTGGTGGAATCCGGGCGGCAGATCGCCCGCCGCTTTGATGCCTTCCCCGAAGGGACCAATGCGTTTGTTATGGGGGATCTCAACAGCCCCTATCGGAAATATTGCTATAACGGCTATGCCTACCGCCCCGGCTTTAAGGATCTGCGGGATGCGGCGCAGGCGATGGCAGAGGACGGTCTTTGCCAAATGGGCGAGATCCGCGTTGGCACCTATAACGCCTTCCAATATCCCGATGGCTGCGGATATATCGACCATATTCTGGTCAAGCCCAACCCCTCCATGGCGATCGATTTTTATGGGGTGCTTTATGATCATATCGGCGTACCCGAAAAGAATCTGCCGGTAGGCTATGTTTCGGATCACTATGCCATCCTCACCAAGGTGCGCATTGATACCGAGGAGGACTACGGCAAGTATTATGAATACGGTCCCGAAGCCGAAGAGGCCCTGCCCGATGAAAATTATCCCACCCGCCGGGAATGGACAGAAATGCAAAAGGCAAAGGGGAAATTATGATGAAAAACAGCAGATGGATTGCTTTGATTTTAGCAATCACCTTGCTTTTTATGGCGGCTTCTTGCAAAAAGCAGGCGGAAGATCTTGGCTTTGAATCGGAAGGAAACAGTCTTTTTGATAAGAATGAGCTGGATGCCTATCGCGAGGAGATGGGCTTGGATCCCCTGCCGGAGCAAGAGGAGGAGCAAGCGGAAGTTGAAACGCCCGATAATCAGGCGAATGGATCGGAAAACAAAGAGCCTTCCACCACACCCTCCGGCTCCAACCAGCAAAAGCCTTCTCAAAATGAACCTTCTCAGCAAAAGCCTTCTGAAAATGGATCGAATCTCCCGCCTGCGGAGGAGGGAGATTCCGGCTCGGAGGAATATGATCAGATGGTTAAAGAATTGCAGGCCGATCAAAGCGGGACAAAGGTGAAGATCCTATCCCAGAACCTGCGCTATGATGCGGCGGCCGATCGGAATACCGATAACGATGCCCGCATCCGCCGCTGGCGGTTCAAAAAGCTGGTGGAGAAATATGATCCCGATATTATGGGCTTGCAGGAGGTTTGCCAGACCTGGATCTCCTTTTTGGAAGAGGATTATCCCGAATATGAGCTGATCTATCATTGGCGGTGGCCGGGCAAATCCCATGAGACCACGCCCATTATGTATAAAAAATCCAAGTATACCGAAGTGAAGAGGGGCTATTTCTGGCTCTCCGAAACCCCTAATAAGCCCTCTTCCTCCTATGTTGAAAACTCCCTGGCCCGCATCTGCATGTGGGTTACCTTGAAGGATAAGGAAACAGGCGTTGTCTTTAACGTTTATTCCACCCATTTCGGCAACGATCAATTTGAATCGCAAGCCAAAGCGGGCAACCAGATGGCGGAGCTTTTCGCCAAGCAAAAGGAAGGAACCTATTCCATTATGATGGGGGATCTCAATACCGCGTATATGGGCGGGAGTTACCTCGCCTTTATGGACGGGGAGCGGATCATGGATCTGCGCACCGTTGCAGAGGATCTGGAAGCTTTGGAAATAACCAAGCTCGGCGATTTCAAAAAAGGATCGTTGAATGTTTTTAATAATCCCGAGGGCAGCAGCTTTATCGATCATGTTTTGGCCAAGCCCAACGCCCATCTGGCGGTGGATTTCTTTGGTTATCTTTATGATATGCCTGCGGTTCCCGATAAGGGAATCGGGGAAGGGTATGTTTCCGACCATTTTGCGGTTTATACCGAGGTGCGGTTGGGAACCAAGCTTTCCTATGGCGAATTTTACGGTTTAGAAGAATAAATAAAGGAGTTGTTTGAATTGAAAAAGAATGTAAAAATTCTCTCCGCATTCATGGCGATCATCATGCTGATCTCCATGGTGAGCGGGTTGACCTTCTCCGCCGGCGCGGCGGCAGAGGAACTGCAGGCTCTTCTGGAGCAGTATAACGGCTATGATGCCGCCTTATTTAAGGCAGATGTGGCCGCGCAGATCGAAGCCTTCCGCGCCACCCTGCAGCAGCGGATCGATGCTTACTCTTCGGCAGATGCCGATGGGCAGGCGGCGCTGATCACCCAAAGCAACAGCGAAAGCGAAGGATTGCTGGCGGTGATGAACGGCGGGATGAAGGAGGATGCGGCACCCCGGTATACCGAGAAGGATACCTATGCCGCCTTCGGCCATAACGGCTTGAATTATTCCATCTCCACCGCCGAGGATTGGACCACTGCCGCAAAGGTCAATACCAGCGGCGCCTGGACCGGCGTTACCTTGCACGTTACCAACGATATCGATTTCCAAAACAATCGGATCAATCCCTTCTGCAAGAGCGAAAGCAATTATTTTACCGGCACCATTCATGGCCACGGCCATGTTTTTAAAAACGTTGCCATGAACACCTCGGGTAATGCGGGCTTGGTTTATTACCTTGCGGGCACTATCCGCGAGCTTGGCATCGAAAGCGGTCATATTAAGAGCACCAAGACCAACGCCAGAGTAGGCTCTCTTTGCGCCTGGGCGAGCAAGAATGCAACCCTCTATAAGTGCTGGAACGGAGCCAAGGTGGAAGCCACCAAGGTAACCGAATTTATCTCCGGCTTGGTTGGCGGCGGAATCCCGGTGGTGGATAGCTGCTATAACGTGGGCCAGGTGGTAGCCGCCTCCGGCCGCGCCCATAGTCTGATGGGCTTGGCGGGAAATGCAGGCAAGGTCTATAACTCCATCGGCGCAGGCACCATTTCTGCCGAGAGCTGCTCCCTGATCTATTCCAATGCCAATATCTTCGCCGATACCGCTCGTATGCCCCTTTATAACACCTATGCGGTGGGGCTGAAGGTGGCGTTATATGAGGGCGAACCCTCCGATTATGAGAATAAAAACCTCACCGTCAACGGCCACGCCTATACCGCCGCGGCCCTGGAGCAATATTATCGCAACGATAATCTGCTGGAGGTAGCGGCCGAGATCAATGCAAACCATGCCGATAGCGGCAAGGGCTTTGAGCCTGTCTATTATACCCTGGATGCGCAGGGCAAGCTGAAATTCGGTTCTGCCACCGCGCGGGCAGTTACCATTCAGGTGAAACTCCCCGAAATCTATCAGCCCTTTACCTATTATGCGGTCACCGGCGATGAGGTTGTTGCCGAAGGGGCGGAAGGAATGGTCTGCGTTACCGAAGGGGTGCAGGTGGAAGGAAATGTTATCACCGCAGGTGCCGAGGATATTTTGGTAACCTTCACCTATTCCGAAAATCAGCTTTTGGAGATGGCAAAGGTTCGCTTGCAGACCAAGATCGGCTATTATCAGCAACGCAACCCCGAATATTTCAACGATTGGGCCTGCCAGCAGGCTTGGCTGGAGCAGGCGGAAGCCGCTCTGGTAAGCGAAGATCTCACCCTCGCAGAGGCGGAGAGCCTGATGGCGGCAGAGGCCGCATTGGATAAATCGGTGGTGGATGAGTCCATCGCCCTTTCGGCGCAGGATTATATGATCTATGAAGATACCGGCGTGAAGAATTTCAATGTTGGCAGTAAGGAAGATTGGCTGTTTATCGTTGCCAAGAGCGATACCGTTACCATGAAAGAAAGCGCGGCGGATTTTGAGGGTGTTACCCTCCATCTCACCCAAAACATCGATATGGGCGGCGAGAATATGCTCCCTCTTTGCAACGGTGGCGTCTTTAAAGGCAATATGGACGGTCATTACTATGCCTTTGAAAACATCAACATCACCATTGATACGCCCCGCGGCGCAGTCGGCCTGATCGGTGAGCATGGCGAAAACCTCTTTATTCGCAATCTGGGATTGGATAGCGGTATTGTTAAGGTTACCGGCATGACCACCAGCGAAGAGGGCGTTGAAACCAAAAATAATGTTGGCGGTATTTTGGGCCTCGCCCAAGGCGGCGCCAATGGATATATCCGCAATTGCTGGAACCGCGCCGAGGTCCGCACCGAAAACCGCAACGCCTTAGGCGGCGTTGTTGGCAACGGCTACGGCTTGCGCATCATGGACGGTTGCTTTAATGTGGGCACCACCGACCGCGCGGGCCTTTTGGATCTGGCCTCTTTGGATACCAAGATCTATAATTCCTTTAATGCGGGTAAGACCGCCAATGCCGAGGCGGGGACCTATGGCGTTTTTTATCCCAATGATATTTTAGAATTGGATAATACCGAAGATTTCCCCTTGGTAAATACCTATTCTTTGGGCTGGCTTTTTGAGTTTATCAGCGCCAAAGCCCATCCCGAGCTCACCGGCACCCCCACCAACGCTGAGAAAACCAAACGCAACGAGATCGATCTGCGCATGAAGGTGGATTCCGGCAAGAAGGCCGCCTATAAGATCAATCAAAACTATGTGGATACCGGCTTGGGCGAGCGTTTTTGGTTCACCACCGATGAAAACGGCCATGTTCGCATTGGGACAGAGGCCGAACAGGTCCGCAGAGTTGTTTTGCAATCCCCGGGCTACGACGATGAAGAGGTCTATGCCGCCGCAGGGAAAACGGTAAATCTGCGGTTTGAGCTGGATAGCAACTATTTTGCCTTGGTTGGGGATTATGAAGCTACCACCCTCGAGGGCAACAAACTCACTCTGGGCAATGAGGATTCGGTCGTTCGCGTAGGCATAGCCGCCTATATGGGCGATGCCAACGGCAACGGCAAGATCGAGCTTCATGATGCCATCACCGTTTTGCGGTATGCGGTGGATGATGCGGTGGATTGCGATATCATCGCAGGAGATGTCAACTATAATGCCGCGATGGATGCCAACGATGCGGTTTTGATCGTACGCGGCTGGCTGGGGGATCAGGAATGCTCCTATCAGCCCCAAAAGCCCGAGATCTCCGAGGATTGGATCAAGGTGGTTTCCTATAACGTGAAGACCTTGAGCTATGTTCACGGCGGCACCGGTATCGGCGATACCACCCGCCAAGTGGCAGAAGTTTTAAAGGCGGTGGATGCGGATATCATCGGTCTGCAGGAGATGGACTATTATGCTCCGGAGACCGGTTATAGAAATCAGGCAAAGGTATTGGCCGATGCCCTGACAGAAGCCACCGGTTGCACCTATTATTATCATACCGCAACCACCGGTGCCAAGAATAATACCTATGGCCATGCCATTATCAGCAAATATCCCATCCTTTCCAGCGAAGTATTCTACTTTAAGGATGCGCCGACCGATATCGACGGCCAGGAGCCCCGCGCCTATTCCCGCCATGTTTTGGATGTGAACGGCAAGGAGGTTATCTATTATAACTCCCATCTTGCCCAAAAGGGCATTCAGCAGCTTGCCTATATGATGGAATCCTCCATGGAGGCGGAATATGATGCAGGCAAGTATGTTTTGATGACGGCCGACTTCAATATGTATCCCTGGGATTTTACCCAGAGCTACGATACCGAGAAGTTTACCGTTCTCAACGGCGGCGAGGATGTGAGTTGCTTTGTTGAAACAACCACCGCAGACGATCAGCCCATCGATAATATCCTGATTTCCGAAAATATCGAGTATTATTGGGATGAGGCAAGGGATTGCGGTATCAAGGTGGTGGATTCCACCGCCAGCGACCACTCCTTGATCTATTCTTATATTCGCTTGAAATAAGGCTGAAAAACAGCGATGTTTATAAAAAACATCGCTGTTTTTTATTGAAAACCATATAAAACTATGCTAAAATAAATCGTTAAAATAAATGTATTTAAGAGGTGGCTGAAGTGAAGAAACGATTGTTGAGCGGATGGTTGGTAGTATTATTGTTGATTTCTCTGGCGGCAGGGGTAACCCTTCCTGCGGGCGCAGAAAACGACTATCCTTCTGTTGCAGATTATCTGCAGTATCAGGATACGGATGTAAAGGATTTTTCGATCGGCAGTAAGGAGGAATGGTTGGCGGCGGTTGCCATGAGCGACTACACCAACACAGAGATCACCCCGGTGAATTTTTCAGGAGCAACCTTGCATCTGACCGCCGATATCGATATGAATAACGAGCCGATGCTCCCCCTTGGCTACGGTGGCATTCTGAACGCCTCGATCAATGGTCATGGGTATGTGATTAAAAATATCAACATCACCATCGAAAATGCTGCAGGCCCGGTGGGGCTGATTGGGATGCTGCGCAAAAACAGATCGGTGCAGAACCTGGGCATTGATGGCGGCCGGATCACCGTTACCGGTTGGCCGACCTATAAAGAAGAATGGGGCATTTCCGATGCGGGCAATAAGGTTGGCGGATTCATCGGCAAAGTGAATGGCAGTAATACGCTGGTCCGCAACTGCTGGAACGGGGCGGATATTTCGGTGGAAAATGCAGATAATGTCGGCGGAATCGTCGGCGATGCCCGCAACCTTACCTATATGGATAATTGCTTTAACATTGGATTTGGCAGCGGAAGCGGGCTGGTCGGCTATGGTGCCGCTACCGTTACCATCACCAATTCCATCTCCGACGGGTGCAGTCTGGCCGCTCGCTATCATGTGAATATGCTGGGCGTTAAAACGGTAGAGGAATATCTGCAAAATACCTATGCCGTTGCCTCTTCGGTTTTGGATTATACCGGCAGTGAATCTACCTATACCGATGCGCAAAAGGAAGCGCGCAGCACCATCAACGCGGCGCGGGTGGTAGAAACTGCGCAGGAGGCCGCCTATAAGGCAAATCAAAACTATACCCAAACCGATCTGGGTGATGGCGAGCGGGTTTGGTATACGGTGGATTCAACAGGCAAACTCGCTTTTGGTACCGAGCAGAATCGGGTGCGTAAAATCACCATCAAATCAGAAGGTAAGCCCGATGAGGTGCTCTATGTTGCCGCAGGCAGTACCGTGGCGCTGGGCTATGAACTGGATGCCAACTATTTTGCTTTGCAGGGAAGCTATCAGGCAACCACCCTCAAAGGCAATCAGCTGACCCTGGGCAATGAGGATGTTACCCTTTTGGCCGGGTGCGGCGTTTATCCGGGCGATGCCAACGGCAACGGCTCTATCGAGCTTCATGATGCGATCACCATTTTGCGCCATGTTGTTGATGATTCTGTTGCCTGCGATACCATGGCGGGAGATGCAAACCAAAATGCAAGGCTGGATGCCAATGATGCGGTCTTGGTGGTGCGCGGCTGGCTGAAGGATCCTCAAGCAACCTTTAAGCCCGAGAAACCCGCCGATACCTCCGATTGGATCAAGGTAGTATCTTATAATATTAAGACTCTCAGTTTCGAGGGGGATCAGTTTGAGGCGGTGGCCGCAGAGCTCCGCAAAGCGGATGCGGATATCGTCGGCCTGCAGGAGGTGGATCAGTATACCTCCCGCAGCGGCTCGGATAAGAGCCAGGTAGAAGAGCTGGCTAAGGAGCTGGGCTATACCTATTATCACTTTGTTAAGACCATCAGCTATCGCGGCGGGGAATACGGCCATGCGATTATGAGCCGTTACCCCATTAAGAACGTGGATATTTATCGCTTTGCCGATGCGCCGGGCGGTATCGATGCCCGGGAGCCCCGCGCGGTCGGGCGTTATGTCTTGGATGTGGGCGGCAAGGAACTTATTTTCTATAACGGCCATTTGGCCGAAACCTCTGCGGCTCAGCTCAAATATCTCAATACCTTTATGGAAGCGGATGCGGATGCCGGCAAAAACGTTGTTATGACCGCCGACTTCAATATGTTCCCTTGGAGCTTTAAGGGCTGCTATGATACCGAAAAGTTTACCGCTCTCAACGGCGGCGATGATTTTAATTCCTGCCTCAATACAACCACCCTGGAAATGAAACCCATTGATAATATCATCGTTTCCGATAATTTGGATTATTATTGGGATGATGCGGCGGATAACGGCGTGAAGGTGGTAAGATCCACCGCCAGCGATCATTCGCTGATCTATTCTTATATTCGGATGAAATAAGGAGAAGAAACATGAAAAAGTCGATCGCATTAATTTTAATGATCGCCATGGTGATCGTCATGGTGAGCGGTTGCCGAGGAGCCGAGGAAGAGCAACTTGGGATCATCGGAGGGGATTCTTCGGTGGAGATGGAAAACGATCCCCTCTTTGGGATAGGGGACGATTCCGAAGAGGATCAAGAAGAAACGCCTTCCGAGGAAAAAGAGCCCTTGCAAGAAAATAAGCCGAGCGACCAAAAAAACGAAGAAAGTTCTTCCAATACCCAGCCGCCCAAGGAAGAAACGCCCTCCAAGCAAGAGCAACCCAAGCAAGAGCAGGAGGAGCAAGAGCAATCCAAGGAAGAGCCGGAGGAGCAAGAGCAAGCGCCCATCGATTATTCCTCTTGGATCAAGGTTGCATCCTATAATATCAAAGCACTCAATTATAATGCAAAAGATCCTTCTATGGGAGCCGATCAATTTGATGCGGTGGTGGCGGAGCTGAAAAAGATCGATGCGGATATCGTTGGTCTGCAGGAGGTGGATCGCTATTCACCCCGCAAAAATGCCGATCAGGTAAAGGATTTGGCGCAGGCGCTGGGTTATCCTTATTATAAGTATACCAAAACCATTGATTACGGTAGTGGGGAATACGGCCATGCCATCATGAGCCGCTACCCCATCCTCTCCAGCAAGAGCTATGCCTTTGCCGATGCGCCGGGCAGTATTGATGCGGCCGAACCGCGAGCGTTTTCTCGCCATGTATTGAAAATAGACGGCAAGCATCTGGTTTTTTATAATGGCCATCTTGCCGAAAAAACGCCCAACCAATTAATGTATATGGTGGAAAACTTTATGGCCAAGGATTTGAAATCGGGGCTCCCCATTGTTATGACCGCCGATTTCAACGCGACCCCTCAGGGCTTGATCGGTTGCTTTGATCTGGATCAGTACACTCTGCTCAACGGCGGCGATGATTTTGAAAACGCTCTGGGAACCACCAACGACAATAATGTCCCCATTGATAACATTCTGGTTTCGGATAGCTTGAACTATTATTGGGATGCCAAAAAGAAATGCGGCATCGAGGTGGTTGATTCCCTTGCCAGCGACCATAAACCCATCTATACCTATATCAATTTCAAATAATTGCACAAAGAGAGGTTTTGTTCCAAAAAACAAAGCCTCTTTTTTGTTATATTTTCCAATATTGCGCGAAAAAAGAACCTTATGGTATAATCGCATCAATAAAAAATCTTTTGACCGGCTGGACCCTGGCATGAAAATGCCTCAGCCCGTACGAGCGACCATTTGATGATCTGCCCGCAAAACCGATCGAAATGTTCCTTAAAAGCCGGTGTCGACGATAATCGACGCCGGCTTGCGCATTTTATGACATTTTTTTGAAAGAGGGTATGATAAAATCAGGGTGAAAAAGCGCGTTCAGAGCCGCGCGATTCAAAATAAATGAAAAGAGGTGTAAAACAAAATGAACAAAAAAACAACCAAAGTTTTATCAGCGTGGATGGCATTGATGATGCTCCTCTCAATGCTTGCCGGAATTGCTCTGCCGGCAAATGCAGAAGAGGCATCCTGGCCTCGGTATAGCCAAAAACCGGCAGGATATACCGGCAAGGAATTTGCCATTTCCACCCCCGAAGATTGGACCGCGGCCATCGCCGAAACGGCCGCCGGAACCTGGACAGGGGTGACCCTTCATGTTACCAATGATATTGATTTTTCCGGTGTTGCTCTGACACCGTTATACCGCAATCAGTATTTCAACGGAACGATTGACGGTCACGGTTATGTTTTCAAAAACATCAGCATGACCAATTCCGGCTCAACGGACTATACCAGCCCCGGCTTGGTCCACCAGCTTTCCGGAACCATCAGGGATCTTGGAATCACAAGCAGTTCCTTTAAAAACACCACCAATTATTCCAGAGCCGGTGCTTTTGCGGCCCTTACCAGCGCCAGCGCAGTGCTTTATAAGTGCTGGAGCGATGCAACGGTTGAAGGCAATAAAGGCGACCATTTGGGCGGCCTGATCGGCACCTGCACCAGCGGCGTTACGGTGGATAACTGCTATTTCATCGGCACCGTTAACGGAAAAACAGGCACCGCCAGCGCACTGCTGGGTTATGGCGGAAACCAGGGCGATGTTTATAACTCCATTGCCGCAGGAACGGTAACGGGCGCAAGCGGCAGCACCGGCATGATCCGTATGCACGGGAATATCTATAGCGGAACCTCCCTCAACCCCATCAACAACAGCTATGCGGTTGGGATGAACGTTCTCAATTATAACGGCGCTCCCGCTTCTTATGAAGTGGCAGGCGCGCAGGTCCATGGCCATGCCTATAACGATGCCACCTTGCAGGCGGTTTATCGGGCCGATAGCATTGCCGAGGCGGCCTGGAAGGTCAATGCCAACTACATCAGCAGCGGCAAGACCGCCGGCCAGGTCTATTATACCCTGGACCAGAGCGGCAACCTGAAGTTCGGTACTGCCGAGAATAAGGTGGTGCGCGTTTCCATCGTCAACGGCGCGGAGACCTCCTATTTTTATAAGGTCAACGGCGATACCATCACCCTCACCGTTCCCACCGATAAGGTGGCGATCGTGGAGGGGGCGACCCTCAGCGGCAATGTTTTGACCGTTGGGAGCCAGGATGCGATGGTCATGTATGTTACCTATGAAGAGTCGGAACTCTATCAAAAGAGATTGCAGCTTCAGGCCATCATCGATCGGTATGAAAGCTATAACCCCGGCTACTTCACCGCCTGGGATTCCATGCAGGCATGGGTGGATGGCGCAGAGGCTGTTTTGGCAAATCCCGATGCAACCTTAACCCAGGTGCAGGCGCAGATCAACGCCGAAGCGGCATTGGCCAAGCCCACCGTTGCCTTCACCTATCCCAACTATCCCTCCATGGCGGAATATGAGCTTTACCGCTCCGTTTCCTCCATCACCGATTATTCCATCAATAATAAAGCGGATTGGCTGAAGGCGGTTGCTCTCAGCAATGCAACCGATTCTTCCATCTCTGCCGATAGCTTTGCGGGCAAGTCCTTGCATCTCACCGCCGATATCGATCTGGCGGACGAGAGCGTTCTGCCCCTGGCCTACGGCCATTATTTCAGCGGTACGCTGGATGGCCATGGATATGTTTTCAAAAATGTGGAGATGGAGGATTCCGATCCCTTCGGCGCAACCTTGATCTATAAGGTCTACGGCACGGTTCGGGATCTGGGCATCGAAAGCGGTTTGTTTGTTAATACAAGCTCCACCGCTAAAAACGGTGCTCTTACTTCCTTCACAGGCTCCTCTGCTTTGATCTATAAGTGCTGGAACGGAGCCACCGTTCAGGCTACCGTCTATGGCGACCATCTGGGCGGTTTGGTGGGTAATGCCACCAACGGCGGCATCATCGATAGTTGCTATAATATCGGCGCCGTTACTGCGGCTACCGGCGTGGCAGGCAGCTTGGTCGGCTATGGCGGCAATAAGAGCAAGGTTTATAATTCCGTCGGTATGGGCACCCTCACCGCTCCTGCCGATAAGGGCATGGTGCGGATCCATGCCAACGTTTATTCCGCCACTTCCCTGATGCCCCTCTATAATAGCTATGCTATCGGCATGAAGCCCTTATATTATAACGGCAACCCCGCAAGCTATGATACCACCGGTATGACGGTTAACGGCCATGCTTATAACGATGCCACCATTCAGCAACTTTACGTTGCTTCTTCGGTGGGTGAGGCGGCCTGGAAGGCCAACAACAACCATATCGATGCAGGCAAGGGCTTGGCTCAGGTCTATTACACCCTCGATAGCAACGGCAACCTGAAGTTCGGCACTGCCGAAAATAAGGTGGTGCGCATCTCCATCGTTGATGGGGAAGAGATCGCTTACCTCTATAAGGTCAAGGGCGATGTTCTCACCCTTGCTCCGTCCACCGGCAAGGTGGCCCAGCTCGACGGGCAGACTTTGGGCGCTACCTGGACGGTTGGTTCTAAGGATGTTACCATCACCTATGTGGATTCCACCGCCCAGGCAAGAGCTGCGTTGAATAAGCTGATCGCAAACTATCAGAGCTTCAACCAAAGCTACTTCACCGATTGGGCCTCCATGCAGGCATGGCTCAATGGCGCGATTGCGGTTGCCGCCGATTCCGCGGCCACCTATGAGCAGTTGCAGGCGCAGATCGATGCAGAAGCGGCATTGGCAAAGCCCACCGTTTCCTTCACCTATCCCAACTATCCCAGCGCCTCGGATTATGGCATCTATCGCTCGGTCGGCACCATTACCGACTATGCGGTTGCCACCAAGGCCGATTGGTTGGCGCTGATTGCCGAGAGTGATTTCACCGATACCTCCATTCAGGCATCGGATCTGAGCGGCATCACCCTCCATCTGACCGCCGATATCGATATGATGGGCGAGAATATGCTTCCCCTTTGCTATGGCGGAACCTTCAACGGCAATCTGGATGGGCATGGCTATGCCTTTGAGAATGTCAACATTACCCTTCATAACCCTGCCGGCCCCGTTGGCCTGGTAGGGCTTTTGGGAACCAACCGCCATATCCGCAACGTTGGGATCGATAGCGGTGCCATCACCATCACCGGCTTGATGAATCAGGCTTATTGCAAGGTTGGCGGTATCTTGGGCCGCGCCAACGGCGGATCTTCTTATCTGCGCAAGTGTTGGAACGCTGCCACCATCAAGGTGGAAAACCGCGATAACGTTGCAGGGATCGTCGGCGACGGCAGAAACCTGCGTTATATCGACGGTTGCTATAACGTTGGCACCGTTCAGGGCCATGGCATCATCGGCTATGGCGCCGCCACCACCAAGATCTATAATTCCTTCAACGCGGGCAATGTTACCGCCGCGGTCAACTATCATCCCAATGTCTTCAACGCAGGCGGGTATGTAGATGCCGATCCCTTGGATAACGTTTGGTCGATGGGGACTGCGGTCTCTCTGACCGCCACCGCCTCCGATGCTCAAGCGGCCGCAAAGGATGCTTTGGATTCCGCTTGCCGCATCTTCTCTGCAAGAGAAGCGGCTTGGAAGGCCAATGAAGGCTATGTTGCCTCCGGTTTGGGCGAGCAGGATCGCATTTGGTATACCATGGATGAAAACGGCGATATCCGCTTTGGCACCGAAGCCAATCAGATTCGCCGCATCACCCTGCAGGCCGCAGGTAAGGCGGATCTCTATGCCTATGCCGCCGCAGGCAGTACCGTTACCCTCCATTACGATTTGGGCGTCAGCGGCTATTCCCTGGTGGGCGCCTATACCGGCACCACCCTTGCGGGCAATCAGCTTACGGTGGGCAACGAGGATGTAACCGTCCTTGCCACCTATGCGGAAAATCTTGCCAATGATTATATCAAGGTCGTTTCCTATAACATCAAGACCCTTTCTTATAACCATGCCGATCCTTCCGGCACCTCCGATCAGTTTGAGGCGGTGGCCGAAGTGCTCCGCGCGGCGGATGCCGATATCGTCGGTCTGCAGGAAGTGGATCAATATACCAACCGCAGTGGTTATGATAAGAGCCAGGTAGAGGAGCTTGCCAATGAGCTGGGCTATCCCTACTACCACTTTATCAAGACTATCAACTATCGCGGCGGTGAATACGGCCATGCCATCATGAGCCGTTATCCCATCACCGATGTGGATATTTATCGCTTTGCCGATGCCCCCGGCGGTATTGATGGAGCAGAGCCTCGGGCTGTCGGTCGGTATGTGCTGGATGTGGAGGGTCAGGAACTGATCTTCTATAACGGACATCTGGCCAATACCACCGCAGAGCAATTGGAGTATCTGAGCAACTTTATGGAAGCGGATGTAGATGCCGGCAAGAAGGTCATCATGACCGCCGACTTTAATATGCAACCCTGGAGCTATAAGGGACGCTACGATACCACCAAACTCACCGCCCTCAACGGTGGCGACGACTTCAATTATTTTGAAGAGACCACCACCGATACCGATACCTCCCTGGATAACATCATTGTCTCCGACAATCTGGATTATTTCTGGGATACCACTCGGGATTGCGGTATCTTTGTTACCGATTCCATCGCCAGCGACCACTCCCTGATCCATGGCTACATTCGGTTTAAAGACTAATAAAAAAGGCACGCCCTCGGGCGTGCCTTTTTTTAGCGGGAACGGGCGGCGAGTTGCGCCTTTAATTTTCGGTTCTCTGCTTGCTCTAAAAGGAGCAAAGAGCCGCCGAGAAAACCGGCGTAGACCGAAACAAACCATAAAATATTCATAAGCTCCTCCTTTCCGGGCCATGAGGCCCGATCTCTGATGAGCTTATTATAAAACAAAGGCTGTCCGATAAAACGGACAGCCAATTTTTTTTAAACAAGTAGGCGGAAGGCGTTTTGGATAACGTCGATATGCACTTCCTGCTGAGCGCCGCCCGATTCGCCGTCTAAGGTCCAGGTCTGGGGCTTGGCGGTTTTAATATCCACCTCCGCCACATGGGTGAAAATAACATAGCGGGGATCATATTTCCCCCGCACCAGCCCATCAATGATCCCGCCCAGATCGTTGAGGTTTTTGGGGTTGCGGATCAGCATCAGCTCAAACTCGCCGTCGTCCATCCGAACGTCCAGGTTATTGAGCTTGAAAAGCCCGCCGATGGAGGTGGAATTGGAGATGGAGCCGAAAACAAACTCGCCCGCATAGGTTTCGCCGTTGGCTTTAAATTCTGCTTCGAAGGGGGAGATGTTGCGGATCTCCTTAACTCCTTCCCAAAGATAGGCTGAATGGCCGAAAACATTCTTTAGCTTCTGGGGGGTGGAATAGGATACGTTGGTGAAGGCGCCCAGGGAGGCAATATAGGTAAAGTTGCGGCCGTTGAAACTGCCGATATCGCAATACCGCGGCCAGCCGCCCAAAATCAGGTCCATGCTCTTTTCCACCTTTTGGGGGAGCATGAAGGTGCGGGCAAAATCGTTGGTCGTCCCCGCGGGAACATAGCCCAGCGGAGCGGTGATGCCCATTTCCAGGATGCCGTTTAAAACCTCGTTGAGCGTGCCGTCGCCCCCGCAGCAGATGATCAGATCCTGCCCCTCGCCGTATTGGCAGACAAAGCGGGTGCCGTCCCCTCGCCGGGTGGTGGTCTGGGCCGAGACGCTATAGCCCTTCTTGCTCAGCCGATCGATGATCTCAAAGAGATCTTTTCTGGATTTTTTGGTCCCCGCCTTGGGGTTCACGATTACCAGCGCGCGCCGACTCAACCGATGCACCTTCCTTTCGTAAAAATCTTCTACTTAATATATTATACCCATCTTATGGAAATTTCAATGGAAAATTTTTTAATAATATGTTACAATCAAATAAATTGCACATTCTATATATATGAAGAAAATGAATTTGCATGAAAAATTGATTTGTTTTTCCACCGGATTTGCGGGCTACCCTCTGCTGGAGATGCTCTGGCGGGGGCATACCCATTGGAGCATGGCGCTGGCCGGCGGGTTGGTATTGCTTTTGCTCTATCCTTCCTGTACCGCAAAGCGGGTGCGGTTTATCTGCCTCAAGACCGCTTTATGTATTACCGCGGTGGAACTGCTGTTTGGCATTTTGTTTAATCTCATCCTGGGCCAGAAGGTTTGGGATTATTCCGACCGGCGCTGGAACCTTTGGGGGCAGATCTGCCTGCCCTATTCCTTTTTGTGGTTTTTGCTGGGGATCCCGATTCTTCTGCTTTGCAGAGGATTATGTGTATTATGTAGAAACAGAAGGTGGTAAAAGACCACCTCACCACCGCCTTGCGAATAAGCCTTCCCGTCGGCGAATACCGCGGATGAGGTGGAGAAGGCTGTGCGGAAAAGATATAGTGTGAAATATGAACAAAACAAACAACCCAAAACTAACACCAAATGCAAAAACTTTAAGAAAAAATATGACCGAGGAAGAACGGCACCTATGGTATGATTTTCTGGAAACTTTGCCGATAACGGTTCATCGGCAAAAGGTGATTGGCGATTATATTGTCGATTTTTATGTCGCATCGTCTAAGAGCGTGATCGAGCTGGATGGTTCGCAACATTATGAAAGTCAAGGAATAGAATCAGACAGAAAGAGAGAGCAATATTTAAATAGGTTGGGCATAAAGGTGTTAAGATATTCGAATGCGGATGTAAACCGAAGATTTGAAAGTGTATGTGAGGATATATTGAACAATATTTCCACCTCATCAGTCTCGCAAGGCTCGACAGCTTCTCCTCAAGGAGAAGCCGAATAAGCCTTCCCTCTACGGCGGAGCCGAACAAGCCTTCCCCTTGAGGGGAAGGGGGACCGCTTGCGGTGGATGAGGTGGAGAAAAACATATCATATAAAAAGGAGTGAAATACGATGGTGCATATCGGCAATAGCTGGGACGCTCTGCTGGCCGACCAGTTTACCGCCCCCTATTATTTGCAACTGAGAGAGTTTCTTAAAGCGGAATACCGCTCTGCTCGGATCTATCCGCCGATGGGGGATATCTTCAACGCCCTCAAAGCCACCCCCTATGAAAAGGTGAAGGCGGTGATCCTGGGTCAGGATCCCTATCATGGCGAGGGCCAGGCCCATGGGATGTGCTTTTCAGTTCAAAAGGGGGTTGCTCCGCCGCCCTCCTTAAAGAATATCTATAAAGAGCTGGAGCAGGAGCTGGGAATCGCTCCGCCCAACCATGGTTGCCTGCAAAAATGGGCAGAGGAAGGGGTGCTTCTGCTCAATACCGTACTTACCGTGCGGGAGGGTGCCCCCGCTTCCCATCGGGGCAAGGGCTGGGAGCAGCTCACCGATCGCATCATCTCTCTGTTGGATCAGCGCCCCGAGCCCATCGTCTTCCTTCTTTGGGGGAGCCACGCCCGCGCCAAGAAAGCGCTGATCCGCAATCCCCGCCATCTGATCCTGGAGGCGGCCCACCCCAGCCCCTTATCCGCCCATAGCGGATTTTTCGGATGCGGGCATTTTGCCCAAACCAATGCCTTTTTGGCCCAACCCATCGACTGGAAAATAGAAAATTGAACCAATAAATCCATAAAACAGCGCCTATCCGACAAGGATGGGCGCTCATTTTGTGCAAATTAACTGATATTTACATTATTTTTTTAAAAATTTCACATATCGTGCAAAAAAAGCAACATAAGGTTCTATTAAAAAAAGAATCCCCATGCTATAATTTACCCATATAATAGCCTTCGTATCAAAAAGGCAAAAATATTATATTAGGAGGAATGTGATTATGGTCACAAAAAGAACAAGATGGCTTTCTGCTTTTTCTGTTGTTCTGATGCTGGTCTCCATGCTCTCATGCATCTTTGTCGCTTC
>JAZODI010000060.1:0-4237 GCA_045596965.1 Eubacteriales bacterium | reverse complement strand
AGTTTGACCTGATTATCGGGCAGGTCCTGCTGGCGGAGCAGGTGGCCGACAGCGGGGATATTCTTGGTGCGATAATAAGATACGTTGGTCAGGCCCACCGCTGAAACGGTGGTGGCCTCCTGCAGGGTATGCTTGCCCTTTTGGGTCATCACGTTGACGCCCTGGGTGGATTTAGTGGTCTTGGAGGGGATCAGCGCCGAATGGACGACCAAGCCCTTTTGATTATCCGAAATGAGCAGCAGGTCGCACTCTTCCTCCAACTGCAAGATTTCAGAGAGGGGTGCTTTATCGCTATAGGCATTGATCAGGCGGCGGCGGTTACTCACCGTCTTATAAGAGGCCAGCGGCACCTTGGCAGCCTTGCCGTTTTCAAAGAAGAAGAGCATATCGCCGGCATAATTCTCGGTTACCGCCATCGCAACCACCGTTTCATCCTGCTCCATCTCCAATTTGGCGGGCAGGTAATCGCCCAGCAGGCTGGCCTTGGTATCTTCAAAATCATAACCCTTGGCCTTATAGGCGTTTTGCTTGGAGGTGAAGAAGATCAGCTCCGCTTTGTTGGTGGATTCCACCGCGCGGCGCAAGGAATCGCCGTCCTTATATTTCTGGGCGCTGTTCATCCGCAGAGATTGGGGAGTGATCTTTTTGAAATAGCCTTCCTTGGAAAGGAAATAGGTAACGGGATAATCTTCAATATTATCGCTCTCATCGATCTCGGGCATCTGATCTTCATAGAGCAGTTCGGTCTTGCGGGGGGAGGCATAAAGCTTTTTGGCTCGTTTCAGGTCTGCTTCGATCAGTCGCTGGATCTTGGTGCGGCTCTTGAGGATGCTCTCCAGCTCGGCGATCTCTTTTTCCAGATTGGCGATATCCTCTAAGCGGTTGAGAATATATTCCTTATTTAAATGGCGCAACTTGATGTTGGCGATATATTCCGCCTGGATCTCATCCACGCCGAAGCCGATCATCAGGTTGGGAACTACCTCTTCATCCCGCTCGGTGTCTTTGACGATCTGAACCGCCTTATCGATATCCAGCAGGATCTTTTTGAGCCCCTGGAGCAGGTGAAGCTTTTCCTTGGCCTTGGTGAGGGAGTAATAGGTGCGCCGCTTGATGCATTCGGTGCGGAAGGCAACCCATTCCTCGATCAGCGCCCGCACGCCCAATACCTGAGGGGTGCCGCCGATCAAAACGTTGAAGTTGGCGCCGAAGCTATCCTCCAGCGGGGTCATCTTAAAGAGCTTTGCCATCACCTTTTCGGCGTCGCTCCCCCGCTTGAGCTCGATGGAGATGCGCATACCGGTTTTATCCGACATATCCTTCACATCGCTCAGCTCCCGCACCTTGCCCGCCTTATAAAGCTCGATGATCTTATCGATGATGGCCTCAACGGTGGTAGTATAGGGGATTTCGGTAATGGTGATCATATTGCCCTTGGGCTCGATCTCATATTTTGCCCGCACCCGAATGGAGCCGCGGCCGGTTTCATAAACCTCCTTGATCTGGCTCTGATTGATCAGCAGGGTACCGCCGGTAGAAAAATCCGGTCCCGGCATGGTCTGCTCGATGGGGTGATCGGGGTTTTCCATCAAAGCGATCACCGTATCGCAAACCTCGCCCAGATTAAAGGAACAGATGTTGGATGCCATACCAACCGCAATACCCTGGTTGGGGGTGGTGAGGATGGTGGGGAAGGAGACCGGCAAAAGGGTCGGCTCGGTGGTGGAATTATCGTAGTTGGGGATAAAATCCACTGTATCCTTATCGATATCATCAAACATCTCTTTGCAGATGGGGGCAAGCTTTGCTTCGGTATAGCGGGAGGCCGCATAGGCCATATCGCGGGAATAGACCTTGCCAAAGTTACCCTTGGACTCCACAAACGGCAGGGGCAACGCTTCGTTGCCGCGGGAGAGACGGACCATGGTTTCATAGATGGCGCCGTCGCCATGGGGGTTGAGCTTCATGGTGGAGCCGACGATATTGGCGCTCTTCACCAGCCCGCCGTTTAAAAGCCCCATCTTATACATGGTATAGAGCAGTTTGCGATGAGCGGGCTTCAGGCCGTCGATCTCGGGGATGGCGCGGGAGAGGATGACGCTCATGGCGTAGGGCATATAGTTGGTCTCTAAGGTTTCCGCCACCCCCCGCAGGATGGGGTCTTTTTCGATATATACTTTTTCGGTTTGTTTTTTACTTTTCTTCATGAATTTCTCCTAAAAAGAAATTTGCTTGGATTTTTTACGGGGCGCTGAGGACATCGCCCCCTACATCAGGAAAGATCTAAGTCATCAAGATAAAGATGGCCGTTGGCGGCAATATAATCTTTGCGGCCGGCCAGATTATCGCCCAAAAGGATATCGAAGATCTCGGCAGTTCGCTCTACATCCGAAGGAACAACCTTGATCAGGCGGCGGGTTTCGGGGTTCATGGTGGTTTCCCACATCATATCCGGCTCGTTTTCGCCCAAGCCCTTGCTCCGCATAATTTTCACTTTCCGCCCTTCTAATTTTTGAAGAATTTCTTCTTTTTCCTTTTCGGTATAGGCGAAATAGGTTTGCTTTTTGGTATTATCGGTGATTTCAAAGAGGGGGGATTCCGCAATATAAACATACCCTTCCTCGATGAGGGTGGGGGTGAGGCGATAGAGCATGGTGAGGATCAGGGTGCGGATCTGGAAGCCGTCGACATCCGCATCGGTGCAGATGATAACCTTATTCCAGCGCAAAGCAGAAAGATCGAAGGGCGGCAGACCCTTCACCGATTTACTGCTGATCTCAACACCGCAGCCCAGCACCTTGAGCAGATCGGTGATAACATCGCTTTTGAAAATTTTGGAATAATCCGCTTTGAGGCAGTTGAGGATCTTACCCCGCACCGGCATGATGGCTTGGAAGGAGCTATCCCGCCCTTGCTTGCAGGAGCCCAGCGCCGAATCACCCTCAACGATGTAGATCTCCCGCTTGGAGATATCTTTGGTTTGGCAATCGACAAATTTTTGGATCCGATTGGCAATATCCACCGAGCCCGAGAGGGTCTTCTTAACGTTGATGCGCTCCTTTTCGCTCTTTTCGCGGGCGCGCTTATTGATCAGGATCTGATTGGTGATCTTAGCGGCTTCGTTGGGATTTTCAATAAAATAGATCCGCAGATTCTGCCGCAGAAAATCGGTGGTGCATTCCTGAATAAACTTATTGGTAATGCTCTTTTTGGTCTGGTTTTCATAGGAGGTGATGGTGGAGAAACAGTTGGAGACCAAAACCAGGCAATCCGCCACATCCGCAAAGGTAACCTTGCTTTCACCCTTATTATATTTCCCGTTATTTTTAAGGTAGGCGTCCACCTCGGCAACAAAGGCTACGCGGGCCGCCTTATCGGGGGCGCCGCCATGCTCCAAAAAGCTGGAGTTATGATAATACTCGATGAGGTTTACCCGATTGGAAAAGGCCACGCAGCAGGAAAGCTTGACCTTATATTCCGGGCGGTCGGCGCGGTCGCGCCCCATCCGCTCATCCTGCCAGAAAACCGGGGCGGAAAGGCCATCCTCGCCCAAAAGCTCGCGGGTATAATCAACAATACCTTCTTTATAGCAATATTCCTTGGTTTCGATGCCGCTATCGGCTTCGTTCTTGAAAAGGAAGGTCAGCCCTGCGTTGACCACCGCCTGCTTTTGCAGGATATCTTCAAAATAAGAGGCATCTACTGCAATATCGGTAAAGACATCCCGATCGGGTTTCCAACGGATGCAGGTTCCTGTTCGCTTGCTTGCAAAATCCTCTTCCTGCAGGCCGCCGATATTGAAGCCTTTTTCAAAATGGAGGGAATACTTTTTACCATCGCGATAAACGGCAACGTCCATATATTCAGAGGAAAATTGGGTGGCGCAGGCGCCCAGGCCGTTGAGGCCGAGGGAATATTCATAGTTCTGGCCTTGGTTGGTATTATATTTACCGCCGGCATAAAGCTCGCAGAAGATCAGCTCCCAATTGAACCGCTCCTCCCGTTGGTTATAGCCAACCGGCATACCGCGGCCAAAGTCCTCCACCTCCACCGAGCCATCTTTATGGCGGGTAACGATGATCTTATTGCCAAACCCTTCGCGGGCTTCGTCGATGGAATTGGAAAGGATCTCAAAGATGGCGTGCTGGCAACCGTCCAGCCCGTCGGAGCCGAAGATGACGCCCGGCCGCAGCCGCACCTGATCCGGGCCTTTTAGTTTTACGATACTTTCGTCGTT
>JAZODI010000059.1:0-1673 GCA_045596965.1 Eubacteriales bacterium | reverse complement strand
TGGCAACGATGTTTCAACGTGAAATTTGGAGAGCGTTATTCAAATTTAAGGCGGTGAGAGATGTTGACAAATCTCTTTCCAAATGCTATGATCTATACATTGATGACCATCGATGTATAGGAGGCTGAGATGATTATGAGTGATCAAGAGATGATCCAATGCTTGAAAGTGATAGCTGATCCGATCCGCTATGCCATTTTAAACATGCTTCGAGAGCGACCTGCGCACTCTTACGAGTTTTTGGCGGGGTTATCCATCACGCAACCGACCCTTTCTCATCATATGAAGGTTTTGCGGGAATCCGGTCTGGTAACCGTAACGCAACAACCTCGATGGAAAACCTATGCATTGAATGAGGTGAAGTTTGGCTTATTGGTTCGGCAATTAGAATCACTTATAAAGTAGAAACACATTTTTCTTTGTTCTTATCAGTATCGAAAATAAGAAAGACAGGGGACGGTACTGTGTCTTGCCCGAAAGACAGGGGACGGTACTGTGTCTTGAGTTAATAAAAAAGAAATAACCCTCGGTGTTGGTGCTTTCTCTTCGCATCAACTGCCGAGGGTTATTTCATTTCGTGTGCAGGTTCCAACATGGTTAACCTCGCTTTCTTTGGTTTGGCTCATGATTCTTCTTGGCGGTTGCGGCTGTTTCCGAACTTCTTCAAAATAATCTATTTAAAAATTTTCTTTTTCCACACTACGGTGCGGCTTTAAAGCGGGCAACCTTTCATGAGCTTTTAGGAATGTTCTCTTCCTTTTCTGATTTAAGGATACCATAGTTTTTAATTTCTTTCAATTCGCATATTTTCCAAAATATTTTGCTCTGTTTTATGCAATAAATAGAAATTGCATTTACCGGATTGACAAGGAACTTTTTTCTTTGCTATAATATAATAGTCGGGTGCTTAAAAAGCGCCCAATTTTTATATAAAGGAATCCATTCATGACAACCTTTCAAAAACTGGACCGCCTGACTGCCCTTGCAAAAGGGGATGAAAATTTAAGAAAACGCCTGCTGGCGACCCGCCATTCGGAAGATGCCCTTTGGGATTTTTGCCTTATTGCGCAAGGTGCGGGGGTGGACCTTTACGCGGGCGAGCTTTTTGCCATCGGCGAGGAATACTGCGATAACCAATGCAAAAGCACCAACGGAGGAAACCCCTCGCCCTATGAATCCTTCAACGATGCCTATGAAAATTTCATAACCTCGATTGAATAAAAAGGACTGAAAAACAGATTGTTTTTCAGTCCTTTTTGTTTTTAAAACACCTCACCACCGCCTGACGGCGGAGCCTCTCCTCGAGGAGAAGCCAAAGATCCGCCATTTTGCGGTCGTTAGGATTGGTAAAAGCGTTCGGCGATTCGGACAGCGCCGATGGCGTCGGCGGCGTAATGATTGGCATGGATCATGGCGGCGTATTCTTCGGTCAGCACCGCACCGCCCACCATCACCTGAATGGATGGATCAGCCGCGCGAAGTTGACGGATGGTTTCGGCCATGGCGGGGACGGTGGTGGTCATGAGGGCGCTTAACCCCACCAACTTGCAATTCCGCTTCAAAGCGGCCTGAACGATGGTTTCGGGGGAAACATCCCGCCCTAAATCGTAAACGGTAAAGCCATAGCTTTCCAGCATCACCCGAACGATATTTTTGCCGATATCATGGATATC
>JAZODI010000058.1:0-11856 GCA_045596965.1 Eubacteriales bacterium | reverse complement strand
TATCGGCTGCGGTCTATTTTTTATATTCGATAATATCTTCAATGGAGCAATCAAGTGCGGAACAGATTCGTTCTAAAACATAACTATCATAGCGTTTTACTCGGTTTTTATAATAATTATCGATGATTTGGTATTGAATCCCGGTTCGTTTGGACAATTCATATCGGCTGACATTCTGTTTTTCTAAAACAGTATCAAGAGTTAATCGGATCATAATACCCCTCCTCTCGCAATTATTCTAAACAATATATACTTACTTGACAATTTCTCTATATAAATATATATTTATATAAGTATATAAAGGGAGGTAAATAATGAGAAAAGCGTGGTTAATGATTATAATTGTCTTAGCGATGATGCTGTTATTGGGGTGCAACACTCAAGAAAAAAATAAACTGCGTGTTCTTATAGAGTATGATGTCGGTGCGGAAGAGCTTTATACTCCTGAATCCTATAAGGAATATGAAGCGGCGAAAATTTCGGCAAGCAACTGTTTGGATAAAATCTTTGTTGGTAACAGTCAACTTGATGGGGCAAAGCAACAACTTCAGGAGAAGATAAGGAATCTATGTATAAAGGCGGATAAATTTGCATTATTGGATGTAATAAAAACAGGGCAAAGCAAGGAAGAAAAGCGATATACAACCAAATCTTATGAGAGGTTGAAATCAGCCCTTTTAAATGGTAAAAAAATAAATGATGATGAAAATGTGCCGCAACAGATGGTCGATGAGGCGGTTGAACATATTGAAGAATCAATAAAAGAACTTGAATTGGCCCAAAAGGGGATTTATGAGATCAACACAACCTTTTCCCTTCATTTCAATCATTCAGTAGGGAATGAGTGGATAAAAGAAATTATCTATAATAGATGCCGTTTGGAAAGCAAGGATGAAATCATTGCAAATTTGGGAGAAAAAATAATAATTTCCGGAAAGATAATAGAGCAAGATAGCTATCCGGACATGGGGTGCGGAAGTTTAGAATTGGATTTAAAGGAGGAAACGGTTGAGAACACCCAAATCATTGTGCAAGAGAATAAGGGACAATATTCAGGCAATATCGCTGTTTGGAAAATGGAATGCAGGGCGGTATTGAAGGAGCAAATTTAATCAAGAGGAAAAATAAAAATGGCGTAGCCCAAAAGAAACGTACATTAAAGGACCGTAAACAAAAAATAAAATCTCTCAATTTGGCTTCTCTGGCTGGGTTGAGAGATTTTTTGTATGATAGTCGATATGCATGAACACCCCTCGCTTTGGCGAGATCTGTTCATGCTCGATATATTTGCAATCGCAAATTCGATACAATTTTGCAAGCAAAATATCGATATGATATTCATTCCTTCTCGCTTTTGAGCCCTCTCAAAAGCATTTCGAAGACACAGTCTATATCGAACTTTAAACCCCTCTTGCTATATGCAAGAGGGGTTTAAGGTATATCGAAAATTCCGAAGGAATTTATATCGAGGGCAAGTGTCCTTAAGGGCACTTGGCAAAGGGATGCTTATTTATTCTTGGTGATCGCTTTAATGGCAAAGAGAACGCCAATGGTCAGCAGGAGGGAGAAGCCCAAAACGATATAGACATTCTGGACAAAACCGGCCAGAAGATAGCCAACCAGCGAAATACCTGCAACAGTCAGCGCATAGGGCAACTGAGTGGAAACGTGGTTGATATGGTTGCATTGGGCACCCGCCGAGCTCATGATGGTGGTATCGGAGATGGGGGAGCAATGGTCGCCGCAGACCGAACCGGCCAAGCAAGCCGACATCCCGATGATGCCCAGCTCGCTGCCAACCGGGAAGATGGCCAGAACAATGGGGATCAGAATACCAAAGGTACCCCAAGAGGTGCCGGTGGAGAAGGAGATGCCGCAGGCTACCAGGAAGATGATAGCGGGCAGGAAGCTTTGCAGGGCCCCTGCATTAGCCAATGCTTCCTTAACAAAAGCATCGGAATCCAAAAGGCCGGTCATATTCTTCAGAGTGGTGGCCATCGTCAGGATCAAAATGGCGGGAACCATGGCGATAAAGCCCTTGGGCACGCATGCCATGGCATCCTTGAAGGAGATCAGGCGGCGGGCTATAAAGTAGATCAAAGTAATAACCAGCGCGATCAAGCCGCCCCAGGGCAAGCCAACGGTTGCATCGGTATCACCGAAGGCGGTGATGAAGTTGGCGGAAAAATTACCGCCTGCGCCGATATAGAAGAGGGCAAAAACGCAAATGGCAATCAGGATAAGGATGGGGAAGACCAGGTCGATCACCTTTGCTTTGGGAGAACCCTCTTCCAGCTCATCTGCATCGCCCTTATGCTCGCCGGTGGTGAAAAGATCGCCCTTATCGGCGTTCATTTCATGGAGCTTCATGGGGCCGAAGTCAAATTTCATCAGGGTGATGGCAATGATGAAAACAAAGGTCATCAGGGAATAGAGGTTATAGGGAATTGCCTGCACAAACAGGCTGAGCCCTTCCCCTTCGGGGGCGTAAGAAGAAACAGCGGCCGCCCAGGAAGAGATGGGCGCGATCATGCAGATGGGTGCGGCGGTGGCATCGATCAGATAAGCCAGCTTGGAGCGGGAGATCTTTGCCTTATCGGTAACGGGGCGCATAACGGCACCAACGGTGAGGCAGTTGAAATAATCGTCGATAAAGATCAAAACGCCGAAGGCAAAGGTGGCTAAAGATGCGCCGATCTTGGTCTTGACGTGCTTGGCAGCCCAGTTGCCGAAGGCGCGGGAGCCGCCTGCTTTATTCAGCAGGGCAACGATGATGCCTAAAATAACTAAGAAGGCGAAGATGCCGGCACTGCCGGAAACGGCACTGATGAAGCCTTCGCTGGTGATGGAATCCACCGTTTTGAGGGGGCTGAATCCGGTGGCAAGCAGGCCGCCCATCAGGATACCCACAAACAGTGAGGAATAAACCTCTTTAGTGATGAGCGCCAAACCGATGGCAACAACCGGCGGGAAGAGGGACCAAAGGGTACCCACAGGCGCGGTAATGGATCCGGTGCAGGCGCAGAGGATGCCAAACGCAACAACGAATGCAACGATCAGCAACTTGGGAAGTAACTTTTTGAATTGCATGGGATTTCCTCCTATAAATAATATACAAAAATAAAAAAACCTGCAAAAGAGGCTCTTTTGCAGGAAATTTCCAATCAAAAGATGGCACTCCGCAAACTGCGACAGTCCGACGCATTTTCTGCGCCGGCCCAGCTGCGCTTTTAAGGGTTTGGGGAGCAAAAGCGCAACTTCGGCAATACCCCCTTTCGCGATCCGCTGATTACCCCTTGAGGATCGGTACTTATGAGTATTGCGCCTCCATTCTATGATCGAATGTTAACATATAAATATGGGAATTGTCAATATATTATGCGAAAAATCAGTCGAGATTGCTCTGAAACGCCACCGCTTTGCCTAAAATCTGAATCTGCGCCAGCTCGGCACCTCGATAGATCAGCGGGGCATAGCGGGGGTTTTCCGCATGGAGCGCAAGTTTTTCTTCCAAAGGATCATAGTAGACCCGCTTTAAGGTGGCGGTATCTTCGATCACCACCGCGGCGATCTCGCCGTTATTCACCGCATCCTGCCTTTTGATAAAAACAAGATCTCCTTCTGCGATCCGCGCGCCGATCATGCTATCGCCTTTTGCCTGCAGGCAGAAATCCGCCTCAAAGGATCCTTCGGCATAAACGCCCTTTTCCTCTGCGGCAAAAAGGGGCTCGCCGCAGGCAATCTCGCCTAAAAGGGGCAAACGTTTTTTTTGATCGATGCCCAATAAATAATCGGCGTCCACGCCGAAAAGGTTGCAAAGGGATTGCAGAGTGGCTAAACCCGGTTCCCGCTCCCCTCGCTCATACATATTAATGCTACTCTTGGAAAGGCCGACCTCCCGCGCTAAAGAATTTTGAGAGAGGCCCTGTTGCCGACGCAACTGCTTTAACCGTTTGGAAAAATCCATATTGTTCACCTCATGGTGATTATACAGGATATGGGATGGATTGTCAATTGGGGGATTGACAAAATGCGACAATATTTTTGTACTTGTCAATGATGTATTAAAAAACAAATTTAAGTTTGTTGATGCTTTTCGGCTTGTATATTTTGAAAAGGATTGACAAAATACGACAAACTTGTTATAATGAACACATAAGGTGCTCAATGGTAAAAAATCAAATAGATCATGTGGAATATCGCGGGGAAAGCTGCTTTTGCCCCTCGGTAAATCTATTCGTTTTGGATCAAGGCTTGCCGACGTTCCTTCTCCGGCGGATGGCGGGTTTTGGAGCAATTTTGTATTTTTTTTGAATGCGGACACTATTCGACAGCATCTTCTGAAAGAAATTGCTATCATTTGAGCAAAAGGGGCGAAAAACAACTGCCCAACTGAGGAGGACTACATAGATGAAAGAAATGTTTGAAAAGATGACGATGGTGTTGCTGCAATCCGATGGAGAGCAAGCGGCCTATAATCGCGAACGCTTTACCGAGCTGGGGCTGGAGGTGCTTGCAATTTGCACCGAGGGGCAGGATGCCCTTCGGATCATCACTGAGCAGCAACCCGATATCGTTTTGATGGATAGCTTTTTGCCCGGCAGAAGCAGCTATGACATTATTGAAGGTCTGCAGGAAGTAGGCTATCGCAAGGAAACCGTTTTCGCAGTTTTATCCCAGGTAGCTAATGATCGCATGGCCCAAAAAGTGATGGCAGCGGGCGGCGATCTTTTTATTTTGATGCCGCTTGATTATCAGTTTGTTCGCGACCGCTTCAAGGTTTTGCTGGATAAAAAGCGGGCGGGCAAGGAAGAGACCATGGATGAGGGCCAATTTGAATTGGAGCGGTATGTGGCCGAGCTGATGCATGAGGTGGGCGTTCCCGCCCATATCCGCGGCTATGATTATATCCGCGATTCCATCATGCTCTCCCTCAACGATCGCAATATGCTCAAGGCCATCACCAAAGATCTTTATCCCACCGTTGCCAAAAATAATAATACCACCGCCTCCCGCGTGGAGCGCGCCATCCGCCATGCCATTGAAGTGGCCTGGGGGCGCGGGGATATCGATACCCTCAACGCCATCTTCGGCTTCACCGTTAAAAGTTCCAAGGGAAAGCCGACCAACGGCGAATTTATATCCATGCTGACAGAGAGGATCCGTCTCGACCGAAAAATAGCGGTATAAACCGTTGAAATCGAGCGCTTTTTCGATTTTCCGTCCTTGACGTATCGACATACGCCTGCGGCCGGAAAAATCAAAAAATCATCTCAATTTGAACGGTTTTGGGGAAAGAATAGGATAAGGCCTTGATTTTATTTTAAAAATTGATTATAATTTTAAAAAAATGAAAGGTAAATTTCTATGAATATATGGCATGATATCGATCCCAAGCGGATCAATCCCGATGATTTTGTTGCGGTGATCGAAATTTCCAAGGGCAGCAAGAAAAAATATGAATTGGATAAAGAGACCGGCTTGATCATGCTGGATCGGGTGCTCTATACCTCTACCCATTATCCTGCCAACTACGGTTTTATCCCCCGCTCCTTTGGCGACGATGGCGACCCGCTGGATGTTCTGGTCTTATGCTCCGAGGCGCTGGAGCCGCTGACCCTGGTGCGGTGCTATCCCATCGGCTATATTTATATGCTGGATGATGGGCGTCGGGATGAAAAGATCATTGCCATTCCTTATGGCGATCCCACCTATAATAAATATAAGGATATTAAAGAACTGCCTACCCATATTTTTGAAGAAATGGCTCATTTCTTTAAAATTTATAAATCGCTGGAAGCGAAAGAAACGGTGGTGGATGAAGTCCATACCGCCGAGGAAGCCAAATCCGTTATTAAAGAATCGCTGGATCATTACGTTGAAACTTTTTGTAGATAAAAAAAGAGGTTGTGAAAGATTATTTCACAACCTCTTTTTCTTTTGCGGTTCAGGCTATTTTTACAGCCCTTTTATTCTTTTTCAAATTCGCTCTGGGCGGTATAAAGGTGATAATAAAGACCTTTCTTTTCCATCAGCTCGGCATGGGTGCCCTGCTCCTTGATGCCTTTATCGGCGATATAGAGGATACGGTCGCATCCCGCGATGGTGGAAAGGCGGTGGGCGATGATAAAGGAGGTGCGCCCTTTCAAAACGTTGGCGATGCCCTGCTGTACCAGCTTTTCGGTCTCGGTATCGATGGAGGAGGTGGCCTCATCCAAAATCAAAATAGCGGGGTTGGAAAGGATGGTGCGGGCAAAGCAGATCAGCTGGCGCTGGCCGCCCGATAGGGTGGAGCCTCGCTCGTTGATCATCGTATCGTAGCCCTTTTCGGTATTCATAATGAAATCATGGGCGCAGACGGTCTTGGCCGCCGCGATGATCTCTTCTTCGGTGGCGTCCAATTTGCCGTAGCGGATATTATCCCGAATGGTGCCCGAGAAGATAAAGCTATCCTGCAGCATGATGCCAAGCTGGGTGCGCAAGGAACTTAAGGTGGCGTGCTTGATATCCTGCCCGTCCAGCAGGATCTTGCCCTGCTGAATATCATAGAAACGGCAGAGAACATTAACGATGGTGCTTTTTCCTGCACCCGTCGGTCCGACTAAGGCGATGCTTTGCCCCGGTTCCACATGGAGGTTTATATGCTCCAAGATGTTGGTCCCTTCTTCATAGGCAAAGGTAACGTCTTCATAATCCACGCGGCCGGTGATGGGCGGCAGATCCTTGGCATCGGGCAGATCGTTGATCTCGATGGGTTCATCCATGGTATCGAAGATCCGCTCCAGATAGGAGCCCACGTCGGTGAGGGTATTATAAATATCCGCAATCGCCTGAATGGGGCCCCAGAACCGCTCTGCATAGGCCGCCATGGCGATAACAACGCCTGCGCTATACTGCTCTTTGGTGAAAAGCAGGATGGCCGCCAGATATAAAAAGCAGGTAACAAAACGGGTCATATTCTCGGTGAGAACAGGGATCAGCTTATCAATGACGGTAACGCGGAAGGCGGCTTTATTATGATCCTCCACCAGATCTTCAAAGATTCCCCGATTGGTCTCCTCCCGATTAAAGGCCTGGGTGATCTGCATGCCGTTGATGGATTCGCTGATATAGGCGGTGATATTGGAATTTTTGGCGCTTTTGATCCTCCGCGCCCGATGCAGCCGCCTCTTGGTCAGCATCAGAAACAGAACAACAAAGGGAACGCCCGCCAGCACGCAAAGGGTAAGCTTGGGGCTGAGGGAGAGCATAAAGAAGAGGATAAAAAGGATGGTCAGAACCTGAACGATGAGGTTGACCAAGCCGTTGGATAAAAAGTCCGCCACGTTATTGACATAGTGGACGACCCGCACTAAAATTTTGCCGCGCGGGCGGCTATCGAAATAATTAAAGGAAAGCTTTTGGATATGGGCAAAAACATCCTTGCGGATGCCATGGATGATCCGATGGCCGGCGCGGGAGGTCAGCCGTGTTTGAAAATAGCCGCAAAGCTCCGCTCCGCAGGCGGAAAGGAAATAAAGGAGCGCAACGATGATCACCGCGCGGATCCTTTTATCGGGGATCAGATCATCGATGATGACCTGGGTGAAGATGGGGCCCAAAAGCCCCAGCAGGGTGGCGCAGATGCTGAAGATCAAGGCGCCGATCAGGTATTTAACGTTCCTTTTGATATAGGGGATGCATCTTAAAAAGTTCGTTAAGTCAAAGGGGGTTTCCAGGCTTTCGTCCACGCCATAAGTATTGCGTTTAGCCATTCTGCTCCACCTCCTTTTCCAGATGGCTGATGCGGTAAACTTCTGCATAATAGCCATCCTTTTCCAAGAGTTCCTGGTGGGTGCCCCGCTCGGTGATGGCACCCTCCTGCAGGATGATGATCTCATCGGCATCCTGCACCGAGGTTACCCGCTGGGCAACGATAAATTTGGTTTTATGGGTGATATTGCGGAGCTCCTGCAGGATGGAGATCTCGGTCTCCATATCCACTGCCGAGGTGGTATCGTCCAAAATGATCACCGAGGAATCCTTGGCCACCGCCCGCGCTAAGGCGATGCGTTGGCGCTGGCCGCCCGAAAGGCCGATGCCCTGCTCGCCGATGATGGTATCGTAGCCATCGGAAAGGCGCTCGATAAAATCGGCGGCTTTGGCGGTCTTGGCCGCCTTTACTGCTTCTGCCCGATCCATATCGGGGTTGGAATAGGAAATGTTGCTATCGATGGTATCGGAAAAAAGGAAAACATCCTGGGTGGCGATGGCGATCTCCCGCCGCAGGCGTTGCAACTCGATGTTGCGGATATCCACACCGTTGATGAGGATCTGCCCTTCGGTGGGATCGTATAGCCGCAGGAGCAGGGAGATCAGGATGGTCTTGCCCGCGCCGGTGGGGCCCATAATGGCTAAGGTCTTGCCCGCTTCCACCTTTAGGTTAATGTCCTTTAAGATGGTATGACCGCCCAGCTCCAGAGAAACGTGCTTAAATTCAACGGTGCGGATGCGGCCATGCTTGCTCTGCAGGCGGTCGGCGTTTTCGATCTCCGGATCGGTCTGATAAAGGTCATAGATCTTGCGGGCGGAGACCGCCACCTGCTGGGTGGCGCTGATCAGGGCGGTGATGCTGCGCAAGGGCGCTTGCAGAGAAAAGATCAGGGTATTGAAGATGGTTAGGGTGCCAACGGTGATCTCTCCGCGGATCACGAAGATGGCCGCAAGGCAAAGCCCGAAGATACTCATCAGGCGGGAAACCAGATGCATGGGAGTATGTACGCGGAGCATCTTCTTGGTATTATCGATGGCCAGATCGCGGTATTCGCCGCTCAGCTTGCCCATCTTTTTCTGCTCATAATCCTCCCGCGCAAAGGCTTTGATCACGCGGTAGGCACCTAAATTTTCATTGGCAAGGGTGTTCATCTCGCTGAATTTATCCCGCAGCCGCTGATGGAGCTTGCGGGTATAGCGAAAGATGATGAAACTGAGAAGGGTGATGATGGGCAAAAAGGCGGAAAGGATCAGTGTCAGCGTTCCGCTGTAATAAAAGAGCAAAAATAAGGTCATTAAAAAGGCCGCCACGTGCCGCACCCAAAGATAGGCATGGTGGGAGAAGAAAACCTCCACCTGCGCCGCATCGGAGGTAAGGTTGGCGATCAGCTCACCGCTGGGGGTGGCGGCATAAAAGCCTGCGCTTAGGGTCTGCAGCTTTTCATAAAGGGTGGTCTGCAGCTTGCCGCGGGTATAAAAAGCTGTTTTTTCCGTTGCCAGGTGAACAAAATAGCGCAAGCCGGTGGAAAAAAGAGAAAGGCCGATAATGGCGATGATATAACGCATCAGCATATCCGACGCCGAACTTTCGGCAGTGATCTGCAGGATGCGCTCCAGCCAAGTGATATTGGCTTCACTCATCAAAACATTATCGACCAGACCGCCGATGATGATCGACGGCAAAAGCGTCATTAAACTAATGGAGGCAATAACGAGCAGGCAACAAAAGTAAAGAACCCTTTTGCCGCGCATATGAGATAAAATAAATCCTACCGTTTTCATAATAAATGAATACGGGCGCATATCGCTCCTTCCCCGATCGCAGCGCCCTTTTTAAAAAAGAGCGATCGGGAAAACCCCTTTACCAAATGCATTAAAATCACATCGGTCTTTACCTCCAAAGGGAGATTTCACTGCCATTATAGCCGATATTTCAAATAAATCAACCCCTTTTCCAAAAAGAAAATGAGTTTTTTTGAAAGGCGCGGTAAAATTAAAATAAGGTGCTTTACAAAAGAGGTAAAAACCGATATAATAATGATGAAATTCTGTTAAAGGAGGGCGGCCGATGGCAAAGGATTATTTCGCGGCGCTTTATGGGGATGCTACCCAGCCGGTATTTGTCTTTGAAAAGGGCGGAGAGCCGGTCTATCATAACGGTGCGGCGGCCAATCTGGCGGCGCGTCTGCGGTTGGGCGAAGGCGATGCGCTTTTAACAAACGCGGTGAAGGCCGAATGGCAGAACTGCCTTCGCTATCAGCGCGGTGCATCGGTGCCTGTTTGGATGGAGGAAGAGCAGTTGGTGCTGTTCCTTTTGCCCATGGAGTATCAAGGGGAGCCTTATTTGGTGCTTCGTTCGGAGGAGCGGAGCGCATTGCCGGAGCAGCAGGCGGTTGCCCGCATTCTGCAAAACTCCCGCGCCAAACTCAATGGTTATCTCAACGGAATCTACGGTGTTGCCCAGCGGCTCGGCCTATCCTCCCAAGAGGGGGCGCGGTTGGGCGAGGAAGTGCGCCATATCATGCGGATGAGCGAGCATCTGGCGCGCCTGCTGGAAACCGGTGAAAATACCGATTATCTCGCCCCGGTGGATGCAGGCCCCTTTTTGGCGGGCTTTGCACGCTCCTTCATGGAGCTTCATCCCGATCGTCAAGTAATGGTGATGCCCTGCGAGCCCAACCTTTATGTGCGGATGATGCCGGAGAATATGGAGATGGCTTTGGCCAATCTTCTTTCCAATGCCGCCCGCTTCGGCAACGGGCAGATCTTGCTTCGGGCAGAGAAAAAGGAAGGGCAGATCCTTCTATCGGTGATGGACGATGGCCCCGGCCCCTCCGATCCCGACCGATTGTTTGAATGGGGCTACCGCACCATGGATGCCAAAGGCGGGCGCGGTTTGGGTTATAGCCTGCCGATGGTGCGCAAACTTCTGGCCCTGCAAGGGGCAGATCTTTTCTATGAGCGGGAAGAGGGGCTTACCTCTTTCACCATCGCCATGGAGGCGATCGAGCTTCCCGAGGGCGGGCATATGGCGGAATGGCATCCCGAGCCCACCACCAATTCCCTTTCCCAACTGCGGATCGAATTAAGCGATATTTAAATTTAGGAGGAACATATCATGAAAGTATTAGTAAGCGGCGGCGCCGGCTATATCGGCACCCATACCGTTGTGGAACTGCTGAACGCCGGCTATGAGGTTGTTGTCTTTGATAATTTCTATAACAGCAAGCCCAAGGCCTTGGATCGGGTGAAGGAGATCACCGGCAAGGATTTCAAATTCTATGAGGCAGATATGCTGGATCCTGCCGCCATGGATGCTATTTTTGCAGCGGAGAAGATCGATGCGGTCATCCATTTTGCCGGCCTTAAGGCGGTGGGTGAAAGCTGCGAGAAGCCCTGGATGTACTATAATAACAATATCGTCGGCACCCTCAATGTGCTGGCCAGCATGAAGAAATACGGCGTTAAGCAGTTCGTCTTTTCTTCCTCCGCTACCGTCTATGGCGATAGCAAGATCGTTCCCGTTCGGGAGGACTTCCCCACCAGCGCCACCAACCCCTACGGTCAGACCAAGCTGATGCAGGAGATCATGCTTACTGATATTGCCAAGGCAGAGCCGGATATGGCCATCACCCTGCTGCGGTATTTCAATCCCGTCGGCGCCCATGAGAGCGGCAAGATCGGCGAAGATCCTCAGGGTATTCCCAATAATCTGGTTCCTTATATTTCCCAGGTTGCCATCGGCAAGCGGGAGTTTCTCTCGGTCTTCGGCGGGGATTATAATACCCACGACGGTACCGGCGTGCGCGACTATATCCATGTTGTCGATCTGGCTAAGGGCCACCTTTGCGCCCTGAAGGGCCAAGAGGGCAAGACCGGTGTGTTTGTCTATAATCTTGGCACCGGCGAAGGCTATAGCGTTTTGGATATGGTCCATGCCTTTGAAAAGGCCTGCGGCAAGGAGGTTCCCTATAAGATCGTGGACCGTCGGCCGGGGGATGTGGAATCCCTTTATGCCGAGCCCGATAAGGCCAGAGATGAGATCGGATTTGTTGCCGAAAAGAATCTGGACGATATGTGTCAGGATACATGGAGATGGCAATC